>DATJIR010000149.1:0-13923 GCA_035493135.1 Verrucomicrobiia bacterium
ATGTTGCCGATCTCGATCACCCGCTCGATCCGGAGCGGCTTGCCGCAGCTGGGACACCCCTCGCCGGCCAGCGCCACCTGGAGGTCGGCCCACTCGCAGGGAAAGTCCGTTCCCGGGGTGACCCCGACCACGTGGAAGCCCTCGCGGTTGGCGCCCACCACGTAGCGGCCCTGGCGCAGCGACTCGTCGGCGATGATGCGGGCTCCGTGGACCCCGAGCGGCCCGACCGAGCCCGGCGCGACCCCCAGGTGCTGCTTGACCTCCTCGGGGTGCGCCGGCCGCGCCTCGGCCTGGAGCGCGCGGGCGAGCTTGCGCTCGTGGAGCGCGTGGTCGCCTCGCACGAGCGCCAGCACCGGGCCGTCTGGTCCGATGAAGACCAGGGTCTTGATGGTCGCGGCGGGATCGATCTTGAGCCGGGCCGAGACCTCGGCGATCGTGTGGGCGCCCGGCGTGGCGACCTCCTCGCGCCTGGCGCCGGAGGGAGCCGGGGCGCTCGGCACGCCGCGGGCCAGCTCCACGTTGGCCGCGTAGCCGCACGCATCGCAGAGGGCCACGTCGTCCTCCCCGGCCGCGCTCGGAGCCATGAACTCGTGCGAGCCGGAGCCGCCCATCATGCCTGGATCCGACTGCACCACCACGTAGGTGATCCCGCAGCGGTCGAAGATGCGGCAGTAGGCGTCCTTGTGGGCATGGTAGGAGATCTCGAGCGCGGCCGGGTCCGGATCGAGGGTGTAGGAGTCCTTCATGAGGAACTCCCGCGTGCGCAGCACGCCCGAGCGTGGGCGCGCCTCGTCCCGCTCCTTGGTCTGGATCTGGTACCAGATCTGGGGCAGGTCGCGATAGGAGCGGATCTCGCGCGCGGCCAGCCACGCGATGACCTCCTCGTGGGTCATGCCGAGGCACATGTCGCGCCCGTTGCGATCCTTCAGCCGGAACATCTCGCCGCCGATCACGTCCCAGCGTCCGGACTGCTGCCAGATCTCGGCGGGATGCAGCACCGGCATCTCGATCTCCTGCCCCCCGATGCCGTTCATCTCCTCGCGGATGATCGCGTTGACCTTCTCGATCACGCGCAGGCCGAGCGGGAGGTAGACGTAGATGCCGGCGGCGAGCTGGCGCACGAGCCCGGCCCGCACCATGAGCTTGTGGCTGACCGCTTCCGCGTCGGCGGGGTCGTCCCGGAGCGTGGGGATCAGCGACCGGGTCCAGCGCACTACTTGACCTTGTTGGCGCCCTTGACGCCGGGATCGTAGATCAGGCGCTTGACCGGCACCCCGTCGAGGATGTGCGACTGGAGGATCTCGGGCAGATCGCTCTCCTGGACGCCCGCGTACCAGACGTTCTCCGGGTAGACCACGATCATCGGGCCGTGCCCGCACTGCGAGAAGCAGCCCGCCTTGTTGACCCGGACCTCGACCTGACGCCCCGCGGTGACCACCCCGGCCCGGAGCGTCTTCACGAACTTCTCCACGTCGCCCTGGGCCGGACAGCTATCGCCCGTCGTGCACACGAAGACGTGCCGCTCGTACTGTCCCATCTAGAAGAGTCCGATCCGCTTGAAGTCGTTGTAGAAGGCGAACACCATGAGCAGCATGAGCAGGGCGAAGCCGACCTGCTGCGCGACTTCCCGCTTGCGGACCGACAGGGGCCGGCCCAGCACCGCCTCGAACGCGAAGAAGAGCAGGTGGCCGCCGTCGAGCATGGGCACCGGGAGCAGGTTGAGCAGGAACAGGTTGATGCTGATCACCGCGGTGAAGAGGGCGAGGCTCACGATGCCCTGCCGGGCCTGCTCGCCCGCGGTCTTCGCGATCTGGATCGGACCGCCGATGTTGCTCCGGTCGAGCTGGCCCACCACGATCTTGTAGAGCCCGATCGCGGTCTTCATGGTGACGTCGCCCGACCACGCGACGCCCTCCCACAGCGCGGAGATCGGGTTCGACCGCACCATGGTGACCGAGCCGCCGGGCCGGATGCCGACGAGCCCGACCTCGGTCTCCTTGCCGTCCGGTCCCGGGACCTTGCCCTTCTTCGGGGTCACCGTGATCGCGAGCGTCTCCGCGCCTCGCTTGACCTCGAGGCGCGTGGGCTGTCCCGCCCGCTGATGGATGCGCTCCGCGAGCTCGTCCCAGGAGAGGACCGGTTGCCCCTCGAGGGCCACCACCACGTCGCCCGGCTTGAGCCCGGCCTGGTCGGCCGGATCGCCCGACACGGTGTCGCCGATGGCGGCGGGGATGTAGGGGCTGGCCCCGATCTCCCACACGCTCTGCTCGTCGCCGAAGAGATCCTTGCGCTTGGTCTGCGCGGGGGTGAGGGTCACGGTGCGCTCGCCCGCTGGCCCCTGCACCGCGATCTGCAGCGCGCGCCCACCCGCGGCCTGCACGACCCGGATGAGATCCTCCCAGTACGGCACCGGCTTGCCGTCGATCGCCACGATGCGATCGCCGGTGGTGAGGCCGGCCTGCGCGGCCGGGCCGCCCTCGGCGACCCGACCGACCAGGGTGGGCGCCACCGGCCGGCCGACCAGCATGAACATGAACCCGGCGATCAGCGCGGCCAGCACGAAGTTCATCGCCGGCCCCGCGAACACGATGAGGAAGCGCGCCGCCAGCGGCTTGCCGTTGAAGGCCTTGGCCGGATCGATGGTCGGCCCCTTGCCGCCCTCGAGGGGGTTCTCGTCGTCGCCCATCATCTTCACGTACCCGCCCATCGGGATCGCGGACACGCAGTACTCGGTCTCTTTCCCTCGGAAGCGCCAGAGCACCGGGCCGAAGCCGATCGAGAAGCGCTCGACCCCCACCCCGGCGAGGCGGGCCATCAGGAAGTGCCCCAACTCGTGGACGACGATCAGGATCCCCAGCACCACCACGAACGAGACCAGCATCTGTACGGTCGCCACCGGCGCCTCCGCTATCTCACCGCCGCGACGACGCCGCCGGGAAGCCACTCCCGCACCGTCGCCCGCGTCCGGGTGTCGACGTCCACACACGTGTCGATGTCGTCGAGCGCCCGCGCGGGCACCCGCGACAGGGCTCGGTCGATGAGCTCCGGGATCTGGGTGAAGCGGATCCGGCCCTCGAGGAATGCGGCCACCGCGACCTCGTTGGCCGCGTTGAGGATGACCGCGGCGCAACCGCCCTCGAGCAGGGCCTGCCGCGCGAGGGCCAGGCACGGGAATCGCTCGACGTCAGGCTCCTCGAAGGTGAGCGCGCCGACTCGGGTGAGGTCGAGGCGCTCGGCCGGACACGGCAGCCGCTGCGGGTACGTGAGCGCGTACAGGATCGGGATGCCCATGTCGGGCACCCCGAGCTGGGCGATGACCGAGCCGTCCACGTACTCGACCAGCGAGTGCACCACCGACTGCGGGTGCACCACCACCTGCACCTTCTCGGGCGGTACGTCGAACAGCCAGCGCGCCTCGATGACCTCGAGCCCCTTGTTCAAGAGGGTGGCCGAGTCCACCGTGATCTTGGCGCCCATCCGCCAGGTCGGATGGTTGAGCGCTTGCTCCACCGTCACGCGGGCGAGGTCCGCCGCCTTCATGGTCCGGAACGGTCCGCCGGAGGCGGTGAGCAGGATGCGGCGCACCTCGCTGCGGTTGTGGCCCTCGAGGCACTGGAAGACCGCGCTGTGCTCGGAGTCGACCGGGAGGAGCGCGACCCCGCGCTCCCGGGCCGCCGCGGTCATCAGGCTGCCCGCCATCACCAGCGTCTCCTTGTTGGCGAGCGCGATGTTCCGGCCCCTCTGGATCGCGGCCATGGTCGGCAGCAGCCCGGCGCCGCCCACGATGGCGGAGAGCACGACGTCGGCCTCGACCTCCCGGGCGAGCGTGACGAGCCCGTCCGGGCCCGCCAGCAGCTCGGGGCGCGGCGCGCTGAGCGCGCGCGCCACCGCGTCCAGCGCGCTCGGATCCGAGAGCGCGAGCGCGCGGGGCCGGTGGCGCCGGCAGAGCTCCGCGACCAGCTCCGGGTTGGAGCCGCGGGCCGCCATGCCCTCGACCCGGAAGTCCTCCGGAAAATGCTCGACCAGCTCCAGCGTGCGCCGTCCGACGGAGCCGGTGACGCCCAGCACGGTCAGCCGCTTCATGCGCCGAGAGACCTCCCGTAGGTCGCGTAGTAGAACAGCACGGGGGTGTTGACGAGCAGGCTGTCCATGCGATCGAGCATGCCGCCGTGACCGGGGATGAGCCGGCCGGTGTCCTTGGTGTCGACGCTGCGCTTGATCGCGGACTCCATCAGATCGCCGGCCTGGCCCGCCACGCCCAGGAGCAGCCCGACCACGATCGCGCTCTGCACCGACAGCGCGGGAAAGAACCACGCGCGCGCGCCCAGCGCCGCGAGAACCGAGACCGCGAGCTGGGCCACCGCCCCCTCCACCGTCTTGCGCGGGCTGATGGACGGGGCGAGCTTGTGCCGGCCGAGCGTCGAGCCCACCAGGTAGGCCGCGGTCTCGCCGAGCCACGTGACCGAGACCAGGAGCAGGATCCACTCCACTCCGTGGTCGAGATCCCGCAGCCAGAATGCGTAGCCGAGCAGCCAGTTCACGTAGCACACCCCGCACAGGGTGACCGCCACCGGCTCCCACGCGGCGCGCCCCGCGGTCTCGCCCCGCAGCAGCCCGATCCCCAGGATGGCGAGCAGGACCGCGGTGAACGTCACGCGCTCGGAGACCGGCAGCGCGAAGCTCGCGGTCAGGACCGCGCCGCCGAGCAGCCCGATCACCCGGAACGTCCGGACCCCGGCGCGCTCGAACATGCCGGTGAACTCCCACTGGCCGAGCGCGCCCACCAGCACCATGACCGTGCCGAAGAGCCACATCGGCCCCTCGACGACCATCCACACGATGAGGGGGAGCAGGACCAGCGTGCTGAGCAGCCGCCGCATCAGCGCGGCCAGGCGGGAGGAGCCGGCCGCCTCGACCGGGCGCGGGAGGCGAACGCCCTGAGCCTGCGACATCAGACTCTCCCGAAGCGGCGGTCCCGCTGCTGGAAGTCGGCCACCGCGAGGCAGAACTCGCGCGCGCCGAAGTCCGGCCAGAGCGTGGAGGTCATCCACAGCTCGGTGTAGGCCACCTGCCACAGGAGGAAGTTCGAGAGGCGCAGCTCTCCGCTGGTGCGGATGAGAAGATCCGGGTCCGGCACCCCGTCGGTGTAGAGCGCGCGCGACACGCGCACCTCGTCGATGTCCTCCGGCCGGAGCGCGCCCCGCTGGACTTCGCGGGCGAGGGTCCGCACCGCGTCCACCAGCTCGTCGCGCCCGCCGTAGTTGAAGGCCATGAGCAGGGTGAGGCCGGTGTTGCCCGCGGTGGTCTCGATGAGCCGCCGGATCCGCTCTCCCACCCGCGGGGGCACGCCCTCGGGCCGCCCGATCATGCGGAAGCGCACGTTGCGCTCCATCAGCTCCGGCAGCTCGCGCTCGATGGAGCGCTCGAGAAGGGCCATCAGGGTGGAGACCTCCTGGTGGGGCCGCTGCCAGTTCTCGGACGAGAACGCGTAGAGGGTAAGGAACTCGATGCCGAGCTCGCCCGCGGTGCGAACGACGTTCCGCACCGTCTTCACCCCCTCGCCGTGGCCGGCGACGCGCGGGAGGCCGCGGCTGGTGGCCCAGCGGCCGTTGCCATCCATGATGATCGCGACGTGGCGGGGCACCGGGTGCGCCATCACCCGACGCCTGAGGTCGTTTTCCGGGAGCGTCGACAACTCCGCCACCGACACCCCCGCCCCGGCCTTCGCGGTCATATCAGACGATGGTACGTGAGGGCCTGCCCCATTGCCAGTAAAAATGCCGAAATACAGGCCAAAACCGGTGGGCGGTCGTTTACTTCTGCAGGCTCTTTCATCTGCGGGGGCCCCGACATGGCCCCCGCACTGCCCCCGGCCGGCGGGCAACCGTGGCGGACAACCGAGAGTGGCCGATCAACCTAGACGGTCAGCAGCTCCTGCTCCTTCTTCTTGGTCAGCTCGTCGACCTTGGCGGTGAAGCGGTCGGTGGCCTTCTGGATCTGGTCGTGACCGCGGCGCTCCTCGTCCTCGGAGATCTTCTTGTCCTTGGCGAGGGCCTTCATCTTGTCGTTGGCCTCGCGCCGGGCGTTGCGGATCGCGACCCGCGCGTCCTCCGCGAACTTGCCCACCGTCTTGGCGAGCTGCTTGCGCCGCTCCTCGGTCAAGGTCGGCATCGTGAGCCGGATGACCTTCCCGTCGTTGCTCGGGCTGAGCCCCAGGTCCGACTTGACGATGCCCTTCTCGATCTCCTTCAGCTGGGAGGCGTCCCACGGCTGGATCAGGATCGTGCGCGGGTCGGGCACCGACACCGAGGCGACCTGGTTGATCGGGGTCACGTTGCCGTAGGCCTCGACGCGCACCCCGTCCAGCAGCGCCGCGTTGGCGCGGCCGGTGCGGACCCCCGCGAACTCCCGCGTGAGCGCGTCGACGGCGGCCTGCATCCGGGTCTCGAAGTCCTTCTGCACCGCTTGTTGCGTCATGGCCTTACCCCTTCGGCGCGGCCACGTCGGCGGACACCACGGATCCGACCGGCTCGCCCGTAACGATCCGTCTGATGTTACCCCTTCGCGTGAGGTCGAAGACCACGATGGGTAGCTTGTTGTCCATGCAGAGGGAGATGGCCGTGGTATCCATCACCTGCAGCCCGCGGTTCAGCACCTCGATGTAGCCGACCCGCGGCAGCCGCACCGCGGTCTTGTCCTTGGCCGGATCGGCGGTGTAGATGCCGTCCACCTTGGTGGCCTTCAGGATGACCTCGGCCCCGATCTCCACCGCGCGCAGGGCCCCCGCGGTGTCGGTGGTGAAGAACGGGTTACCGGTCCCCGCCGCGAACACCACCACCCGGCCCTTCTCGAGGTGACGGATGGCGCGACGCCGGATGTAGGGCTCGGCCACCGCGCGCATCTCGATGGCGGAGAGCACGCGGGTGGGCACGCCCGCCTTCTCGATGGCGTCTTGCAGGGCGAGCGCGTTCATCACGGTGGCGAGCATCCCCATGTAGTCGCCGGTCGCCCGATCCATGCCGCCCGCGCTGGCCGCGATACCGCGGAAGATGTTGCCACCCCCGATGACCACCGCCAGCTCGACGCCGAGGCGAACCACCTCGGCCACCTCCTCGGCGATGCGGGCGATGACGTCGGGATCCATGCCGTAGCCCTGGCCACCCGCGAGCGCCTCGCCCGAAATCTTGAGCAGGACGCGCCGATACGCGGGAGCCGCGCCGGGGGCGGCCATGGACGGCCTAGCTCTCGCCCACCTGGAAGCGCGCGAAGCGCTTGACCACGATGCGCTCGCCCATCTTGGCCGTCGCCTGGTCCACCATGTCCTTGAGCCGGGTCTTGCCGGAGGCGTCGCGGATGAAGGGCTGCTCCATCAGGCAGGACTCGGCGTAGAACTTCTCGAGCTTGCCCTCGACGATCTTGTCGAGCACCGGGGCCGGCTTCTTCTGGTCGGCCATCTGCTGGCGGTAGATCTCCCGCTCCTTCTCCACCACCGCGCCCGGCACATCTTCGCGCGACACGTAGGAGGGATTCGCGGCCGCTACTTGCATGGCCAGGTCCTTCACGAGCTGCTGGAAGTCGTCGGTGCGAGCCACGAAGTCGGTCTCGCAGTTGACCTCCACCAGCACCCCGATCTTGCTGCCGGGGTGGATGTACGACGCCACCACCCCGTCCTTGGCCTCGCGGTGCGCCTTCTTGGCCGCGTCGGCCAGGCCCTTCTTGCGCAGGTGCTCGATCGCCCCCTGCATGTCGCCCTTGGCGGCCTCCAGCGCCGCCTTGCAGTCCATCACCCCGGCCCCGGTGCGCTCCCGGAGCTCCTTCACCTGTTCCGCCGACGATGCCATTGAGCGTGTCCTCGCGTCAGCGCGTCACGCGCCGGGTTCCGCCGACGCCGACATCTCGGCCTCGGTCACGACCGGCATGTCGGGAGAGGCCGGAACCTCCTCCGCCTCCTGCTTGGCGAGGCTGCCGCTGCCCTCGATCACCGCGTCGGCGATGCGGGAAGTGATCAGGCGGACGGAGCGGATCGCGTCGTCGTTGCCCGGCACCGGGTAGTCGATCCCGGACGGGTCGCAGTTGGTGTCCACGATGGCCACGATCGGGATCGCGAGCCGGCGGGCCTCCTCGACCGCGATCGACTCCTTCTTGGGGTCGATGATGAAGATCGCGGACGGCAGCCGGTCCATGGTCTTGATGCCGACCAGCGCGCTCTGGAGCTTGGCCCGCTCGCGCTCGAGCCCGATCACTTCCTTCTTGGGCAGCCGCTCGTACTCGCCGGTCTCGCTCATCTCGTCGAGCTTCTTGAGCCGCGCGATGGACTTCCGGATGGTGGTGAAGTTGGTGAGGGTGCCGCCCAGCCAGCGGTGGTTGACGTAGAACTGCCCGCAGCGGGCCGTCTCCTCCAGCACCGTCTCCTGGGCCTGCTTCTTGGTGCCCACGAACAGCACGGTGCCGCCGTCGGCGGCGAGGTCCCGCACGAAGGCATAGGCCTCGCGGAACTTCTTGAGGGTCTTCTGCAGATCGATGATGTAGATGCCGTTGCGCTCGCCGAAGATGTACTTCTGCATCTTCGGGTTCCAGCGCTTGGTCTGGTGGCCGAAGTGCACCCCGGCCTCCAGCAGCTCCTTCATGGTCAGCGTTGCCATGGTCCGGCGTTCCTTTCCGTCGTCGTTCGGTTGGCCTCCGGCTGCGAGCGGTCGGCCCCCGGAAAGGGGGGCGACACTTCCCCGGGAGCCGACGAGGCCCGCGGAGACCGAAGCTCGCAACCGTGCGTGTTAGGTCGTGTACTTCGCGTTGATTCGAACGTACTCCTCACTGAGGTCGGATGTCCACACCGAGTCCTCGCCCCGCCCGAGTCCGAGGTCGATGGCGATGGTGTAGCTCGGCCCGCCCATCACCTCGTGGATCCGGTCGATCCGGGCCCCCGCTCGGAGCATCCCCTTCTCCACCAGCGACTCGCCGCCGATCGCGATGGCCACCCGATCGGCGGCCACCCGGGCCGGGCCCTTGCCCAGCGCCATCATGATGCGGCCCCAGTTGGGATCGGCGCCGTTGATCGCGGTCTTCACGAGCGGCGAATTGGCCACCGAGCGGGCGGCCAGCACCGCCTCGCGCCGGGTGCGCGCGCCGCGGACCGCGATCTCCACGAGCTTGGTCGCGCCTTCCCCGTCCTCGACGAGCATGCGGGCCAGGCGCTCCGCGATGGCCTCGAGGGCGCGGGCGAACTGGCGCAGGCCCTTGCCCCCCCGCTCGAGCGACGCGTTCTCGGCGAGCCCGTTGGCGAGCAGCGCCACCGTGTCGCTGGTGGACTGGTCGCCGTCCACCGTGATGCGGTTGAACGAGCCGTCCACCGCGCGACGCAGCACGCGCGGCAGCGAGTCGCGCG
This sequence comes from Verrucomicrobiia bacterium, assembly GCA_035493135.1. GTDB lineage: Bacteria > Methylomirabilota > Methylomirabilia > Rokubacteriales > CSP1-6 > CAMLFJ01. Next base: position 9,383 of record DATJIR010000149.1, read on the forward strand.
CCACCATCGCGTCGGTGGCGAGGAAGCAGAACATGGTCGCCATGTGGGGCTCGATCATGCCGACGCCCTTGGCGATGCCGCCGATCGTCACCGGCCGTCCGGCCACGTCGACCCGCAGGGCCGCTTCCTTCGGCCGGGTGTCGGTGGTCATGATCGCCTCGGCGGCGAGTCGGCCGCCCTGCGGCGAGAGCCCCTTCACCAGCTTCGGCAGCCCGGCCCGGATCTTGTCCATCGGAAGGGGCTGGCCGATCACCCCGGTGGAGGCGATCAGGACCTGGCGCGGCGGGATGCGGAGCAGCTCCCCGGTGATCCGGGTCATCTCGCGCGCGTCCTTCACCCCCTGCTCGCCGGTACAGACGTTGGAGCAGCCCGCGGAGGCGAGGATGGCCTGGGCCCGGCCGTCCCGCACGTGCTCCTGCGAGACCAGCACCGGCGCGCCCTTGATCTGGTTGGTGGTGAAGACCGCGGCCGCACGCGCGGGCGACGACGAGTAGACGAGGGCGAGGTCCTTCTTGCCGCTGGGCTTGATGCCCGCCGCGATGCCGGAGGCGAGGATGCCGGGCACGGCGGTGATGCCACCCTCCAGCCACTGGAAGTCCGGCATGCGGCCTACGGATACACCGGAGGCGCTTCGAGACCGGTCCGCTCGTCCCACCCCATCATGATGTTCAGGCTCTGGATGCCGTTGGCGGAGCCGCCCTTGCCCAGGTTGTCGAGCGCGGACACGCAGACCGCGCGCTGCGTGCGCGGGTCCGCCACCACCGTGACGTCGCAGAAGTTCGAGCCCACCACCGACCGGGTGGTCGGGCGCTGGCCCTCGTCGAGCACGCGCACGAACGGCTCGCCCGCGTAGAACTCGCGGTAGAGCGCGACCAGCTCCGCGGTGGTGGCCGGCCGGCTGAGCGGCACCGACGCGGTGGTGAACAGGCCCCGGTTGAGCGGAACGAGGTGAGGGGTGAAGCTCACCACCACCGGCCGCCCGGCGAGCGCGGACAGCTCCTGCTCGATCTCGGGAGTGTGGCGATGGGTGGCCATGCCGTAGGCCTGCACGTTCTCGTTGGCCTCGGAGAAGAGGTACATGGGCTCGGCCTTGCGGCCCTGCGCGCCCGCTCCGGTGACCCCGGACTTGCCGTCGATCACGATGCCGTCGACCGACCCCCGCCCGCTCTTCAGCAGCGGCGCGGTAGCAAGCACCGCCCCCATCGGATAGCAGCCCGGGGAGGCGACCAGCGACGCGCCCGCGATCAGCTTGCGGTGCAGCTCGGGCAGGCCGTACACCGCCTCCGAGAGACCCGCCGCGTCCTCGTGCGGCGCCTTGTACCAGGTGGTGTAGAGCGCGGCATCCTTCAAGCGGTAGTCGGCGGAGAGGTCGATCGCCTTCCGGCCGTGGCGGCGCAGCACCGGGACCAGCCGCTGCGACTCCATGTGCGGGAGCGCGAGGAAGACCAGGTCCGCCTCGGCCGCGAGCCGATTGGGCTCTATGTCTTGGAAGACGAGGTCGCTCAGCCCGCGCAGGTGCGGGTAGCTCCTGTCGAGCCGCTCCCCCGCAAGGCGCTCCGAGGTGACCGCGGTGATGCGCACCTTGGGATGCACGGAGAGCAGGCGCAGCAGCTCCGCGCCCATGTACCCACTGGCCCCGGTGACCGCGACTCGCAGCATGGCCGACCTCGAGGCGGGCTACCGCTTCGAGTACTGGAACTTCGCCCGCGCGCCGGGCTGGCCGTACTTCTTGCGCTCCTTCATCCGCGGATCGCGGGTGAGGAGGCCAGCCCGCTTGAGCGTCTGGCGCAGCTTGTCGTCGAACTGCAGCAGGGCCCGCGCTATGCCGTGGCGGACCGCGCCGGCCTGGCCGGTCGGGCCGCCGCCGCCCACGTTCACGATGGCGTCGAACTGGCCGAGGGTGTTCGTGAGCTGGAGCGGCTGCGAGATGACCATCCGCAGGGTCTCGCGCGGGAAGTAGTCCTCGAAGGGACGCCGGTTGATCAGGATACGGCCGCTGCCCGCCCGCAGCCAGACACGGGCCACGGAGGTCTTGCGACGTCCGGTTCCATAGAAACGAGTGACGACAGCCATGGGGCTCCTCAGCGGGCGCGCGCGCGCGTGGCGAGCGGCTCGGGCTTCTGGGCGGCGTGCGGGTGCTCCGCCCCTTTGTAGACCTTCAGCTTCTTGGCCATCGCGCGGCCCAGGCGGCCCTTGGGGAGCATGCCCTGAACCGCCCACTCGATCACGCGCTCGGGATGGGTCTTGATCATCCGCTCCGCGCTCACCTCGCGCAGGCCTCCGATGTAGCCGCTGTGCCAGCGGTAGATCTTGTCGGTCAGCTTGCGCCCGGTCAGGTGGATCTTCTCCGCGTTGATCACCACCACGTGGTCGCCCACGTCGAGGTGGTGGGAGAACTGCGGCTTGTGCTTGCCCCGCAAGATCGTCGCGACCTGGGTGGCGAGCCGGCCCAGCACCCGATCACTGGCGTCGACCAGGAACCACTTGCGCTCTACGTCCTCTTCCTTCGGCATTACTGTCGTCATGCTCTCCGTCCGGATTGAATGAATGGCAACGGGTAATCATAAGAGAAAGCCCCCACCGGGTCAACTGCTTGACCGGCGGGAGCGGGCCCGCGGCGCGCCCCGGGCGGGCTTGGCCGCCCTGGGCTTGCCCGGTTTGGTCTTGCCGGGCCAGGGGCAGAGGGGCTCCACCGGGCAGGTCGGGCAGGCCGGGTTACGGGCGAAGCAGACCCGACGGCCGTGCAGGATGAGGAGGTGGCTCGCCTGGGTCCAGCCCGGTTTCGGCAGCACCAGGCAGAGCTGGTCGTGGATCTCCTCGGGGTCCTCCCCGCGGGCCAGGCCCAGCCGCTGGGAGACCCGGAACACGTGGGTATCGACCGCCAGGGCCGGGATGCCGAAGGCGTTGCCGAGCACCACGTTTGCCGTCTTCCGCCCTACCCCGGGGAGCGCCACGAGCGCCTCGAGCGTGCGGGGCACCTCCCCGCCGTGACGCTCGACCAGACCCCGCGCCATCCCGACGATCGAGCGGGCCTTGGCCCGGAAGAAGCCGGTCGAGTGGATCTCCTTCTCGAGCGTCGGGAGCGGGAGGTCCGCCCAGTCCTGGGCGCGGCGGTAGCGCGGAAACAGTTGCGCGGTGACCGCGTTGACGCGCTCGTCCGTGCACTGGGCGGACAGGATCGTGGCGACCAGCAGATCGAGCGGGGTCGTGAAGTGGAGCTCCGTTCGCGCGTCCGGGTAGGTCCGGGCGAGACGGCTCAGGATCTTGCGGGCGCGTGCCTTCTTGTCCGGCAGGCTCTCGGCCATCAGCGTGACTCCTTGGGCGGGCAGAGCGGGTCCGGGTCGATCCCGACCTCGAGCCGCCCCGCCCCGATCGAGATCGGGGCCACCGACACCGCCATGGGCAGTCGCCGCAGGCGCGGGGTCGGATCGAAGTTTCTCACGATCCAGTGCACGAGGAGCGCGGGCACGCCCACTCCGCCGTAGCTGACCCGGTCGGCGTGGAGGACGAACGGCGTGGCCCCCGGCCCCGCCTCGAGCCCGAGGCGCGCCCGGAGATCCGGCCCGGGCAGCGACCAGTGCACCGCGATCCCGCACCGCTCCATGGTGGCGTCGAGCCCGGAGAGGCCTCGTTGCCGGGCGAGGAACTCGGCCAGGTCTGCCTGGGCGACCCCGAGTCGCTCGACCGCGAGGGACCGGACGTCCAGCAGCTCGACCGCGCCGGTCGCGGCGAGCCGGCCCGGATTGATCACGATGCCGCGTGCCCGGAGCCGCACCGGCCCGATGCGGAGCGGGGGCTTGCGGCGCGCGAACTCGCCGACCAAGGCCGATTCGGCCTCGAGCGTCACGCCGTCGATCTGGCCCGCCAGGAGCGCCTCGTCGCGGTAGTCGAGGCTGATCCGCAGCCCGCGGCCCTCGCGCACCACGTCGGCCAGCAGCGCCTCTCCGCCGCGCCGTAGGCGCTCCGCGAGCTGGGCGGCGGTGAGCGCGCGGACCGGCTCGAGGCGACGCATCCGCACCATGCCCTCGCTGCCGTCCGGCAGCGAAGCGCGGGCGATCACCGGAAAGGCGGCGGCCAGCCAAGGATCGCCGCCCCCGAGCGCGGCCATGATCCGATCCGGCTTGGCCGAGGCCGCGTCCGGTCCCTGGTCGCCCGTCTTGACGATCGCGAAGTCGACCGCCATCGGTCCCTGGTCCCACGCGCGTGAGAGCCGGAGCGGCAGGCGATCCCGCACGACCTCGTAGCGGAAGTTGGAGACCGAGAAGAAATTGTCGTTGGGGACGACCGCCACCCGCGCCCCGCCCGGGCCGGCGGCCGCGACGATGGCGGCCAGGAGCTCGCGATGATGCCAGTCGCGGCCGTCGGGGGGCCGCGAGAAGGCCACCATCGGCACGATGGGCGCGAGCACGGTCGGAGAGGGCATCGCGAACGCGGCGGAGCCGACCTGCAGGGCGCCCACCGCCACGCAGGCCCACGAGACCGCCCGGCGCGCCCGGGGCCCGAGGGCCGCCACCGCGGCGGCCGCGGCCAGCGCGGCGGCG
>DATJIR010000150.1:0-14126 GCA_035493135.1 Verrucomicrobiia bacterium
GACCGGCTCGGCGATGGAGGCGCTCCAGGCCCGCCTGGGCTCGCCGGAGATGCGGCAGCAGGTCGATGCGCTCGTGACGCAGGCCATGGAGAGCCTCCACCGGAGCGGTGACGGGACGGTCCAGGCGCTGGTCAAGTCCGCTGGCGATCAGCTCGAGGCCGAGTTGCGGAAGATCGCCACCGGCAGCATCCTCGCCGCGACCACCACCCTGCGCGACTCGATCGAGCGCGACGTGAACCCGGCGACCCAGCGCCTGGCCCGGCAGATGGGCGACCAGCTCATCGCCTCGCTAGTGGCCGGGCTCAAGGGGCCGATGCACGCGGAGCTCCAGGACGTCGGGCGCAACATGTCGCAGGCCCTGATCAAGGGCGCGGCAGAGGGCGCGGACGATCCGATGAACCAGGCGGGATTCGGCGGCCTCACCCATCAGGTCATGCTCCAGGCGATGCGCGGCGCCCGGCAGGGCATGACCGAGGGCCTGCCCAACCGCACCCAGGCCGCGCTGATCTCGGCGCTGGTCATGCTGGGCGGGATGGTGCTCGCGAGCGGCGGCGGCCTCGCCTGGTTCTGGTGGCGCTACCAGCAGAGCGCCAAGACCCTCACGATCGTCGCGGAGAGCATCAACCAGCATCAGTCGGGTGCGCTCAAGGAGACGATCCGGAAGAGCGCGCACGACAACTACGTGGGCCCGTGGTTCAGCAGCTTTCTCAAGCGCCGCGGCCTGTGAGGCGGCCCGGGCCCGGCCGCCAGGAGGCCAGCAGGGACTCGACCGCGAGCGGGTCCACCGGCTTTGCCAGGTGGACGTCGAAGCCGGCGGCCCGGGTCCGCTCGCGGTCGGCCTCGGTCCCGTAGCCGGTGAGCGCCACCAGCCGGTACGGGTCGAGATAGGCCGGATCCCCGGTGAGGAGGTAGCCGCGCTGGCCGGTCTCGGCGTCCTTGAGGCTCGACAGCGCCGCCTCGAGCTTGGCCAGCACCTCGTGGGTGTGCGAGACCCATTCCACGTTGGTCGCGATCTCACGGATGTTGTAGATCGTGGCCGCGGCGTCCACCAGGAGCGCGACGACGAGCAGGCCGATCGCGACGGCCAGCCCACGGGTCGTCGTGACGCGCAGGCCCCGGGGCGGCACCCCTCAGCGGCCGCCGGCGAGGGCGGGGGCGACCTCGCCCAGGAAGCGCTTGAGCTGGCCGCGCTGGTCCCAGGAGGTGAGGCGGAGCGAGATGTGGGTGAGCCCCGCGGCCACGTACTCGCGCAGCTCGGCGATGCACTGGGCCGGGCTGCCCGCCACCGTCCAGCCCTCGACGAAGGCGGGCGAGAACTTGGAGGTGTAGTAGGTGTCGAGGAAGGTCTTGCTCTCCTCGAGCGCCTGCTGGCGGTCCTCGTTGATGTTGATGTTGTGGTAGAGGGCGCTGCCGAGCGCGTCGGGGTTGCGGCCCTCCTCGCGCGCCATCTGCGCGATGCGCGCCCACTGCTCGCGGAACTGGGCCGGGGTCACCTTGTTGGTCATCCACCCGTCCGCGAAGCGGGCGACCCGCCGGAACCCGCGCTCCACCGCCGCGTCCGAGGCGCTCGCCCCGCCCTTCCAGGTGAGGCCGGTCGGATTGCTCGCGATCCAGATCGGGCACGGCTGCTGGACCGGGCGCGGCTCGATCTTCACGCCCTCGAACTGGTAGAACTGGCCCTGGTGGGAGACCTTCTCGCCGGAGAACACCTTCCGGAGGATCTGGATCCCTTCCTCGAGGCGACCGACCCGCTCGCTCGAGCGGATCCCCATCACCCGATGCTCGAGCGCCTGCGCGGCGCTCTGCTCGTCGGGCCCGCCCAGGCACACCGCGAGCCACGCGCGCCCGCCCGAGAGCACGTCGAGACTCGCCCACTGCTGCGCGAACAGCAGCGGGTGGCGGTGGACGAACGTCGCCATGCAGCCCACCGCGAGCCGCAGCCGCGAGGTGGCCCCCGCGAGGGCCGAGAGCAGGGCGACCGCCTCGAGGCGCGGCTTGGCGAGCAGGCTGTCGCCCACCCAGAGGGCATCGAAGGCCCCGGAGGCCTCGGCCTGCTGCGACAGCTCGATGAGATCGCGCGCCTGGATCGCGCCGAGCACGACCGCTCGATTGGCCAGGATGAGCCCGAAGGATGCGCGTGGCATGGATGGCCTCCCGGCAGCAATCTTGGCGGCCGTCGCGCGTCACGTCAAGGGCGTAACCCCGGGCGCGGCCGCGAGCGCGGGCGACGGAGGTAGTTCCTACCGGGCGCGACGCGGCGTCCGCCGGCCGAGCCGGCCCTGCATGAGGCGCTTCGCCTTCTGGAGCTCCGCGCGCCGGGTCGGCGAGAGCCCTCGGCCGCCCCGGTTGATGTAGAAGAGGAGCATCCGGAGACCCGACGCGGGTCCCTTCGGGCTCACGCGCCGGGACGCCAGGGAGCGCGCGATCGTGCGCGCGTCCTTTTTGAACAGCCCCCGAGGCGGATCGGTCGACACCGTCGTGACGCTCCGGACCCAGCGTCGACCGCCGCGGCCGCGCGTGGCGCGGGGTCGCCGTCTGGTCGTCTTCGCGGCTGGCATGGCGAGCTGATCTCCTGCCCGATCCGGCGCTTGCGCGGATCATGCCATCGGCGAGACGAGCAGCATGCGCGGCTCGCGGCCTCGCTCGCGGCTCCTCGCCGCGGGACGCCGGCCAATTCTTACCCGGTAGCGCGGACGGCCGAACCGATTTGACCTGGCCGCGACTCCTCGGGTACGGTCTCGGCAAAGGAGCCGCCCGATGAGCGCGAGCCGCGCATTCCACGGAGTCATCCCCGCGATGGCCATCCCCTTTCGCGACGACTACAAGATCGACGAGGAGGGCCTCGTCCGCTTCGCGCGCTGGCTCGCGGGCCGCCGCGGGGTGACCGCGGTGATGACCAACGGCCACATCGGCGAGGTGGGCTCGCTCCTGCCCGAGGAGCGCGCCCACGTCACCCGCATCGTGGCCGAGGCGGTGGCCGGGCGGGTGCGCGTCGTGTCCGCGGTCTGCTCGGAGGGCACCTTCGAGGCCATCGAGCACGCCCGCGCCGCCGCCCACGCCGGCGCCGACACCATCGACGTCATGCCGTGCCACATGTGGCTGCGCTTCGGGGTCCGGGAGGATGCGGTCTACGAGTACGTGAAGGCCATCGGAGCCGAGAGCGGGCTCGACATCATCGTGCACGTCTACCCGGCCAGCACCCGGGTCTCGTACTCCACGCGCCTCATGGTGCGCCTGGCCGGGCTGCCCCAGGTGAAGGGCTTCAAGATGGGCGAGCGGGACCTCGGACGGTACGAGCGCGACATCCGGGCCCTGCGCGCCGAGGCGCCGCACGTCTCGCTGCTCAACTGCATGGATGAGTACCTGTTCCCGACCTTCGTCCACCGCCTGGACGGCACGCTCGTCGGCTGCGCGAGCCTGATCCCGGAGCTGACCTACGACCTGATGACCGCCATGCAGGCCGACGACCTCGCCCGCGCGCGGGAGATCAACAACCGCATCTGGCCGGTGAAGGAGGCGGTCTACGGCGCCGGCGAGCCCTCGGGCGACGCGCACGCGCGGATGAAGGAGGGCATGGCCCTGCGCGGGCTGTTCCGGAGGGCGCTGGTGCGCCCGCCGGTGCTCCCGCCCTCCCCGGAGGAGGTGGCCGCGATGGCGGCCGCGCTCGAGGCGAGCGGGGTCGCCCGCATCGATCTCGTCTGACCTGGTTCCTGCTGTCGCTCGGCGCGGCCCTCACCCAGGCCGTCCAGTTCGCCGTCGTCAAGGGCCGCGCGCGGGACATCCCCCCGCTCGTGGTCGTCGCGTGGACGCAGGGCGTGGCCGGCGCGGCGTGGGTGGTGTTCTTCGCGATCACCGGGCACCCGTTCACACCGCCGGGCACCGTCTGGCCCGCGGTGGCCGCCTCCTGCCTGCTCGTGCTGGGGATGAGCGGGCTCCTCGCGCGGGCGAGCGCACGCGGTGACATCTCGATCGTGGGGCCGATCCTCGCGCTGAGCCCGGTCTTCACGATCGTGCCCGACGCCGCGCTCTCGGGCGGGCTGCCGAGCGCGCTCGGCTGGATCGGCCTCGCCCTCTCCCTCACCGGCACCGTGAGCCTCTCCGGCGGCACCGGCGGCCGCCTGGTCCGGATCCGGGCGCTGTTCGCGCGGCGCGACGCGCTCGACGCCCTCGGCGCCGCGTTCCTGCTGGGCTTCCTCGCCGCGGTGGATCGCTACGGCGCCCGCCATCTCGGGCCGCCGAGCTACCTGGTCGCCTCGCACGGCGCGACCGCGTTCCTCACGACCCTGATCGTTCTCGCGACGACGCCGCGCGCCCTGGCCGAGAGCGTGCGACCCGCCAACCTCGTCACGGTGGTGAGCCACGGGCTCCTGGGCGTGACCGGCACCGGGATGCAGACCACCGCGCTCACCATGGCTTCCGCGGCCTACGTCAACGCGATCCGCCGCATGTCCGCGGTCCTCGCGGTGCTGCTGGGCCGCACCCTCTTCGGCGAGCCCGACCTCGCCCGGCGCCTCGCCGCCGCCCTCCTCGCCTGCGCCGGCGCCGCCTGCCTCCTCCTCGCGTGACCTAGTAGAGGTGGCAGGCGACCTGGCGGCCGGCGTGGGGCCGCAGAGCGGGCGGGTCGGTGGCGCAGTGGGGCATGGCGTGGGGGCAGCGCGGATGGAAGCGGCAGCCGGCGGGCGGGCGCAGCGGGCTCGGCACCTCCCCCGAGACGGCCGGCTCGGCGCGCGGGGTGTCGAAGTCGATCGGCAGCGCGGCCGCGAAGAGGGCCTGCGTGTAGGGGTGGCGCGGCTCGCGGGCCATCAGGTCGGCCGGCCCCCACTCCACGATCTGCCCCAGGTACATCACCGCGATGGTGTGGCTCATGTGCGCCACTGCGGCCAGGTCGTGCGCGATGAAGAGGTACGACACCCCGAGCCGCTGCTGGAGGTCGCGCAGCAGGTTGAGGATCTGGGCGCGGATCGACACGTCCAGCGCCGAGACCGGCTCGTCGAGCACCACGAGCCGCGGCGAGAGCGCGAGCGCCCGCGCGATGGCCACCCGCTGCCGCTGGCCGCCCGAGAACTCGTGCGGGAAGAGGTCGGCCGCGCGCGCGGGCAGGCTCACCAGGTCCAGCAGCTCGAGCACGCGCCGCCGCCGCGCCGCGCGGTCCAGGCGCTCGTTGATCACCAGCGGCTCCGCCACGATCGTGCCCACCCGCATGCGCGGGTCGAGCGAGGCGTAGGGATCCTGGAAGACGGCCTGGACCGCCCGACGATAGCGGCGGAGCTGGGCGCGATCGAGCGCGAGCACGTCCTCGTCCTGGAAGCGGATCGCCCCGGCGGTGGGCCGCTCGAGCCCCAGCACCAGCTTGGACGTGGTGGTCTTGCCGCAGCCCGACTCGCCCACGAGCCCGAGGGTGGTCCCCGCGTCGATCGTGAACGAGACGCCGTCCACCGCGCGGACCAGGCCGGTGGCCCGGCCCAGCAGCCCGCGCCGCACCGGAAAGTGCTTGGTGAGGGCCTCGACCTCGAGCAGCGCGCTCACGCCGGCCCCGCGGCGGTGGCGCCGGCGCCCGGCGCCTCCAGCCAGCAGCGCGTCACGTGGCCGGCCTCGACCACCGTCTCGGGCGGCGCCTCCACCCGGCAGCGCTCCATGACCGACGCGCAGCGCGGCGCGAACGCGCAGCCCGCGGGCAGGCGCGCCAGGTCGGGCGGCTGACCCTCGATCGCGGTGAGCCGCGCCGCGGGCGCGCCCAGGCGCGGGATCGACTCGAGCAGCGCGCGGCTGTAGGGATGCGCCGGCCGGGTGAAGAGGCGCCGCACCGGTCCCATCTCGACGATGCGGCCGGCGTACATCACCGCGACGCGGTCGCAGATGCGGGCCACGATGCCGAGGTTGTGGGTGACGAAGACCAGGGCCAGGCGGTGCCGCTCCTGCAGCTCCTCGAGCAGGCCCAGGTACTGGGCCTGGATGGTGAGATCGAGGCTCGTGGTGGGCTCGTCGGCGATGAGGAGGCGCGGCGGCGCCGCGATGGCCATCGCTCCTACCACCCGCTGGCGCGTCCCGCCCGAGAGCTGGTGCGGGAAGGCGCGCAGGCGCTCGGCGGGCGACGGGATGCGCACCGCGGCCAGCAGCTCCGCGGTCCGCGCGGCCAGCCCGCGCCCGCGCAGCCCGTGGTAGAGCCCGACCGCCTCGCGCATCTGCATGCCGATCGAGAACACCGGGTTGAGCGAGCTCATCGGGTCCTGCAGGATCATCGCGATCCGCCGGCCCCGGATCCGCCGCATCTCGGCCTCGCTCTTGGTGAGCAGGTCCTCCCCGTCGAGCCAGACCTGCCCGCCCAGGATGCGCGCCGCCGGCCGCGGCACCAGGCGCAGCAGGCTGAGGCACGTCATGCTCTTGCCCGAGCCGGACTCTCCCACCAGGCCGAGGGTCTCGCCCTCCGCCACCGTGAACGAGACGCCGTCCACCGCCTTCACCGTGCCCCAGCGGGTCACGAGGTGGGTGCGGAGGTCGCGGACGTCGATGACCGGACGGGACGGAGGCGAGCCGGACACGGGCGGGGCCGCGCTCAGAGCTGTCGGAGCTTCGGGTCGAAGGTGTCGCGCAGCCAGTCCCCGAGGAGGTTGAACGCGAGCACCACGAGGAGGATCGCCAGGCCCGGAAACAGCGAGACCCACCACGCGCTGGTCACGAAGTCGCGGCCCTCCGCGATCATGGAGCCCCAGGCCGGGGTGGGCGGCGGGATGCCCGCCCCCAGGAACGAGAGCGACGCCTCCACGATGATCACGTAGCCGATCTGGAGCGTGACCAGCACCAGCAGCGTGCCGAGGGTGTTGGGCAGCAGGTGCCGGGTGATGATCCGCCACGCCCCCGCCCCCGCGATGCGGGCCTGGGCCACGAAGTCGAGCTGCATGAGCGTGAGCACCTGGCCGCGGATGACGCGCGCGTAGCGGGCCCACAGGATGACCGCGATCGCGGTCACCACGTTGGCGAAGCTCGGGCCCACCGTGACCGCCAGGATCAGGGCGAGCAGGATCACCGGGAACGACATGGTGGCGTCGGTGACGCGCATCAGGACGGCATCGACGCGGCCGCCGTAGTAGCCCGCGGTCAGCCCCACCGCGGCGCCGAAGGCGCTCGCCACCAGCACCGTGAGCACGCCGGCGGCCAGCGACACCCGCGCGCCCCACACGATGCGCGAGAGCAGGTCGCGGCCGAGGCGATCGGTGCCGAGCGGATGCGTCCAGCTCCCCGCCTCCTGCCACGCGGGCGGCTTGAAGCGGTCCCGCAGCGCCTGCGCGGTGGGATCGGGCAGGCCGAGCAGCGGAGCCGCCACCGCCACCATCATGAAGAGCCCGATCACGACCACCGGGAACATCGGCAGCCGCCAGCCGCGCCGGGCGGCCGCGGCGGCGACGTCCACCTCGGGAAGGGTCACCGCGGCCGGCTCAGCGGGCATAGCGAATGCGCGGATCGATGAGCGCGTAGAGGCAGTCGACACAGAGGTTCACGACCGCGACGATGGCCGCGGTGGTCAGCACGACCGCCTGGATCACCGGGAAGTCGCGCGAGCTGATGCCCTCGTAGGCCAGGCGGCCGAGGCCGGGCCAGGCGAACACGGTCTCCACCACGATCGCGGTGGTCACCAGGATCGCGAAGTAGATGCCGGCGAACGTGATCACCGGGATCAGGGCGTTCTTGAGCGCGTGCAACCAGATCACCCGCCCCTCTCCCATGCCCTTCACGCGCGCGAGCTTGACGTACTCGGAGTCGAGGACCTCGAGCATGCCGGAGCGCAAGAGCCGCATGAGCCCGGCGACCACGAACCAGCCGAGGGTGAAGCCGGGCAGGATGTAGCTCGTGAACCCCTCGATGCCGCCCGCGGGCAGCCACTGCAGCCGTCCGGCCACGAACTCCACCAGCAAGATCGCCACCCAGAAGGTGGGCAGGGACTGCCCCAGCACCGAGACGATCTGGGCGAGCCGGTCGAGGCCGGAGCCCTTGTGCACCGCGGCCATGATGCCGAGGGGAAACGCCATCGCAAGCGAGACGCCCATCGCGAACGCGGCCAGCTTCAGCGAGTTGGGCAGCCGCTCCCGGATCAGCTCGCTCACCGGGCGCCGCGCCCGCAGCGACGTGCCGAAGTCGCCGGTGGCGGCGCGACCCACGAAGGAGAGGTACTGCTCGAGGTAGGGCCGGTCCAGGCCGAGATAGCGGCGGGCGTTGTCGAAGTCCTCCTGGGAGGCCGACATCGGCAGGATCAGGTAGAGCGGGTCGCCGGTGGCGCGGGCGAGCACGAACACCACCACCGAGATGATGGCGAGCGCCACCAGCGACTGCAGGAGCCGGGCCGCGAGGAAGCGGAGCATGTGGATGCCGGTGCTCTAAGGCAGAGGCTTGAACGGATTGTTCTGAATGGGGGGGAGCGGCGGCGCTCCTCCCCCATGCCCCCCCACCGTGCCGGTCACGCGCTCGGGGCCGTGGGCTCGCGCATTGTTCTGAATGGGGGGGAGCGGCGGCGCTCCTCCCCCATGCCCCCCCACCGCACCAGTCATGCGCTCGGGGCCGATCACGCGCTCGGTTATCTGCCGGAGGCGAGCACGTCGAAGAAGAGGTCGTACATGACGGAGCCCACGTTCCACTTGCCGAGGGTCTTCGAGGTCGCGTAGGGCGAGTGCAGGTAGACCACCGGAACCCCGTAGTGCTCGCTGCGCAGGCGCGTGTACACGTTGCGCATGAGCGCGTTGATCTTCTCGCGGTCGGTCTGGCGCATGACCTGCGAGATCATGCCGTCGATCTCCGGATCGTTGACGGTGGCGTTGCCCTTGGCCGGCGTGTACGCCATCTTCTCGAGCAGCGCGTAGGCGCCGATCCAGTCGCGGTTGGCGATGTTGAAGTAGCCGACCGCGCCCGGGCTCGCCCGGTCCACCCACGCCTTGCGGAACGCCGGGTAGTCGACCGGGATCAGCCGCGTCTTGATGCCGAGCTTCTCCCAGTAGCCGGCCACCGCCTCCGCCATGGTCTTGCCCTCGGGCAGGCCGGGGAGCTGATAGGCGTAGACGTCGAGGGGAAATCCGGAGCCGACTCCCGCGTCGGCCAGGAGCTTCTTGGCGCGTGCCGGGTCGTAGGGATACGTCATCTCGGGCGTCGGCTTGAAGCCCACGTCCTTGAAGGACCACGAGAGCCCCAGCGGCACCGACGCCGGCTCGGCCTTGCCCGCGAAGACGGACTGGGCGATCTCGGCGCGGTCGAGCGCCAGGTTGAGGGCCTCGCGCACGCGCTTGTCCTTGGTCGGGGCCACGGGGCCGTCGGGGCCCAGGACCCACCACATGGTCAGGATCGCCTCCTCGCGCCGGTAGTGGACCGGGAAGCCCTCGCGCTCCAGCTCGGCCACGCGCTCGCGGCTCACGTCGGCCACGTCGACCTCCCCGCGGCGCAGGAGCGCGATGCGGGTGGTCTCCTCGGGCACGAGGCGGAACATCATGGTCTTGAACTTGGGCGTCCCGATGCGCCAGTGGCTGTCGACCGCGGCGAGCTTGATGTGGGAACCGGTCACCTGCTCCACGAACTTGTAGGGGCCGCTGCCGATCGGCTTGCGGGCGAAGACGTCGTCGCCGACCGCCTCCACGTACTTCTTGGGCACGATCATGCCCTCGCTCGACAGCGACCGCGAGAGATAGGTCGGGATGATGAGGGTCGGCTCCTTGGTGACGATCACCACCCGGTCCGGCGCCGGCGTCTCGATGTCCGCGATCAGGGTGCGGAGCGGCCCGGCGTAGCCGGTGGTGGAGCGCTTGCCGATGTTCCGCATGATGCTGAACTTCACGTCCTCGGCGGTCACCTCGTCGCCGTTGTGGAACTTGACCCCCTTGCGGAGGTGGAAGGTCCAGCGCTTGAAGTCGGGCGAGTTCTCCCAGCGCGTCGCGAGGCCGCCGTCGCGCGAGGGATGCCCGTCCGGGGTGGTCCCCACCAGGTAGTCGAAGATCATCGAGAGGTAGTACTTCACGAGGTGGCCGCCCAGCGGCGGATCGAGGACCTCGGTGGAGAAGCTCGACAGCGCCACCGTGAGCTCGGTCTTGGGCTGGGCCCAGGAGGTTCCGGTGAGCGCCACGCCCAGCAGCGCCAGGATCAGCAGGAACACCTGTGCCATCGCGCTCGCACGCTTCATTGATCGCTCCTCGCGTTGGGGGACCGGCTGGAGAATCCTGCTCTCGCCGCCCCGACCTTAGCCGAGACGGGGCCGGACGGCAAGTCCCCGGCCGGAGATCAGCCCTGCGGTTCGCTGGACTTGCGGAGATCGAGGACGGGCGGCAGCTGCGGGGACTGGCGGGACAGCTCGAGCCGCGTGATGCGGGACATGTTGCGCACGATGTCGCGGATCTGCTCGCCGGCGCGGATGGCGCGCTCCACGTAGGCGGCGGCCTCGGGGGGCACCTGCCCGCGCGATGTCATGAGCTGAAGGCTCGCGATGATCACGGTCAGAGGATTGTTGATCTCGTGCGCGGTGGCGAGCGCCAGCTGGGCCACCGAGCGGAGGGCCTCCGCCTCGCCGGCCCGGGCGTCCGACCGCTTGATGTCGGTGATGTCGTGGGCGTGGCCCAGCACGTAGGCCGCTCCGCCCGGCTCCTGGCAGCGCACGTTGCTGTAGCTCCAGATGCGCTCTTCCCCGTCCCGCGTGACGACCAGCATCAGCCCCTGGTCGCTCGAGGCGTGGCTGATCCGGTCGAGGTACTGGGGGAACTGGGCGCGGACCGAGGGGGCCAGGAAGTCGCCCAGGCTCCGGCCGACCAGCGCCTCGGCCGCGTAGCCCAGCTGGTCGGCCGCAGCCGGGTTGACCGAGAGCAGGATGCCGGCCAGGTCGTGGGTGCAGATCAGGCCGCGGCTCGACTCCACCAGCGCGCGGTAGCGCTGGTCGGAGGACTCGGCGAGGCGGGCCACTGGGATGGCTCCGCTAGGCGGGCGAGAACGCCCGCTGCACCGCGCCGATCAGATCGGCGATGGTGAATGGCTTGGCCAGGACCGGGACCCCGCTCTCGCGGAGAAACGTGTCGTACTCCTCGGCCTCCGCGTAGCCGGTCACGAAGACGAGGCGCCCGTGCGCGCTCGGCCACCGGCGGCCGACCTCCTCGTAGAGCCCGCGCCCGTCGAGCTTGGGCATGGCGAGGTCGCTGACGATCGCCGCGTAGACGTGCTCGGCCAGCAGGCGGAGAGCGTCGGTGCCGTCGACCGCGGTGTCGACGTGCTCCCACTCCTCCCTCAGGATCTCCGCTTCCAGCTCACGGACGTTCGTCTCGTCCTCGACCACGAGAATGCGCGGGTCTGGCACTGGCCGTCTCCTCTGCCCGGGGGTGGCTGTCCGGCTCGAGCGTTGGGGCCGGCAGGAGCGCCGGCCCGGTCTCTCTGGTGCAAGGACTGCACCACCGGTGGCATGAGCAAAAACAAGCGCTTATGCCGCCCTCCCTGCGTTGCCACTGATGGGAAGTGTCAGCCCCCGCGCATTTGGGGCAGCCGAGGCGCGCGCGAGCCTCAGCTCAGAGGCCAGCGGGACCGTGGGAAGCTGATGCCGGTGCGGGCCTGCAGCCGCTCGCCGATCTCCTGCACCCGGGCGTAGAGGCGGGGCTCGTCCACGAAGGCCTGGCGGTAGGCGTCGACCACCACGCGCCCGTCGATCACCACGGTGTGCACGCTACGGCCGTCGGCGTTGTAGACCAGGTTGTTGACCGGGTTCCAGAGGGCCTGCCACTCCGGGCGCAGGGTGTCGAAGGCCACCAGGTCCGCCTTCTTGCCCGCCTCGATCGAGCCCAGCTCGGCACCCAGGCCGAGGGCCTCGGCGCCGTGGATGGTGGCCATCTCGAGCGCGGCCTCGGCCGGGATCTGCCGGGTGTCCTGTCGCGCGTCCTTGTACTGGATGGCGGCCATGTTCATGGTCCGCACCATGTCGAGGTGGTTCGAGTTGTTCGGCGAGTCGCAGCCGAGCGCGATCCGGACCCCGCGAGCCAGCAGCTCCGGCATGCGGCCGTGCTCGGGCACGCCCCGGCCGCCCTTGGCCGCGGTGACCGGGCACATCGCCACCACGGTGCCGGAGCGGGCGAGGCAATCGATCTCGGCCTCGTCGAGCCCCAGGCAGTGCGCGAGCAGCACGTTCGGCCCGAGGACGCCGATCGACTCGAGGTAGCCGGTGGGGCTGTGACCGTGGCGCGCGACCGCGTCCTGGCGCGCCTTGGCCCCGCTGTTGTGGTGCAGGGTGAGGCCGGTGTGGTGCTCGTCGGCCACGCGCTTCAGGGTCTCGAGCAGGCCCGCGGTGCAGGTCTCGTAGGAGAAGGGCATCGCCCACGCGCGGATCCTTCCCGCGAGCCGCCCGTTCCACTTGCCGAGAAAGGAGATCGTCCGCGCCACCGCCTCGGGGGCCGGGTAGCGCGGCAGCGCCCACGGGGCAGGCTGATCGGTCACGCACTCGCCCAGGATCACCCGGATACCCGCGTCCTCGTAGGCCTGCAGGCACGCGTCCGGGAACTTGGTGCTGCCAGGATCGAGGAAGCACACCGTGCCGTTCCGCACGAGCTCGACCAGCCCCAGCAGCGTCGTCTGGTACTCCTCGTCCTCGGTCATGGCCGATTGCAGGTTGAAGACGTGCACGAGCGGGCTCGCCTGCTCGTCGGGGAAGATGCCGCGCACCGGGTGCGCGTAGCTGATGTGCATGTGGCCGTTGAAGAAGCCCGGCGTGACCACGAGGTGCCGGCCGTCGATCACCCGATCGGCGTGGGCGTCGCGGAGTTCGGCCGCCTTGCCCACGCGGGTGATGCGCCCGTTCTCCACGAGGATCGCGCCGTCCTGGATGATGCGGCGCTGCCGGTCGAGGGTCAGCACGTAGCGCGCGTGGTCGATCTTGAGGCTCTGCTGTGCTGGCATGGCGGGCCGCCTCCCTGAGGAGCGAGTGACGAACGCCCGGAGTCTACGCCGCTCTCCCGAGGGTTGTCCATCGCGCGGCCGCCTGGTGCTATGGTCGAGCGCGTGCCGCTCGCTCACGTCGCGCTCGCCCTGCTGGTGACCGTCATCTGGGGCGTGGCCTTCGTGGCCACGCGCCTGGCGCTCGACGACTTCTCGCCGCCCCTCCTCACCGCGCTGCGCTTCCTGGTGGCCGCGCTCCCCGCCGTGGTCCTGCCGAGGCCGCGCGTCTCGTGGCGCGCCCTCATCGCGGTCGGGCTCACCCTCTACACCGGCCAGTTCCTGTTCCAGTTCTTCGGCATTGCGGCCGGGATGCCGCCCGGGCTCGCCGCGATCGTGGTGCAGACGCAGGCGCTCTTCACCATCGTCTTGGCGGCGCTCGCGGTCGGCGAGCGACCGACCCGCCGCCAGTGGACCGGCACCGCGGTGGCGCTCGGGGGCCTGGCCGTCATCGGATCCACCGTGGGGCGCGACCTGACCGCGATCGGTTTCGCCCTCACCGCGCTCTCCGCGATCAGTTGGGGCGTCGGCAACGTGCTGGTCAAGCGCCTGCCGCCCGTCGACACGCTCGCCCTCGCGGTCTGGCTGAGCCTGGTGCCGCCCCTGCCCGGCCTCGCACTCGCGGCCCTCCGCGACGGCCCGCGCGCGATCCCGGCCTCGTGGCACGCGGCCTCGTGGCTCGGGCTCGGCGCGGTGCTCTACCTGGGTCTGGTCGCCACCGTGCTCGCCTACGCGATCTGGGGCCATCTCCTGCGGCAACATCCCGCTGCGCTGGTGGCGCCGTTCGCCCTCCTGGTGCCCTTCGTGGCCGCCGCGTCGTCCGCCGTCGTGCTCGGCGAGCGCTTCGGGCCGTGGCGCCTGCTCGGCATGGGGCTGGTGCTGCTCGGACTCGCGATCATCGTGCTTCCCGCTGCGGCAGGAGTTACGGAGCCGGCCCCGCGTTCCCGGTAAGCCTTACCCGCGCGCGGCGGTCGCACGCCGCGGACGCGCGTCATCGCGCGGTCGGCGGGACTTGCACGGGAAATGCTTCGGGTGATCGGGCAAGGAGGAGCCCGATGCTCAAGCCAGCCAGCGGATTCAAGGGACTCACCATCGCCGCCGTCGACGGCGATCTCGGGAGCGTGGCCGATCTGTACTTCGACGACCTCAGCTGGACCGTTCGCTACCTCGTGGTCGATACCGGCTCCTGGCTGCCC
>DATJIR010000151.1:0-11835 GCA_035493135.1 Verrucomicrobiia bacterium
CCGCTGTCGCCGCTGACTCCCGACCAGCAGATCATGCACGCGCTGAACCGGCTCGGGTACGGGCCCCGGCCGGGAGACGTCGAGCGCGTGCGGCGGATGGGGCTCGCGGCTTATCTCGAGGCCCAGCTCGATCCGAGCGACCTCGCCGATCCCGCGGTGACGCAGGCCCTGCCCGCCTATCCGGTGCTCGCGCGGAGCGCGGCCGATCTGGTTCGCGAGTTCCCGCAGCCCTCCCCGCAGGTCCGCCAGCAGCTCGCCTCGGGACAGATGACCCGCCAGGCGGTCGTGCAGATGTATCCGCCTGAGCGGCGTCCCGCGATCATCACGGCCCAGATGCAGGCGGCCCGGGTCGTGCGGGCGGTGCTGAGCGAGCGCCAGCTCGACGAGGTGCTGGTGGACTTCTGGTTCAACCACTTCAACGTGTATGCCCCGAAGGGCGCGGTGCGCTGGATGCTCCCGGCCTACGAGCGCGAGGCGATCCGGCCGCACGTGCTCGGCCGGTTCCGCGATCTGGTCCTGGCCACCGCACGGCATCCCGCGATGCTCTTCTACCTCGACAACTGGCTCAGTACCCGGGCCGACCTGGTGGTGCCGCGCGGGCCCAACGCGGGCCGGCGCGCGGGGCTCAACGAGAACTACGCGCGCGAGCTGATGGAGCTGCACACCCTCGGGGTGGACGGCGGCTACACCCAGCACGACGTGGTGGAGGTGGCGCGCTGCTTCACCGGCTGGACGATCGACCGGCCGCAGCAGGGCGGCGGCTTCGTCTTCCGGTCCCTGGCCCACGATCGCGGAGAGAAGCGCGTGCTGGGCCAGGTCATCCCGGCCGGGGGCGGGCGGGAAGACGGCGAGCGCGTGATCGACATCTTGGTGCGCCATCCCGCGACCGCGCGCTTCATCGCCACCAAGCTGGCGCGGCGCTTCGTGAGCGACGATCCGCCGCCGGCCCTGGTGGAGCGCGCGGCCCAGACCTTCCAGGGAACGGACGGCAGCATCCGGGCGGTCCTGGTGACGATCCTCACGTCACCCGAGTTCTGGTCGGCCGAGGCCTACCGGGCCAAGATCAAGACCCCGCTCGAGGTGGTGGCGAGCGCGGTGCGCACGCTGGACGGGCGCGTCGTGGCCGGCGGGGCCGGGCCCGGCGACGGCGGTATGGTGCTGGCACGCGAGGTGTCCCGCCTCGGCGAACCCCTCTACGAGGCGCAGCCGCCCACCGGCTATCCCGACCGGGCGGAGTCCTGGGTCAACACCGGGGCGCTGCTCGGCCGTATGAACTTCGCGCTGGGCCTCGCCCACAACCGCCTGCCTGGGACCACCGTCGATCTCCCCCGCGTCGTGGCGGGAGTGGACCGCGGCCAGCCGGCCCAAGTGCTGGACCGGCTGCTGCTGGCGGTGCTGCACGGTGAGGCCTCGGCGGAGACGCGGACGGTGCTCTCGGCCCAGCTCGAGAGCCCGGAGATCACTCGCGTCACGCCGTACGACCGGGTGGCCAAGGACACCGACGTGGAGAAGCTGGCCGCGCTGGTCCTGGGCTCCCCCGAGTTCCAGCGGAGGTAGCGCCATGACGGACTGCACGCGACGGTCGTTCGTGAAGGGCGGGGCGCTCGCGCTGATCGGGCTCGGCGCGGTTCCGCGGTTCCTCGTGCGCACCGCGCTTGCCCAGGAGCGCGCCGGTCGCCCCAAGGTCCTCATCGCGATCTTCCAGCGCGGCGCGGTGGACGGCCTCAGCATGGTGGTCCCGCATGGCGATCCCGACTACTACGGCGCGCGCGGCAGCATCGCGATCGCGCGGCCGGCTCGCGGCGCGGCGGATACCACCGTCGATCTCGACGGCTTCTTCGGCCTGCATCCCTCGCTGGCTCCACTCAAGCCCCTGTGGGACGCCCGCCGCCTCGCGGTGGTCCACGCGTGCGGCTCGCCCGACACCACCCGCTCGCACTTCGACGCCCAGGACTACATGGAGTCGGGGACGCCCGGCGTGAAGAGCACGCCGGACGGGTGGCTCGCGCGCGGGCTCGCCGCGATGCCAGCCCCGGAGCCGGCCTCGCCCTTCCGCGCGGTCTCGCTCGGGGCCGCGCTGCCGCGCATCCTGCGGGGCGACGTGGGCGCGGTGGCGATGAGCAGCGTGGCCGACTTCGACGTGAAGGACAGCGGCGCCGCGGCCATGGCGGGCCGCCCCGGCGCGCGGCAGGGCTTCGAGTCGCTCTACGAGAAGGGCGTGCGCGACCTCCTCTACGGCACCGGGCGCGAGACCTTCGAGGCGGTGAAGATGCTGAAGGCGGCCGCGCCGCAGCGCCTGCTCCCCGCCAACGGCGCGGTGTACCCGCGCGGTCGCTTCGGCGACAGCCTCCGGCAGATCGCCCAGCTCATCCGCGCCGACGTGGGCCTCGAGGTGGCCTTCGCGGACGTGGGCGGCTGGGACACCCACGCGGGGCAGGGCAACGAGCGCGGCCAGCTCGCGGCGCGGCTGCGCGAGTTCGGCGAGGGGCTCGCCGCGCTCGATCGCGACCTGGGCGCCCGCATGAGCGACGTGGTGGTGCTCACGATGTCGGAGTTCGGCCGGACCGTGCGCGAGAACGGCAACCGCGGCACCGATCACGGGCACGCCACCGCGATGCTCGCGCTCGGGGGCGGGGTGAAAGGCGGCCGGGTCTACGGGCGCTGGCCGGGGCTCCGGCGCGAGCAGCTCTTCGAGGGCCGCGACCTGGCCGTGACCACCGACTTCCGCGGCCTCTTCACCGAGATCGCGGTGCGCCACCTGGGCGCGCCCGCCGGGCCGCTCTTCCCGGGCTTCCAGGCCGCCGCGCTGCCGGGGCTACTCGCCTAGGCGAGCCCCATGCGGCGCAGGCGCGCGCCGGCCCGGCGGCCCTCGGCGCCGAGCCGCGTCGCGAAGCGATTGGCCGCGGCGCCGCGCCGGAGCCCGGGCCGGTGTACCAGCGTGACGGTGAGCGCCGGCACCGCCGCCCGCTCCCACTCGTAGTCCCGGCGCCCGCTCGCGGCACCGCCCTCGGCGAGCGCCAGCGCGGGGGCGAGCCCCACGCCGAGACCGCCCGAGACGTAGGCGAGCAGGAGCGACACGCTCGGCACGTCGATGGTCGACACCGGCTGGATCCGCTCGCGCGCGAGGAAGTCCTCCAGCAGCCGCCGGCCCTGGCTGCCCGCGCCGAGCCGGAGCAGCGGCTCGCGCGCGAGCCGATCGACGAGCGGCGGCCGGCCCCGAGCCCGGCGCGGCCCGACCCAGACGAACGCCTGCTCGAACAGCCGCGCCGCCTCGATCCCGCGCGGGGCCTCCTGGCCGGTGACCACCGCGCAGTCCACCTCGCCCAGGCCCACCAGGCGCACGCTCTCGCGCGAGTGGGTGGTGGCGATCTCGAAGCGCAGGCGGGGCTGCTCGTCGATCAGCTCGTGGAGCACCGGGACCAGCAGGGCCCGGCCCAGGTAGTCGCTGACCGCGATTCGCAGGGTGGCGGGTGGGCGGCCGGACAGCTCGGCGAGCTGGGCGAAGAGGGCCTCGGTCTCGGTGCCGAGCTGGAGGATTCCGGGCAGCGCCGCCTCGCCGGCCGCGGTCAGGCGCACGCCCCGGCCCGCCCGCTCGAGAAGCTTCACGTCCAGGTGGCGCTCGAGCTTGCGGATCTGCTGGCTGATCGCGGAGG
Organism: Verrucomicrobiia bacterium; assembly: GCA_035493135.1. Taxonomy (GTDB): domain Bacteria; phylum Methylomirabilota; class Methylomirabilia; order Rokubacteriales; family CSP1-6; genus CAMLFJ01. Next base: position 3,654 of record DATJIR010000151.1, read on the forward strand.
AGGTGCGGTGGTGCAGGCGCGCCGCCGCGCCGACCGACCCGCTGCGCGCGACGGTCAGCAGGCTCAGGAGGGCGGGGAGGAGCGCCGCGTCTATCATTAGCAGATCTTACGTGATCGGGAAGAATATTTCACTATACTTAACGGTCTGGCCGCGGCACACTCGGCGGCCACGGAGGAGATGCCAATGCCGTCATCACTGCTCGACAAGGTGTGGGAGGCGCACACGGTCCGGACGCTGCCCTCGGGGCAGACCCAGCTCCTGATCGGCCTCCACCTGATCCACGAGGTCACCTCACCCCAGGCGTTCCAGGCCCTGCGCGAGCTGAAAGTGCCGGTGCGGATGCCGGCGCGGACCTTCGCGACCCTCGATCACATCATCCCGACCACCGGCCAGCAGCGACCGTTCGCCGACGAGGTCGCGGAGGAGATGACGGTCCACCTCACCCGCAACGCGCAGCAGAGCGGGGTGCCGTTCTTCGGGCTCGACAGCGGCAAGCAGGGGATCGTGCACGTGATCGGCCCCGAGCTCGGCCTGACCCAGCCCGGCATGACCATCGCGTGCGGCGACAGCCACACCGCCACGCACGGCGCGGTGGGCGCGATCGCCTTCGGCATCGGGACGAGCCAGGTGCGCGATGTGCTGGCCACCCAGTGCCTGGCCATGGCCCGGCCCAAGCTGCGCCAGGTGCGTGTCGACGGCGCGCTCGCCAAGGGTGTCTACGCCAAGGACGTGATCCTCGCGATCATCCGGACGCTCGGCGTGAACGGAGGCGTGGGCTACGCCTACGAGTACGCGGGGATGGTCGTCGACCGCATGACCATGGAAGAGCGCCTCACCCTCTGCAACATGTCCATCGAGGGCGGGGCGCGCTTCGGCTACGTCAACCCGGACCAGACCACGTTCGACTACCTGCGCGGGCGCCAGTACGCGCCCCAGGGGCCGGCGTTCGACCGCGCGGTCACGTGGTGGAAGGGCATGGCCTCCGACCCGGACGCCAAGTACGACGACATCAAGCGGCTCGACGGATCCGCGATCCCGCCGATGGTGACGTGGGGCATCAACCCCGGCCAGTCGGTGGGAGTGGGCGAGCGCCTGCCCAGCCCGGAGTCGGCGCCCGAGCAGGAGCGGGCGACCTATCGCGAGGGCCTGGCCCACATGGGCTTCGAGGCCGGCCAGTCCATCGCGGGCGCCAAGATCGACGTGGTGTTCATCGGCTCGTGCACCAACTCGCGGATCTCGGACCTGCGGGTGGCCGCCGCGGTGGCCAAGGGGAACCGGGTGGCCAAGGGGGTGCGGGCCATCGTGGTGCCGGGCTCGCAGCAGGTGGCCAAGGCCGCGGAGGCGGAAGGTCTGCACGAGGTCTTCCGGGAGGCGGGCTTCGAGTGGCGCAACGCGGGCTGCTCGATGTGCCTCGGGATGAACGACGACAAGCTGCGGGGTCGCGAGATGAGCGCGTCCACCAGCAACCGCAACTTCATCGGGCGGCAGGGCAGCCCCACCGGCCGCACGCTGCTGATGAGCCCGGCCATGGCCGCGGCGGCCGCGGTCAACGGCGCGGTCACCGACGTGCGGGAGATGCTCCAACCGACGAGCGGGAGATAGAGCGATGAGCGAAAACGCGCGACGGCAGGTCGCGGGTCGGGGGATTCCCGTGCCCGGCAACGACATCGACACCGACCGGATCATTCCGGCCCGATTCCTCAAGACGGTCACCAACGAGGGCCTGGGGCTCCACGCCTTCGAGGACGCGCGCAAGCACGACCCCGAGCACCCGTTCAACCAGAAGGTCTACGAAGGAGCCTCGGTGCTGGTGGCCGGGATCAACTTCGGCTGCGGGTCCTCGCGCGAGCACGCGCCCGAGTCGCTCAAGCAGTGGGGCATCAAGGCGATCGTGGGCGCCTCCTTCGGCGAGATCTTCTTCGGCAACTGCACCATGCTCGGCATCCCGTGCATGAGCATCGACAACGAGGACGTGCTCTGGCTGCAGAAGGCGATCGGGCGCGACCCGCGACAGTCGGTGACGGTGGACGTCGAGAAGCAGGAGGTTCGCGTCGGAGACCGGGTGATCAAGGGCCGGGTTCCCGACGGGGCCCGCAACCAGCTCGTGTCCGGCGCGTGGAACGCGACCGGGGTGCTGCTCGAGGCGGGCGACCGGATCGAGGCCACCGCCGAGCGCTTGCCGTACGTCAGCGGCTTCTAGCCGGCCCGCGACCGCGGCCCGTGGCGACCGTCCGCACGCCGACCCTCGAGATCGGCTACGAGGAGCACGGCCCGGTCACCGGCCCGCCGGTCGTGCTGCTGCACGGCTTCCCGGACGACGTCCGCGCCTGGGACGGGGTGACCGGCCCGCTGGCCGCCGATGGCTGCCGGGTGATCGTGCCGTACCTGCGCGGGTACGGGGCCACGCGCTTCCTCGATCCGGCCGCGCCCCGTATAGCCCAGCAGGCCGCGATCGGCCAGGACCTGCTCGACCTCATGGACGCGCTCCGGCTCGAGCGGGTGAGCCTCGCGGGCTACGACTGGGGTGGCCGCGCGGCCTGCATCGCGGCCATCCTGGCTCCCGCGCGGGTGCGGGCCCTGGTCACGATCGGCGGCTACAACGTGCAGAACACGCTGGCGCCGTCGCGGCCGGCGGCGGCCGAGGACGAGCGGGGCTACTGGTATCAGTGGTACTTCAACACCGAGCGCGGGCGCCTCGGCCTCGAGGCCAACCGACGCGACATCTGCCGGCTGCTCTGGCGGGACTGGTCGCCGGGCTGGCGCTTCGACGAGGCCACCTTCGAGCGCACCGCGGTCGCCTTCGACAACCCCGACTTCGTTCCGGTGGTGATCCACTCCTACCGGCACCGCCACGGCAACGCGCCGGGCGACCCGAGGTTCGACGCGATCGAGCGCCGCCTGGCCGAGCGGCCCCGCATCGAGGTGGCGAGCGTGATCCTGCACGGCCGGGACGACGGCGTCGACCGCCCGCACAAGTCGGAGCGGTACCTGGGTCAGTTCCCGGACGGCACCGAGCGTCGCGTGGTGCCGGACGCGGGCCACTTCCTGCCCCGCGAGCAGCCCGGCGCGGTGGTCGAGGCCCTGCGCTCCCTCCGGGCGCGGACCCGCTAAGCGTTCCCCGCGATGTGGCTCCTTCTCGCGCTGGTGGCGGCCCTCTGCCAGGTGCTGCGCAACACGGTGATGAAGCGCCTCGGGCACTCGCTGGACGAGTACATCAACGTCTGGGGGCGGTTCACGTTCCTGCTCCCGTTCGCGGCCGCCTTCGTGCTCTGGAAGGGCGTGCCGGTCATCAAGCCCGGCTTCTACCTCGCGTGCGTGTCGTTCGCGATCTGCCAGACGATCTCCACGATGGCGCTCTCCAAGGCGCTCAAGCTCTCCGGGATCTCGATGGTCACCGCGCTGTGGAAGGTGAGCCTGCTGGTGCTGGTCGTGCTCGGCTACTTCACCCTGAAGGAGCGGCCGACCCTGCTCGGCATCCTCGGCATCCTGATCAGCATGGGCGGGGTCTACCTGCTCAACGTCAACCGGGCCCACATCGCGTGGTGGGCGCCGCTGGCGGTGCTGTTCACCGACCGGGGGCTGCGCTACACGCTGCTGGCCGCGCTCTTCTTCGCCCCGTCGGTGGTCACGATCAAGTGGGCGATGCAGTGCTCGGACCAGTACACGGGCACCCTCGGCGGCTACCTGGCCGCGAGCCTGCTGGTCACTCCGATCGTGCTGGTGACCTCTAGGCGCCACTTCGTCCAGGTGCCGCGCTACTGGAAGGCCTTCGTGAGCTTCGGCCTCTTCGCGTCGCTCACCACCGTGAGCCAGGGCACCGCGTACCTGATGACGCTCTCCTCCTACGTGGAGGCGGTCAAGCAGGTGGAGATCCTGTTCGCGATGGCGATCGGGACCCTGATGTTCCACGAGAAGCAGAAGGTGCGGGACATCGCCCCGGGCGCGCTGGTGATGCTGGCCGGGGTGGTGCTGCTGAGCCTGGCCGGCTAGAGCTCGGGCCGCTTGCCGTGGGTGGCCCGCACCACGGTCTTGATGCCGCCGCGCACCGTGAAGTCGCCCACCACCTCGATGAAGCGCGGGGCCGCGGCGGCCACGAAGTCGTTCAGGATGCGGTTGGTCACGTCCTCGTGGAAGGCGCCCTCGTTGCGATAGGACCAGATGTAGAGCTTGACCGCCTTGAGCTCGAGCAGCCGGTGGTCCGGCACGTAGCGCACCCGGATCGTGGCGAAGTCGGGCTGGCCGGTGCGCGGGCAGATGCACGTGAACTCGGGGATCTCGAGGCTCACCTCGTAGTCGCGGTCCGGGTGCGGGTTGGGGACGACCTCCAGGATCTTCGACGGCTGGCTGGGCATGAGGCGACGCTACCGCGGGGTGTCCCCGACGGTCAAGCGGGGCCCGATCAGCGGCGGACGGTGAGCCCGATGCCCGCCGCCACCATCACCGACGAGAGCAGGAGCAGGGGGCTGAGCGGATCGCCGGCGACCGCGGCCGCGATGAGCACCCCGAAGAGCGGGGTGGTGAGCGAGCAGGTGGCGAGCGCGCTGGCCAGGTAGACCTGGAAGAGGTACGAGTTGACCACGAAGTTGAAGCCGGCGATCACCGCGCCCTGGTAGAAGAGCGATGTGGCGAGCCTCCAGGTGTAGCGGGTGGGGGCGGCGGCCTCGAGGACGAGGCTCGCGATCAGGAAGCAGGCGCTGCCGATCGCGGACTGGAACACCAGCAGCTTGATCGGGTCGAGGCGCTGCACCGCGCGCGCCATGTAGACGACCCGCTCCCCCAGGAGCACCGCGCTGCCCATCACCACCAGGTCACCGAGCAGGGTCGCGCTCTGGAAGGAGAAGTCGCGCGCGAAGAGCAGCACGATCCCCGCGTAGGCGACCAGCACCCCGCCGACCTTGGCGGGGGTGAGGCGGTCGCCCGGGATCATGAAGTGGGCGAGCACCACGGTGTGCACCGCGTAGGAGTTCAGCAGCACCGCGCCGTGGGCCGCGGTGGTGAGCCCGAGGCCCACGTTCATGGTGCCGATCTGGATGGAGAAGATCACCCCGAGCGAGATCAGCACGCGCCACTCGCCCGGCCGCACGTCGAACACGCCGGGGTGACGTCGCCACCACGCGTAGGCGAGGATCGCGAGCCCGCCGAGGACGAAGCGGAAGAAGGCGAGGCGCAGCGGCGGCGCGTCGACGAGGCCGATCTTCACCGCCACCGGGTTGCCGCCCCAGAGGGCGGCGAGGAAGAGCGCGGTCGAGGCGCCGCGCCAGTCGAGCGGACGGAGAGTCGGCACTAGGAGGCGCGCCCGCGGCGCCGGGGGACGGCCATGTCGGCGGCTATGGTAGCATGGCGTTCCATGAAGATCGGACTGATCGGGCTTCCCAAGAGCGGCAAGACGTCGCTCTTCAACCTGCTGACCGGCGCGAGCGTCGCCACGTCGTCCTTCGGCACCGCGCGCGGGGAGATGCACGCGGGGGTGGCGCGCGTGCCGGACGCGCGGGTCGATCGCCTCGTCGCGCTGTTCAAGCCGAAGAAGACCACGCTCGCCACCTTCGAGGTGGTGGACCTGGCCGGCATCGCCAAGGGCGAGCGGCAGGGACTCGAGGCCAAGGAGTTCCGCAACGCGGACGCCCTGCTCCACGTGGTGCGCGCGTTCCCGGACGCGGGCGGCGCCGCGCCGGATCCGGCCGGGGACATCGACGACCTGGAGACCGAGCTGATCCTGGCCGACCTCGAGGTGGTGGAGCGCCGGCTCGAGCGGCTCGAGGCCCAGATCAAGAAGAAGCGCACCGACGCCGACGTGCACGAGCAGGCGGTGCTGATGAAGATCAAGCCCGAGCTCGAGTCGGGGCGCCCGATCCGGGCGCTGGGCCTCTCCGACGACGAGACGCGCGCGATCCGCGGCTTCACGTTCCTCTCGCAGAAGCCGATCCTGCACTGCCTGAACCTGGCCGAGAAGGAGATCGGACGCGGCACGAGCCTGGTGGAGAGCTTCGGCCTGGCCGAGGTGGCCGCGCGTCCGGGCACGCGGGTGGGCTGGATCTCCGCGGTGATCGAGTCCGAGGTCGCCCAGCTCGAGGGGTCGGAGCAGGCCGCGTTCCTCGCCGATCTCGGCCTGACCGAGCCGGCCATCCGGCGGGTGCTGGAGGACTGCTACACGCTCCTCGGCCTCATCTCGTTCTTCACGGTGGGCGAGGACGAGGTGCGGGCCTGGTCGATCCCACGCCACACCCGCGCGCAGGACGCGGCCGGCGCCATCCACTCCGACATCGCGCGCGGCTTCATCCGCGCCGAGGTGGTGGGCTACGACGACCTCCTGGCCGTCGAGGGCTCGATGTCCGCCGCGCGGGACCGCGGGCGCCTACGCCTGGAGGGCAAGGACTACCCGGTGCAGGACGGGGAGATCTGCCACTTCCGCTTCAACGTGGCAAAGTAGGGCGAGGCGCAGCCGCAGGCGAGCCGAGCGAAGACCAGAAGAGCAGTCACGCCCCCCGATCTCATCGCCGCCCGTCCGGCGCCCCGCGGCGGCAGCCGAGCGGCCACGTCAACGCCAGGCGGTCGGTCGGGTAGGCGCGCCCCGCCTCGAAGCAGCCCGCGATCAGCGGGATCGGGTCCTGCGTGCCGCGCAGGTCTCCGTCGCGGTGCGAGGCGCACGCCACCGTGCACAGCTCGAGGTGCACGTGGGGCACGTTGGCCGAGTTGCCCGAGGTGCCGGAGAGCCCGATCGGCTGCCCGCGCGAGACGACCTGCCCGGTCGCGACGAGGGCGCGGGTCAGATGGCAGTAGGCGGTCCAGCGCTTGAACGCGGGATGGGCCAGCACCACCCCGGTCCCGCAGCCCAGCTCGTAGTCGACGAGCCGGGACACCGTCCCCTCGGCCGCCGCGAGCACCGGGGTGCCCACCGCGGCGGCGAGGTCGACGCCCGCGTGGAGTCGCAGGCGGGGCCGCTCGTTGGCCCCGGCCAGCGAGCGATACGGCGAGAGGATCACCACGTCCGGCCCGTCCTGGCCCTGCGCGGCGGCGGGGACGAGAAGCAGCAGCGCGCCGAGCACCGCCCGCGCGAGGGACATGCGCTACTGCGGCCGAATGAACCCGAGCTTCGGGGCCCCGCCGAGCGCGCGGATGACGCTCACCAGGGTCGCATCGGAAATCCCGCTCGGCAGGACGCAGCCGCCGCCCACGATGAGGCCGAGGCCGCCGGTCTGCTCGATCGCGTCCCGCACCTGCGCCTGCGCGTCCTCGGCGCTGCCGTCGCGGAGCGTGGCCCACTGGTCGAGGCCGCCGACGACCGCGCCGGGAACGCGCGTGACGGCCTCCCGCAGCGACGGCCCGGCGCGCCGATCGTCCCAGTTCCAGGCGTGGGCGGGCAGGGTGACGAGCCGATCGAACATCAGGTGGTCGCCGTGGGCGTGCAGGATGGTGAGCTTGGATCGGGCCTGCACCGCCTCGAGGATGCGCCGGTCGTAGGGCTCGCCGAAGCGGCGGTACTCCTCGACGGTGTGGAAGTCGGTGCTGGCCGCCTGGATCGAGTAGAAGAAGCCCTCGGTGCCCTCGCGGAAGCAGGCCTCCGCGAAGGCGAGGATGGTCTCGGTGATCGCCTCGAGCGCGTCGGTCACCGCCTGCGGGTTCTCCTTGAGATCGTAGTTGAGGCGATCGCCGGAGAGCTTGCGGGCCAGCGACAGCGGGCTGAACACGGTCGGCATCGTCGAGCAGTCGGCGCGCCGGTCCACCACGCAGCGGATGATGGTCTCCAGGTGGGAGGCCCACGCGGTCGACTCCATCCGGACCGGTCGGATCTTCTTCCAGTCATCCGGGGTGTTGACCGCGTGGCGCGCGCAGGGCCGGTGGCCGTCGGGCCGGACCTCGTCGCTCTCCACGCAGCCCCAGTCCTCGACCGCGTAGCCGCCGGTCGGGGTGACCTTCAGGAAGTCCGACTGATAGCGCTCGTGAAAGCGCAGGGTCGACTGCGAGAGCGCGGCCGCGTTGCGGTCCACGTCCGGGAAGTGGCGCCAGAACGCGTAGGGGGGGCGATCGGTCGGCTGCCGCCTCAGCGCGGCCTGCACTCGCTCGAACTTGGTCATCGGCTCCTCGATCAGTCGGCCAGAACGATCACGCCGTCGCGAACCGCGGCCCCGCCGCCCTCGCCGAGCGCCTCGAACCGGACGATGCGTCCGCCGGCCGACGCCTCGG
>DATJIR010000152.1:0-9751 GCA_035493135.1 Verrucomicrobiia bacterium
CCGGCGCGAGAGCTTCCTCTCCGACGAGCACGGGCGTGACAACGTCTCCTCGGCCGAGCTGGCACTCGACGCGGGCGGCCGGTTCCTCGCCCTGCGGGTCGCCATCAAGCTCGACATCGGCGCCTACCTCACCACGCGCAGCGCGGGGCCCGGCACCAACAACGTGGGCGGCGTGGCCGGCGTGTACACCACGCCCGCGATCCACGTCGAGACCACCGGCGTCCACACCAACACCACCCCGACCGGGCCCTATCGCGGCGCGGGCCGGCCCGAGGCGACCTACGCCATCGAGCGCGTGATCGACGTCGCCGCGGCGGAACTCGCGATCGACCCGGTGGAGCTGCGCCGCCGCAACCTGATCCCGCCGACCGCGATGCCGTTCAAGACCGGGCTCGTGTTCACCTACGACTGCGGGGAGTTCGAGCGGACCATGGAGCTGGCCATGGCGCTCGGCGACCGCGCCGGCTTCGAGCGGCGCCGGGCCGAGGCGCGGGCGCGCGGCGCCCTGCTCGGCCTGGGGCTCGCCAACCCGATCGAGGTCGCGGGCGGCCCCTACACCTCGGTCAATCCCGACACCGCGGAGATGCGCGTGAACGCGGACGGGTCGGTCTCGCTGTTCGCGGGCTCCACCTCGATGGGCCAGGGCAACGAGACCGCCTTCGCCCAGATCGTGGCCGACCGGCTCGGGCTGCCCCCCGGGCGCATCCAGATCTTCTGGGGCGACAGCGACGCGCTCGGCGCGGGCCGCGGCAACGGCGGCTCTGGCGCGGCCTCGGTCGGCGGCTCCGCGGTGCTGCGCGCCACCGAGCGCGTCGTCGAGCGCGGCCGCCGCATCGCCGCGCACCTGCTGGAGGCCGCGCCCGAGGACGTGACCCTGCGCGACGGCCGCTTCGCGGTGGCCGGCACCGACCGGGGCGTGGCCTGGAACCAGGTGGCGCGCGCCGCCTACCAGCCGCGCCAGCTGCCGCCCGGGCTCGAGCCCGGCTTCAGCGAGACCGCCGTGTTCACGCCGCCCGCGGTCACCTTCCCCAACGGCTGCCACGTGTGCGAGGTGGAGATCGACATGGAGACCGGCGCGGTGCGGGTGGCCCGCTACGCGGTGGTGGACGACGTGGGCAACATGATCAACCCGATGCTGGTGAAGGGGCAGATCCACGGGGGCATCGTCCAGGGCCTGGGCCAGGGCCTGGCCGAGACGCTCGCCTACGACGACGCGGGCCAGCTCCTGGCCGGCTCGCTGATGGACTATGCGATCCCGCGCGCCGACGAGCTGCCGCTCTTCGACGTGGACTCGCACGAGGTGCCGACCCGGGTGAACCCGCTCGGTGCCAAGGGCGTGGGCGAGGCGGGCACGGTGGGCGCGCTGCCCGCCCTGCTCAACGCGGTCAATCACGCGCTGGCCCCGCTGGGCGTCCGCCACCTCGACATGCCGGTGACCCCCGAACGCGTCTGGCGGGCGATGCGGGCGGGCGGCTCCTGATGCGCGCGCTCGTCCTCGAGCGCTTCGGCGGGCCCTTCGTCGCCAAGGACGTGCCGACGCCCACCATCGCGCCCCACGAGGCGTTGGTTCGCGTGCGCAACGTGGGCGTCTGCGGCACCGACGTGAAGATCCGGGCCAACCGCATGGGACTGGGCGTGATCCCGCTGATCATGGGCCACGAGATCGCGGGCGAGGTGGCGGAGGTGGGCGCGGAGGTGCGGGGCTTCGTCCCCGGCGACCGCGTGGTGGTGAACTTCTACCTGACCTGTGGCCGCTGCCCGTTCTGCCGCGCGGGGCGCGACACCCTTTGCCCCGAGGTGCGTCAGCACGGCTTCAGCATCGACGGCGGCTTCGCGGAGTATCTCAAGACGCCCGGCGTCAACCTCTGCAAGGTCCCGGACCACGTCACGCTCGAGGCCGCCTGCATCCTCGGCGACGCGGTCGCCACGTCGTACCACGCGATCACCAAGCGGGCCCAGGTACGGCCGGGCACCACGGTGGCGCTGGTCGGCGTGGGCGGCGTGGGCCTGCACGCGCTCCAGATGGCGCGGCTGGCCGGCGCGTGGGTGGTCGCGATCGACGTCAGCGAGGCGCGCCTCGAGCTGGCGCGCACCCTCGGGGCCGACGCGGTGGTGGACGCCCGCCGCGGGCCCTTCCACGACGCGGTCCGGAAGCTCACCGACGGCCAGGGCGTCGACGTGGTACTCGAGTTCGTGGCCAACGAGACGACGCTGCCGTCGAGCTACCGGTCGGTCCGGCGCGCGGGGCGCCTGGTCTTCGTGGGCTACACGCCCCAGCTCCCGCTGCCGGTGATGCCCCACGAGCTGGTGCGCAACGAGCTCGAGATCGTGGGCTCGCGGGCCAACACCAAGCAGGAGCTGCAGGAGACGATGGACCTGGTGGCCCGCGGGCGCATCAAGCCCATCGTGGACCGCGTGCTCCCGCTGGCCGACATCGAGACCGCCTTCGAGGCCCTGCGCGACGGCCGACCGCTCGGGCGCAACGTGCTGGCGATCTGAGGGGACGACACCATGCCGTCGATGTTCAACGCGAACGACGCCGATAGCTACGAGCGGATGATGGGGCGCTGGAGCCGCCGCCTGGCCCCGCTCTTCATCGAGCACGTCGGCGCGGCCGCCGGCGAGCGGCTGCTGGAAGTGGGCTGCGGCACGGGCAGCCTGACCTTCACCCTGGCCCGCACGGTCGGCTTCGCCGAGCTGACCGCCATCGACTACGCGGAGGTCTACGTCGCGGCGGCCCGCGCCCGGAACGAGGATCCGCGCATCCGCATCGAGCAGGGGGACGCGACCAAGCTCCAGTTCCCCGATGCGCAATTCGACCGCGCGCTGTCACTCCTGGTCCTGCACTTCGTCTCCGACCCGGCGGCCGCGGTGAGGGAGATGCGGCGGGTCACCCGGCCGGGGGGCGTCGTCGCCGCGGCGGTCTGGGATTCGGGCGGCGGGATGATCGCGCTGCGAATGTTCTGGGACACCGCGGCGATGCTCGACCCCGTCGCGGCCGAGCATCGCGGCCGCGCGATGTCCAAGGCGGTGGTCGGCCCCGATGGGCTCGCGCGGCTCTTTCGCGCGGCGGGCCTGGCGGACGTCGACGAGCGGTCGCTGCTGGTCCGCATGGAGTACGCCGACTTCGCCGACTACTGGGAGCCGCTCCTCCGCGGCGAGGGTCCGATGGGCAGCTACGTCGCCGGCCTCGGCGCGGCGGAGCGGGCGCGCCTCGAGCGGCACCTGCGCGCGGCATACCTGGCCGGCGCGCCCGATGGGCCGCGCTCGTACACGGCGGTGGCCTGGTCCTGCCGGGGAGTGGTGCCGCCCCTCACGCGTGAAGCGCGGGAAGCACCTCCGCGGTGAACCGCTCGAGCTGAGCCTGCTGGTCGTGCCCGATGAAGCGAATGCAGAGGTCGGTGACCCCGGCTGACGCGTAGCGCCGGAGGGTCTCGATCACGACCGGTGCGGGGCCCAGGCCCATCGCGCCCCGCTCGTGCACGCCGCCCCCGTAGTAGGTGGTCAGGAACTCGGTGGTGACCCGCTGGGCGGTGGGCACGTCGCGGTCGAGCCGCACCGTCGTGTACACGCAGAGCGGGAAGTCGGCCCACGCCCGGCCGTGCCGCGCGAGCGCCTCCCGCGCGCGCTCGCGGATGACCGGGATCTCCTCGATGTGCACGTAGGTCGTGATGATGCCGTCGCCCAGGCGCCCGAACCGCTCGAACTGGGCGGGCAGCAGCTCGCCCCGGTTGCCGGCGGTGATGAGGATGGGCGGCCCCTCGGTCCGCCAGGGCAGCGGGCCGATCGTGTGGTCGACGAGGTCCACGTCGTCGCCGCGATGGGTCACCGGCTCGCCGGTCCACAGCTTGCGCCAGATCACGATGTGCTCCTCGAGCCGGCGCACCCGCCGCTTGTGGTCGGCCCCGCACGCGGCCCACTCCCGCTCGGCGCTGGGCAGGCTCCAGCCCACGCCCAGGCCCAGGAGCAGGCGGCCGCGCGAGATCTGGTCCACGTTGGCGAGCTGCTGGGCCAGCACCACCGGGTGGCGCAGCGCGGGGAGCAGCACCGCGGTCCCGAGGCGCACCCGCTCGGTGATCCCGGCCAGGTAGGCGAGCGTGGTCACCGCGTCGAGCCGCGGCTTGGCCACCACGCTGTCGCCCACCCAGACCGCGTCGTAGCCCGCGCGGTCCGCGTGGCGCGCCATGGCCCAGCACGCCTCGACCGGCGGGCGCCGCGCCGACTCCATCACCGCGCCGCGGGTGGGGATCAGGATGCCGATGTTCATGCGCTCGTCTCCTCCATGACGTTGCCGTAGCGGTGCACGGTGCGCGAGATCGCCTGCTCGCGGAGATACGCGCGCAGCTCGAGCCGGCCGGTGGCGAGGACCGGCGCGTCGAGGATCACGACGCCGGCGGCGTGGGCCGCCGCGCGTGCCCCGCGCGAGAGTAGCACGAGCGCGCGCAGGCGCTCGGCGCCGCCCGGGGCGAGCCGCGCCAGGAGCCCGGCCTCGGACTCGACCGCGATCGTCACCTCGGGGTCCCCGGCCGCCCACGCCGCGGGCTCGCCCTCCGCCAGGCTCAGCTCGAGCGGCACGCCGCACGTGCGCGCGGCGAGCCGCACCTGGGCCAGCGCGAGCCGCCCGGCCGCGGTGGCCATCTCCCCACGCACGAGCACGCGGCGGCACGCGCGGTAACGGAGCACGTTGCGCTCGCCCAGCAGGCGCACCGGCTCGTGCTCGCGCCCGAAGTGCTCGCGCCAGGCGTGAGCGTAGCTGGCCGCGGAGGCCCGGAGCGTGGTGGCCGCCTCGCCGGGCTCCACCGCCGCGAGACAGCGGTCCAGCAGCGCTGCGACCGCGGGCGAGAGCGGCGCGCCCAGGACCGGCCGCGCGACCTGGCGCCAGTGGCCGAGCTGGGCCACGTAGTTCGGCCCGCCCGCCTTGGCCCCCGGGCCCACCGACGAGGCCTTCCAGCCGCCGAAGGGCTGCCGGGCCACGATGGCCCCGGTGATGTGCCGGTTGATGTAGAGGTTGCCGGCCTCGATCCGCTCCTGCCAGCGCGCGATCTCGCGGTCGTCCAGGGACTGGATGCCGCTCGTGAGCCCGAACGGGATCTCGTCGACCAGCGCGATGGCCTCGTCGAGATCCGCCGCGCGCATGACCCCCAGCACCGGCCCGAAGCACTCGGTGAGATGGAAGAAGGAGCCCCGGCGCACGCCCAGCTTGATGCCGGGCGACCAGAGCGGCGCCGGCCCGGCCACCGCGCGCGGCTCGAGCAGCCACTCCTCGCCGGGGTCGAGCGCGGTGAGGGCGCGGCGCAGCGCCGCGCCCGGCGGCTGCGTCAGCGGGGTGATACGGCTCGCCGGCTCCCACGCGCTCCCGACCGCGAGGCTCTCCGCCGCGTCGCGGAGCTGGCGGCGGAAGGCGAGGTCGTCGTAGACCTCGGCCTCACAGATGGCGAGGCTGGCCGCCGAGCACTTCTGGCCGTCGTGGCCGAAGGCCGAGCGCACCAGGTCGCGGATGGCCTGGTCACGATCCGAGAGCGCGGTGACGATCATCGCGTTCTTGCCGCTCGTCTCCGCGAACAGGGCCAGGTCCGGGCGCCAGCCGAGGAAGCGCCGCGCCGTGTCCACCGAGCCGGTCAGGATCACGCCGTTCACCCGCGGGTCGGTGACGAGCTCGCGACCGACCTCGTCGTCGCGGAGGGGCGTGAACTGCAGGGCCTCGCGCGGGATGCCCGCGTCCCAGAGCGCGCGGGCCAGGTGCCAGCCGACCAGCACCGCCTCGGGCGCGGGCTTGAGCAGCACCGCGTTGCCGGCGGCCAGCGCCGCCAGCGCCCCGCCCGCCGGGATCGACAGGGGGAAGTTCCAGGGCGGGGCGACGAGGACCACGCCGAGCGGCTCCATGCTGGCGCCGTCGGCCGCGTCGCCCGGGCCGAGCGCGCGGGCGTAGTAGCGCGCGCAGTCGATCGCCTCGGACACCTCGGGGTCCGCCTCGGCCACCGTCTTGGCCCCGTCGACGATCATGGCGCCGATCAGGTCGCCCCGTCGGCGGGCCAGCATCGCCGCCGCGCCGTCGATGAGCGCGCGCCGCTCCGCCGGGGGCCGGGCGGCCCAGGCCGCCTGAGCGGCGCGGGCCGCGTCGAGTGCGCGCCCGAGCCGGGCGCGATCGGCGAGCCCGTGGCGATAGGCGACGTGCGCCGGGCGGGAGCGGTCGCGGCCTTCGGCCTGGCCTTCGCCCGCGACCAGCTCCGCCGCGATCTGCAGCGGCACGCTCTCGGGCGGGCGCTCGCGCCAGGCCTCCCTCACCCGGTCGATCCACTCGCGATTGGCGGGGAGCGCCCAGTCGGTGTCCGGCTCGTTCACGAACGGGTCCACGAGCTCGGGGGCGGCCGCGGTGGGCTCGACCGCGCGATCCTGGGTGCGGCGCGGCGCATCCGACAGGTCGCCGTCGAGCCGGTCGAAGGCCGCGAGGAACCGGTCGCGCTCGAGCACCCAGTCGGGCGAGCCGGGTTCGAGCCCGAACACGTGGCGCAGGAAGTTGTCCGGCGCAGTGTTCTCGTCGAGCCGGCGCACCAGGTAGGCGATCGCGCTGTGGAAGTCCTCGGCCCGCACCACCGGCGCGTAGAGCAGCAGGCCCCCCGCGCGCCCTTGCACCACCCGGGCCTGATGATTCGCCATGCCCTCGAGCATCTCGAACTCCACCCAGCGCTCGATGCCGGCCTCCGCGCGGAGCAGCAGGCCGTAGGCCACGTCGAAGAGGTTGTGGCTGGCGATGCCGAGGTGCACCGCCCGCGCGTGCTCGGGGCGGCACCCGTACTCGACCATCCGCTTGAAGTTCGCGTCGACGTCGCCCTTGACCGCGTAGGGCGCCTGGGGCCACCCGTGCAGATCGGCCTCGATCCGCTCCATCGCGAGGTTGGCGCCCTTGACGACGCGCAGCTTGATCGGCGCGCCCCCGCGCTCGCCGCGCGCGAGGGCCCAGGCCACGAGCGCCCGCTGCGCGCGGTGCGACTCCGGCAGATAGGCCTGCAGCACGATGCCGGCCGGCAGGGCGTGGAACTCGTCCTCGTCCAGCACCTCGCGGAACGCGGCGACGGTGAGGTCGAGGTCGCGGTACTCCTCCATGTCGAGGTTGACGAACTTCGGTGTCACCCGCCCGTCCGGGTGACGGTAGTGATGCCGCTGCGCCTGGCGGTAGAGGGTGCGCAGCCGATCCTTGACGACCTCCACGGTATGGCGGAACGCGGTGAGGTCGATCTGGCTTGACACCGAGGAGACCTTCACCGAGATGTACTCGACGTCGTCGCGGGCCAGCAGCGCGAGATACGCCTCCAGGCGCCGCGCCGCCTCGGCCTCGCCCAGGATGGCCTCGCCGAGCTGATTCAGGTTGAGGCGGATGCCCGCGGCGCGGCGCTCGGCCAGGTAGCGACGCAGGTCCGCGTCCTCGCCGGGCAGGATGAGCGACTCGGTCTCGTGCCGCAGGCGGGCCACGATCGGCGGGACCACGAGGCTCGGCAGGTACTGTCCCATCAGGGCACCCAGCGTGAGCCCGATGCGCTCCCACCATTCCATGAAGCGCGGCGCGCCGTAGCGCTCGAGCAGGTAGTGCAGCTGATCCGCGATGCGCTCCGGCCGGCGGCTGCGGAACGCCTGGTCGGTGAGCGCGATCGTGAGCTCCTTGCCGCGCGGGTCCTCCATCAGGCGGCCCAGCCGCTCGGCCCGGGCGCGCTCGTCCTGGGTCTGCCCGGCGCGCGCCTCGCGCAGCAGCGCCTCCGCCAGCTCGACCGCGCGGCGAGCTCGCTCCCGACGGGCGCTGGGGCTGGCGACGGTGCCTGCCATCGCCGCAGTCTACCCCCTCTCCTCCGCGCGGACCGCGGTGCCCATCATGTAATTCCTACTAGTCACGACGTCACGCCGAAGACACACGGAACCGGCCCGCGTGGTCTAACTCTGCGTAATAAAACGCCAGAACCCGTGGCACCCCGGATGCACCGTCTGCGTACCGAGCGGGCGAGCCCAGATGAGCCTCCTATCCGACGTCACCACCAGCTCCGGCCGCATCCTCGTCGTCGACGACGATGCCGGCGCGCGGGACATGATCGTGTCGAGCCTGCGCGCCGACGGCCACGACGTGGACGCGAGCGGCAATGGCATCGAGGCCCTCCGCCTGCTGGGGCGGGAGTGGTACGACCTGATCGTCTCCAACCTCCAGATGCCCGAGCTGGACGGCCCGAGCCTCTACACCGCGGTGACGCAGCGGTGGCCCGCGCAGCCGCCGCCCCTGCTGTTCCTCTCCGGGCTCGGCGGCACGTCCGGGTACGACGGCTTCCTCAAGGTGATCCGGGCTCACGTGCTGCCGAAGCCCTTCACGATCCGGGCCCTGCGCCGGGCCATCCGGGAGACGTTGTGAGACACGGAGGCGGAGCGATGACGCGTGCTCTCGTGCGGTCGAGGCAGTGGCTGGTCGCCGTCGCGCTCGGGGCCGGGGCCGCGGCCGGATGCGCGGCGCCGCTATCGGGTGGGATCCCCGCCTATCCCACCGCGAGCCAGCTCGAGGTGGACACGCGGGCGTGCGAGGAGGGCGCCACCGGGCGCGCCGAGTTCGAGCGCCGCGCGGACTACATGGCCTGCATGATCTCGCGTGGCTATCGCACCTACGTCTCGGTGGCGACCTACTGGAACCTGGCCGAGCTGAACGTGTCCGTCGGCGGCAAGGGCAAGCAGGCCCAGCAGGCCCAGAGCCAGGTGCTCCTCGATCTGCAGACCTGCGCCACCGACGCGGGCGCGGTCGCCGGCGCCCGCCCGCTGGAGCTGGCCGAGGCGATGGACTGGGTCAACGTCAAGGTGCTCCGCCGCGGCGAGCGCATGCGCGACGGCGCCCTCGCCGGCGCCGTCGCCGAGTGCCTCGCCAGGCGCGGCTACACCGCCCGCGCCCCCAGGCGCCTCGCCTCCGACTAGCCCTCCCACGCTCTCCCCTCCGGGGAGAGGGTGAGGGGCCCGTTGGTGAGGGGCCAGTCACGCGCGGCCAGTTGTTCCACCGTCGGTAACAAACCCCCAGCACTCTCTTCCCTCCCCGCTCGCGCCCGGCCGTCATCCGCGCCACCCGCTCCCCGAATCCCTCGATACGCGCGCGGCACACGCCTTGCTCCCGAGATCGTCATGACCAGAATCGATCTCATGCGCGGGAAGACATCGCTGGCCGCGATCGCCACGAGCCTGATCCTCGCGGGGACCGCCGGGGCCCAGACGCCGGCTCCGGGGGGAGGCACCACGACGCCCGGCATGCCAACCCCCGGCCCCACGACGCCGACCATGCCGGGCAGCCCGACGCCGAGAATGCCCGGCACCTCCACGCCCGGTCTGCCGGGAAGCTCGACGCCGGGGATGCCGGACCCGACCCCGGGCGTGCAGTGCCCGCCCGGCCAGGCGCGACGGCCGGGTAGCTCGATCTGCATGCCCGCGACTCCGGGCGCGCCGGTTCCGGCGCCCACGCGGTAGTCGAAGCGGGCGTCGCGCGCGGCTAGCCGGCCAGCCGGCACTGCGCGAGC
This sequence comes from Verrucomicrobiia bacterium, assembly GCA_035493135.1. GTDB lineage: Bacteria > Methylomirabilota > Methylomirabilia > Rokubacteriales > CSP1-6 > CAMLFJ01. The sequence goes on from DATJIR010000152.1 coordinate 9,528, forward strand.
GACGCCCGCGCCTCGCCCCCGCTCTTGTCGGGAACGATCGCCAGCTCGAGCACCGTCACTCCCGACAGCTCGACGCGGTAGTCCTCCACCTCGCGGATCGTCTCCGGCGGACCGAAGTTCCACTGCTGGCGGACGATCTCCCGGACCGTTCGCCCGCCGTCCGCCGACCAGCGCAGCACGAACTCCTGCGTGCGCGCGGTGTCGGGCTCGATGAACAGGAGCCA
>DATJIR010000153.1:0-13471 GCA_035493135.1 Verrucomicrobiia bacterium
CTCCTGATCCGCCGCGCGGTCAACGAGGGCGTCGGCAAGAAGCTGATCGATCGCTACAAGTGGTGGGAGTGGTACTGCCGCGGCATCGAGGCCATGGACAACAACCCGGCGCCCGGAAACAAGGCGGGTGGGATCACCACCGTCTTCGAGAAGTCCCTCGGCGGCGTCACCAAGGGCGGCACCACCCCGATGATGGACGTGTTCCAGTACGGCGAGCCGATCACCACCCGCGGCTTCGTGTTCATGGACACCCCCGGGCACGACCCGGTGTCGATCACCGGCCTCGTGGCGGGCGGCTGCAACGTGATCTGCTTCACCACCGGCCGCGGGTCCGTCTTCGGCTGCAAGCCGGTGCCCTCGATCAAGCTCGCCACCAACAGCATCATGTACCGGCACATGTCCGAGGACATGGACATCAACTGCGGGGTGATCCTCGAGGGGACGCCGCTGCCCGAGGTCGGCCGCCAGATCTTCGAGGAGATCGTGGCCGTCGCCTCCGGCAAGCGGAGCAAGAGCGAGCTCTCCGGCGTCGGCGAGGAGGAGTTCGCGCCCTGGATCATCGGGCCGGTCCTCTAGCAGGGCGAGGCGCAGCCGAAGGCGAGCCGAGCGCAAACCAGAAAAGAAGTAAGGAAGTAGACCATCGAGAGCAAGACAGACAGGGACGGTAACGCGGTAAGGAGACCGCGACGCGGCGGGGGGCGCGGCACGAATGCCAGGGAACCCGGGAATGTATCGCGGCGACCGGCGCCGCAAGGAAGATCAGCGCAAGGCCAAGCAGGAGGCCAAGCGCGCGCGGAAGGCGGAGCGGCGCGAGACCGGCGCCACCGGGCCCGAGATGGGCGAGGGGCCCGAGCCCGTCAACGGGGACACCACCGAGTTCGTCTGGTTCTCGCCGAGCAAGGGACGGACGGTCACGACGCCCAGCGCGGCGCCTCCCGCGGTGGACGGGGTCGACGACTGGGCGCTGATCAGCGAGCCGCCGGCCGGCGGCTAGCCGCGGACGGCGACGGAGCGGGGCGCGGGCGGCGCGGCGCGCTCGACGGGCTCGTCGGCGAGCCGGCCCCCCACGAAGAACGGAGTCCAGAACTGGTCGGCGGGCACCGGCTTCATGCGGCGGTCCGCGAAGCGCGCGGCGCGGAAGCCGGCGCGGGCGCGCACGATGAAGCTGTAGAAGGGGACGAGCCCACCCGAGGCGAACTTGCCGTTGAAGATGATGTCGAGCGGCAGATGCAGTAGCATGCCGAAGACCCAGCCCCAGAGCCATTCGACCTGGGTGAGCCACGCCAGCGCGGCCAGGATGGCCAGCAGCTCGTAGGAGTGCAGCACGAGCACGACCCGCTCGACGCGCCCGCCGAGGTAGTACCGGAGGAACGCGGCCGGGCGCAGGTCGCGCTGGCGCTCGAAGAGAACGTAGTCGACCGCGTGGTCGACGTCGATGAGAAAGCCGCCCGCGGCGAGGCCGGCGACCAGCTCCACGCTGCCGGTGCCCGCGTAGACGGCCGTGCAGGCCGCAGCGGTGGTGACGAGATGTCCTCCGGGGCTCACGGCGCTTCGGCTACCGAGCGAGGTGGTGGCGGAAACGGCGGACCGGTACCGGCACCGGCTTGCGGGACGGCTCGAGCCACCCGAGCGGGATCGTATCGATCAGATCGAGGAGGCGAAGACCCAGTCGCTTCAGCATGCGGCCTGGTGGGAGCAACTCCGGTGCCAGTGGCCTGAGTGCTGCAAGTGGTTGAATTGTTGAGGGGCCTGACCGCTGGTGGCGACTCGGCGGGCCAAAACAGGAAGATCCGAGGACCAAAATGGGGAGTTCGATGCCAGGAGAGTCGGCATGACGGCGAGAAGGCTCAGCGAGATCGGCTTCGGCGAGATCGTCTCCTCCGAGCCGTCGGCCTGGGAGATCCAGACCGCCGGGCCGGGCCCGCAGGGAAGCCTGCCCCTGACCGCGGAAATGCTGCTCGAGCGCCCCAGCGGCGACATCTTCGGCATGACCCAGAACGCAGGCATGGGCTGGGATCCGCGCGAGCTGGGCCGGCCGCAGTTTCTCATGCTGTCCACCCAGGGTGGCATCCGCGCCGCCGACGGACGCCCCGTCGCGCTCGGCTACCACACCGGACACTGGGAGATCGGCCTGCTCATGCAGGCGGCCGCGCAGGAGCTGGTCGCGCTCGGCGGCCTACCCTTCGCCGGCTTCTGCTCGGACCCGTGCGACGGGCGCACCCAGGGCACGCCCGGCATGATGGACAGCCTCGCCTATCGCAACGACGCCGCGGTGGTGCTGCGGCGGCTGGCCCGCTCGCTGCCGACCCGCAAGGGCGTGCTGGGCGTGGCCACCTGCGACAAGGGCCTGCCGGCCATGATGATGGCGCTGGCCGCGCTGCGCGACCTGGCGTGCGTGCTGGTGCCGGGCGGCGTCACGCTGCCGCCCCAGGAGGGCGAGGACGCGGGCACGGTGCAGGCCATCGGGGCGCGCTTCGCCCACGGCGAGCTGACGCTCGAGCGGGCCGCCGAGCTGGGCTGCCGCGCCTGCGGCTCGCCCGGCGGCGGCTGCCAGTTCCTCGGCACCGCGGCCACCGCGCAGGTGGTGGGCGAGGCCCTCGGTCTCTCGCTGCCGCACAGCGCGCTGGCGCCCTCCGGCCAGCCGATCTGGCTCGACATGGCGCGACGCTCGGCGCGGGCGCTGGTCTCGCTCGAGGCCCGGGGCCTGGCCACGCGCGACGTCGTCACCGACGCCGCAATCCGCAATGCGATGATGGTCCACGCCGCCTTCGGCGGCTCGACGAATCTCCTGCTGCACCTGACCGCGGTGGCCCACGCCGCCGGCCTCCGGCGCCCGGTGGTGGAGGATTGGATGGACGTCAACCGCCGCGTCCCGCGCCTGGTCGACGTGCTGCCGAACGGGCCGCGCAATCACCCGACCGTCCGGGTGTTCCTGGCCGGCGGAGTGCCCGAGGTGATGCTCCACCTGCGACGGGGCGGGCTGCTCGACGAGCGCTGTCTCACGGTATCGGGGGCGACGCTCGGCCGCGTGCTCGACTGGTGGGAAAGCTCCGAGCGGCGCCGCGCGCTTCGCGACCGGCTGCGCGCGCAGGACGGCGTCGATCCGGACGACGTGATCATGGACCCGGACCGCGCCCGTGCGCGCGGGCTCACGAGCACCGTCACCTTCCCGCGCGGCAACCTGGCCCCCGAGGGCGCGGTGATCAAGTCCACCGCGATCGATCCCTCGGTGGTCGACGCGGACGGGGTCTACCGCAAGACGGGGCCGGCCCGCGTGTTCACCACCGAGCGCGCCGCGATCGCCGCCATCAAGAGCAGCGGGCCGGCGCGCGTCAGGCCGGGCGACGTGATGGTGCTGATCTGCCGCGGACCCCTGGGGGCGGGCATGGAGGAGATCTACCAGATCACGTCCGCGCTCAAGCATCTCTCCTGGGGCAAGCAGGTGGCGGTGCTCACCGACGCGCGCTTCTCCGGCGTCTCCACCGGGGCCTGCATCGGCCACATCGGGCCGGAGGCGCTCGCGGGCGGGCCGATCGGCCGGCTGCGCGATGGTGACCTGGTGCAGATCGTGGTCGATCGGCTCGGGCTCGAGGGCCGGGTGGACCTGGTCGGAGCCGATGGCGTCACCTTCGGCCCCGAGGAGGGAGCGCGCGTGCTCGCGGGCCGGCCGCCGCGGCCCGACCTCGCGCCCGATCCGGGCCTGCCCGACGATACGCGCCTCTGGGCCGCGCTGCAGCAGGCGGGCGGCGGCGCCTGGGGCGGCTGCGTCTACGACGTCGACGCCATCGTCCGCTCCCTTTCGGCTCGCTCTCCTCTTCCCTGAGGGGAGCGGACAAGGTGAGGGGCGGTCCCCTCAGGACTGCGTGACGGTCACCACGAGCCCGATCGCGGCCAGGATGTTGCCGACGCGCACGCACTCGGTCTCGGCGCCCACCTTGACCACCGCGCGACCGGTGTTGTGCACCTCCCACGCGAGCTCCCACCCGCGGTCCTCCGAGCAGCCGATGGCCTTCATGAGCTGCCGGACCACCTGCTCGAAGGTGTGGCAGTCGCAGTTGTGGAGGATCGTCATCCATGGGGGCGCAACTGCGGTTTGCTCATCGGTGACGTCCTCGGGGAGCACCTCGGGTTGCGTCGTGGTTGCGTCGGGTGCCGCCATCGGAGCCTGCTCCTCACGGGCCAGGGGGTGCGGGGGCGCTCGCGTCGTCTCGGTTGGAGAGACAGCGTAGCACGAGGCTCCGACCGGCGCCCGAGCCCTACCTGCACACCAGCAGGGCATTGACACCGGCACGCCAGGGACGAGCGCTGTTCGACGTGGACCGCGTCCAGGCCGGCCTACGCCGCGCCAGGGCGCAGGGGAAGCGGCTAGGAAGGCCGAGGGTGGGGAAGAAGGTCGAGCTGGCGATCCGCCGGGAGCCCTGACCTCGTCCGCCTCAAGGTGGACGTCATCGTCGGGAGCAGCCAAGGAGCAATAGCCTCGGCTCTGAGCTGGACGCCGCCGTCGTAGGCCCGCTGAAACAGAACCGCCGGCCGAGACACCTTCGGGAGCAGCGAACGCGGCGGCGCGATCCCTCGGCGTGCGGCTTCAGGCGCTGAAGATAGAACGGCCCGACAATTTCTCCCCCGCATTTGCGGAGGTGCAGACCAAAGCGGGTTCGTGGTCGGCGCCGGAGGCCGCATGTCATACGGGGCGGATTTCCGCGACTTGTTCCGCCGGTGATCCTGAAGGGCGCCAAGCCCGGCGACCCGCCCATCGAGCAGCCGACCCACCGCCCAGGCCCTCGGGCTGACGATCCCGCCGTCGCTCCTGCAGCGGGCGGATCAGGTGATCGAGTAGGCCATGCCCGAGCGCCGCTATCCGATGACTCCGGCCGAGCGGAGGCGGGCGATCGTGCCGTCGCTGTAGCCCAGCACGTCGCGCAGGATGGAGTCGGTGTGCTCGCCCAGGCGCGGGGCGCGCCGCGGCTGGCGGATCTCCCCCTCGGTGCGCACCGGGCTCCGCACCTCGCGCAGGGTCCCGAACTCGGGGTGCTCCACCTCGACGATCATGTCGCGGGCCAGCACCTGCGGGTCGGCCAGGGCCTGGCGCACGTCGTTGACCGGCGCGCACGGCACGCGCCCGCGGAGGCGGTCGAGCCACTCCGCAGTGGTGCGGGTCTCGAAGCGCGCGCGCATCAGCGGCAGCAGCGTCTCGCGGTGGTCGAAGCGGTCCGCGAAGGTGGCGAAGCGCGCGTCCTCGGCCAGCTCTGGGACGCCGAGGGTCTCCACCAGGTCCCGCCAGAACTTGTCCTTGTTGCAGAACACCACGATCCAGCCGTCGCGGGTGGGGAAGTTCTGGGCCGGAACCAGGGTCTGGTGGGCCGAGTCGCGGGTGCGCTCCGCGATCCAGTCCCGGTTGAGGGTCCAGATCGCGAAGTAGGAGAGCATGCTGACCGCGGTGTCGAGGAGCGAAATGTCCACGTCGCGGCCGATCCCGGTGCGCTGGGCGTCGAAGAGCCCGACCATCAGCCCCACCATCCCGGCGTAGCCGCCCGCGAAGTCGATCACCGAGACCCCGCACTTGCCGGGCGGCCCGTCGGGTTCCCCGGTCACCGACATGTACCCGGCGTAGCCCTGCACGAGGTAGTCGAAGGCGGGCTCGCCCGCGCGCGGACCGGTGCGGCCGTAGCCGGTGAGCGAGCAGCAGACGATTCGCGGGTTGGCATCGCGGAGCGCGTCGTAGGTGAGCCCGAGCTTGTCGGGCAGGTCGCCGCGCGCGTTGTTGAAGACCGCGTCGGAGACGCGCACCAGGTCGCGGAAGACCCCCTGGCCGTCCGGGTGGCGCAGGTTGAGCGAGACCGACCGCTTGCCGCGGTTGAAGGACTGGAAGTAGGGGGAGTCGGCCTCGCCCTGGAACGGCGGGACGTAGCGCGCGCTGTCGCCCCCGACCCCGGGATCCTCGACCTTGATGATGTCCGCCCCCAGGTCGGCGAGCATCTGGGTGCCGAAGGGCCCGGCGCCGAACTGCGATACCGCGAGGACGCGGACCCCGTCGAGCGGCGGGCGGGCCATGTCAGTAGGGCAGCCGGCCCTCGCCGAGGGTGGCGTGGCTCTTCTTCGGCACCAGGACCTTGCGGGTGTACGAGCAGACGATCTCGCCCCGCTGGTTGAAGCCCTCGGTGGCGACGGTGACGATGCCGCGATCGCCCCGGCTCGACTCCCGCAGCTCGAGCACGCGGGTGCGCGCGTAGAGGGTGTCGCCGATGAAGGTGGGCTTCTCGTGCTTGAGCGCGTTGACCTCGAGGTTGGCGATGGCGCGCCCCGAGATGTCGGCCACCGTCATGCCGATCACCACGCTGTAGACGAGCGGACCCATCACCACCCGCTGCTTGTGCTGGGTGTGGGTCTGCGCATAGTGGGCGTCGGAGTGGAGAGGATGCTGGTTCATCGTGAGGAGGGCGAACCAGGTGCAGTCCGCCTCGGTGATGGTGCGCCCCGGCCAGTGGGTGAACTCCTGGCCCGCGCTGAACTCCTCGTAGTAGCGCCCGTAGCTCATGGGGCCTGCGTGGCGAGCCAGCGGGCCGCGAGCCGGCGCCGCTCGGCCGCCGGCTCCCGCGGCCCCAGCAGGAGCGCGGCCGCGTCGCGATAGTAGCGCTCGACCGGGAACTCGCTGGTGTAGCCGTAGCCGCCGTGGATGCGCATCGCCTCGAGGCTCACCGTGTAGGCGGTCTCGGCGGCGGCGAGCCGGGCCATCGTGGCGCCCGCGTCGTCGCGCGAGTCCACGTCGAGCCGCGTGGCCGCGCGGCCGGTGAGCAGGCGCGCGGCGGTGATATGAGTCGCCATGTCGGCCAGCTTGAGCTGGATGGCCTGGTGCTGGCAGATGGGCTGCCCGAAGGTCGAGCGCTGCTGCGAGTAGCGGAGTGCGGCTTCGAAAGCGGCCTGGGCGAGCCCGACCGCGGTGGCGGCGGCGCCCACGCTGCTCACCGCCTCGAGGAGGGTCTCGGCGCCCTCGCGGAGCGCGGCAGCCGCGCTCAGGCGGGCGCCGACCAGGACCACGTCCGCCGCGCCCAGGCCGCGCAGGCCGACCGTGTCGGCGGCCAGGCCCACCGTGAGGCCGGCGCGCCCGGCCTCCACCACGAAGCAGCGGCTCCGACCGTCCTCGAGCGCGGCGTTGACGAGGAAGAGCTTGGCCCGGGACGCGTTGGCCACCACCGGCGCGGGGCCGGTCAGGACCCAGTCCGGGCCGGCGCGCCGCGCCCCGATCGACGGGCCGACGACCGGGGCGGTCCAGCGCTCGCCCCGGGTCATCGGGGGGATCAGCCGCTCGCGGACCTCGCGCGGGGCGTGGCGGGCGATGGCCAGGGTGGCCGCGAGCTGGGCCGCGAGCCACGTGGCCAGCGTCGCCGAGCCACGGGCGACCTCCTCCACGATCATCGCGGTGGTGGCGAGCGAGAGGCCGAGGCCGCCGTGCTCGGGCTCGGCGAGCGCGCCGAAGATGCCGAGCTCGCCCAGGTGACCCACCAGCGGCTCCAGATCCCGCCGGCCCCTGTCGTAGTCGTGGATCACCGGGGCGACGTCCTTCTCCACCGCCTGCCGCACCGCCAGCACCAGCAGGCGCTGCTCCTCGGGGAGATCGTCCCGGCTGGTCAGCGCCCCCGGCCGCTCGCCGTAGCGCTCGAGCAGGTTGCGGCAGATGATGAGCCGCTGGATCTCGTTGGTGCCCTCGCCGATGATCATGAGGGGGGCATCCCGGTAGAGCCGCTCGGCCAGGCCGGAGGCGAGCTGGCCGCGGGCCCCCTGGATCCGCATGGCCTCGACGGCCACCTCCTGGGCGGCCTCGGAGGCGTGGAGCTTGGCCATGCCGGCCTCCAGGTCGCAGCGGTCGCCCCGGTCCTTCATGGCGGCGGCCCAGTAGGTGACCAGGCGCGCCGACTCCACCCGGGTCGCGATGTCGGCCAGGGCCGCCGGCGGCTCCGGCAGGGCCCGAGCCACCCGCACCGCCTCGTCGAGGCCGGCCTGGGCCACCCCGACCGCGCGCGCCGCGATGTTGATCCGGCCGGTCTCGAGCCCCGACATCACGTGCTTGAAGCCGCGGCCCTCGACTCCACCCACCAGGTTGGTGGCCGGGCAGGGGAAGCCGTCGAAGACCAGCTCCGCGGTGTCCACGCCCTTGTAGCCGAGCTTGGCGATGGACTTGACGACCTCGAGCCCGGGGGCGCCCTTCTCGACGATGAAGCAGGACATGCCGCGGTGGCGCGGCCGGGCGTCCGGCTCGGTGAGCGCGAGCAGCGCGAAGGTGTTGCCCTCGCGGCCGTTGGTCACGAACATCTTGGAGCCGGAGATGAGGTACCGGTCGCCGTCCCGGCGGGCCACCGTGCGGATGGCCTGCACGTCCGACCCGGCGTGGGGCTCGGTGAGGCAGAGCCCGCCGCGGGCCTGGCCGCTCGCGAAGCGAGGCAGGAGGCGGAGGCGCTGCTCCTCGGTGCCGTGCTGGTGGACGATGAGCGCGGCCATCGTGTGGCTGTTGATGACCCCGGCCAGCGACATGAAGCCGCGGCACAGCTCCTCGATGATCCGGGCGTAGGTGCTGACGTCGAGACCGAGGCCGCCGTACTCGGCGGGCACCAGGGCCCCGAAGAGCCCCATCCGCTTCATGCGCTCGACCATCTCCCGCGGGTACCGGTCGGCGTGCTCCAGGGCGGGGGCCGCGGGTCGGACGTCCCGCTCGACGAACTCGCGGACGGCTTCCACGATGGCGGGGACGCGGGCTGCGGCTGGACTCACGGGGACGGACCTCGCGATGATCGCTCGGCTGCTGCGTCGAGACTAGCAAAGCCCGCGCGCCCATTGCAAGGCTCGGCCGCTCGTTTCTTGGACGCAGGTCGTCCGGACCGGTATGCTGGAGGCATGAACTTCACCATCGCCAGCTACAACATCCACAAGTGCGCGGGCCTGGACGGCCGCGTGGACCTCGACCGCATCGCGGACGTGATCCGCGAGATCGACGCCGACCTGATCGGCTTGCAGGAAGTGTTCCGGCCACAGGCCCTGGGCCTGGCCGAGCGCCTGGGCGTCCAGGTGGCCATGGGACCGACCCGGGAGCGCGACGGGCAGCCCTACGGCAACGCGGTCCTCACGCGCCTGACCATCCGCAGCAGCCGCACCTTCGACCTCTCGCGCCCCGACCGCGAGCCGCGCGGCGGCATCCGGCTAGATCTGCGCATGCCGGCGGGGCTCCTGCACGTCTTCAACGTCCACTTCGGGCTGCAGATCCGCGAGCGGGCCGCGCAGGTGCGGATGCTGGTGCGCGAGCACATCCTCCACGACGAGCTGACCGGGCCGCGCGTGGTCGTGGGCGACCTCAACGAGTGGTTCCCGGGCGCGGTCGGGCGGACCCTGCGCCGGGAGCTGCACGGCCCGCGGATCCGGCGGACCCATCCGGCCCCGCTCCCCCTGTTTCCGCTGGATCGCATCTACTGGGATCGAGATCTCGCCGCCGACGGCTTCCACGTGCACCGGAGCCGTCTCGCCCGCGTGGCCTCGGACCACCTCCCGGTGGTGGCCCGCCTGCGGATGGCGCCCACGCGCGGCTGATCCGCCGCGCCTCCCGGCCGGCCCGTGGCGGATACCGAGCGGCTCCTGCACGCGGCCCAGCGGCTGGTCGGCAGCGAGGCCGACGCCGCGGATCTGGAGCTGGTACGGGAGGCGCATCCCGCCGACCTGGCCCACGTGCTCCAGCAGCTCGCTCCCGAGGAGCGCCACGCCGTCTTCGGCTCGCTCGGGCGCGACCGGGCCGGCGACGTGCTCTCCGAGATGGAGGACCACACCCTGCTCGAGCTCATCCGCGGGCTCGACGACGTCGAGCTCTCCCGCATCCTCGAGCAGATGCCGGCCGAGCACGCCGCCGACGTGGTGGACGAGCTGCCCACCGAGCAGGCCGAGAAGATCCTCGACCTCATGGAGGAGCAGAAGTCGGAGGAGGTCCAGGGCATCCTCGAGTTCCCGGAGCAGTCGGCCGGGCGCCTCATGTCCCCGGACTTCGTCGCGCGGCCCGAGGCGGCCACGGTGGAGGAGGCGATCCAGCACATCCGCCGCTCGATCACCCAGGAGCGTCCCTTCGAGCTCTACGTGGTGGACGACCACCAGCACCTGGTCGGGCGGGTCCCGCTGCGTCGCCTCCTCATCGCGTCGCCCCGCACCCCGCTATCCGCTCTCCTCGACGAGGAGCTCGTGAGCGTGCGGCCGGAGATGGACCGCGAGGACGTGGCCCGGCTCGTGGCCAAGTACGACCTGGTCAGCCTGCCGGTCGTCGACGAGCAGAACCGGCTGCTCGGCACCATCACCGTCGACGACGTGATCGACATCATGCAGGAGGAGGCCTCGGAGGACATCTTCCGCATCGCCGGCTCCGACGCGGCCGAGCTCGAGCGGCGCACCCCGTACCAGGTGGCGCTGCTGCGCCTGCCGTGGGTGCTGAGCACGCTGCTCATCGAGCTGCTGGCCGGCCTGGTCATCCACTACTTCGACCGCACGCTCGGGCAGGTGATCCTGCTCGCGTCGTTCATGCCGGTCATCCAGGCCATCTCGGGCAACACCGGGCTGCAGTCGGTGACCATGGTGGTGCGCGGGCTCGCCACCGGGCAGGTCCAGCTCGCGCGCTGGTGGGAGCCGCTGCGGCGCCAGGCGCAGACCTCGAGCATCCTGGGCGCGGTGTGCGCGGTGGTGGTCGGGTGCGTCGGGTGGCTGTGGCACTCCCCCGCGTTCGCCCTCGTGGTCTCGGTGTCGATGTTCATCTCGGTGAACCTCTCGGGCACCGCGGGCACCTTGATCCCCATGCTGTCGAAGCGCCTGGGCTTCGATCCCGCGCTGACTGCGGGTCCGTTCGAGACCGCGTTCCAGGACGTCCTCGGCGTGACCATCTTCCTGTCGCTCGCCACCTTGCTGCTGCACTGGCTCACATGACTACCGACGCTTTGTTGCCGATCGGTGCCGCGCTTTGTACCGGCACCGCGCCGTCCAATCTTGCAGAGTTAGGAGATCGCTCAATGTTCTCCGTCACTTCTGGGCTGTTTCGGGCTGGCAAGCGCCTTGCTCTCCTCCTTCATCATGGAAGTCGAGCCCTCGGAGCGGGAGAAGGACATCCTGGTCGAGCCATCGGAGGCGGCCTCCGTGGCCCAGCCGGCCGCCGAGGCCGGCCCGTCGCGCCTGCCCTCGCGGGCCCTGGTGGTCGACGACTCGATGGTCGTGGCCGACGTGGTGACCGCGCTCCTGCGCCGGACGGGCTGGACGGTGGACGTGGCGAACACGGTGGACGCGGCGCTCGAGCACGTGCGCGGCGTGCCTTACGACCTGGTGGTCTGCGACGTGTGCATGCCGGATGGGGGTGGGCCGGCGGTCTACTACGCGGCCACCACCCGGCGCCCGGACCTGGCCAATCGCTTCCTGTTCATCACCGGGAACATGGACGACCCGGAGCCCTGGCGGTTCCTGGCGAAGATCCGCGCCCACGTGCTGGAGAAGCCCTTCACCGGCCGGGCGCTCCGTCACGCCCTGATCAAGGTCATCGCCTGACGCGCCGGCTCGCGCCGGCGCTCCTGCTGGTCCTCCTCCTCGCCGGCTCCGCGTGGGCCGGGCCTCCCACCGAGCAGCTCCGGGTGCTCACCGACCGCGTGGTGAAGGCCCTCGAGGATCCCGCGCTCAACACGAGCCAGCGCCGCGCCGAGATCCGGGCCATCGCGCTCGAGGCCTTCGACGTCGCGGAGGCGGCTCGCCGGGCCCTCGGCCCCCACTGGCCGAAGCGCAGCCCGGCCGAGCGCGAAGAGTTCATCGGCCTCTTCCAGGGTCTCCTCGAGCGCGGCTACCTCTCCCGCATCGGCGAGTACGGGGGCGAGCGCGTGCAGTACGTCGGCGAGCGGGTCGAGGGCGACCACGCGACGGTGCGGGCCCTCATCGTCACCCAGAAGGGCACCCAGGTGCCGGTGGAGGCGCGGGTGCTCCGCCGGGAGGACCGCTGGCGGATGTACGACGTGCTGATCGAGAACGTCAGCCTGGTGGCGAGCTACCGCTCTCAGTTCGACCGGGTGATCCGTACCTCGTCCTACGAGGAGCTCGTCCGCCGGCTGAAGGCGCGCGAGTAGCCCTACCCCGCGCCCGCGAGGCGGGCACAGGCCAGGAGGAGCGCGTTGGCGCCGTGCTCGACGTCGTCGAGCTCGGTGAACTCCTCCTCGCAGTGGCTGCGGCCGCCCCGCGAGGGGACGAAGATCATCCCGGTGGGGCAGATCGCGGCCATGTACTGCGCGTCGTGGCCGGCCCCCGAGAGGATGCGGCGGTGGCCGCAGCCGAGCTCGGTCGCGGCGGCCTCCACCACGTCCACCACCTCGCGATCGAACGGGGTGCGCGGCACCCGCCAGTAGTGGTCGACCTCCGCGCGGACGCCTTCGTGGCGGGCGGACCCGCGCACCACCTGGTCCAGCATGACCAGCGCCCGGTCCAGGTTCGACTCGGCGGGATCCCGGAAGTCGACCGACAGGCCGACCCGCCCGGGGATCGCGTTGGGGATGTTGGGCGTCACGTCGAGGCGGCCCACCGTGGCCACCATGTCTCCCGCGATGTGCCGGGCGATGCCGCGCACCCCGGTGACGATCTCGGCCGCGGCCACCAGCGCGTCGTGGCGCAGGCGCATCGGCGTCGGGCCCGCGTGATCCTGCACCCCGTGCAGCGTGACCCGCGACCAGGCGATGGCCACGATGCCCTCGACCACGCCCAGCGGCAGGCCTTCTTCCTCGAGATGCGGCCCCTGCTCGATGTGCAGCTCCAGATAGGCGCGCATCGGCCGGGGCACGCACGGCTCGGGGCCCAGGTACCCGATGCGCTGGAGCTCGTCGACCAGGCGCAGCCCGTCGCGGTCGCGCGCGTTGTAGGCGTCCTCGAGCGGGATCTTGCCGGCCATGACCCCCGAGGCGATCATCGCGGGCTGGAAGCGCGCACCCTCCTCGTTGGTGAACACGATCATGCCGACCGGGTGCCGGGTGCGCGCCTTCCGGTCGTTCAGGCTGCGGAGGGTCTCGAGCGCGCACAGCACCCCGAGCTGCCCGTCGTACTTGCCGCCGCTCGGCACCGAGTCCGCGTGGGAGCCCATGAAGACCGGCGGCCGCGTCTCCGTGCCGGGGCGGATCCCGAAGAGGTTGCCCATCTGGTCCACCGTGACCGTGAGACCGGCCTCGTTCATCCACCGCACCAGAAGGTCGCGGCCGCGCCGATCGTCGTCGGTCAGGGCCACCCGGTCGAGGCCTCCGCGCGCGGTCTCCCCGATCTTGCCGAGGGCGTCCATGCTCCCGGCGAGGCGGGCTCGATTGATCCTCATGGCTCCCCTCTCATGGGTTACTGGTCCGGAACGCGACACACTTCATGGACGCGGCGCCTCCCTTCGACCGCGAGCCTCGCGCACGCGGTCGCCGGGTGTCAAGGCGTCGCGGCCGCGCGTGCTAGACTG
>DATJIR010000154.1:0-31216 GCA_035493135.1 Verrucomicrobiia bacterium
CGGTGCCCGGCCGACCGGCGCCCGCGCGCCGCTGGCGGACCCTGCGGCACGCCGCGGGCGCGCGGCTCGCGCCCTTCGGGGCCGCGGTCCTTCTGGTCGCGGTGCTGGCCGCGATGCGGGCCCCGGCGGTCGCGCCCCACGACCCGCTCAAGCAGGACCTGAACCACGCGCTCGCCCGGCCGGATCGCGCCCACCTCCTGGGCACCGACAACGTGGGCCGCGACGTGCTGTCGCGGGTGATCTGGGGCACGCGCGTGTCGCTGGTGGCGGGCCTCGGCTCGGTCGGCATCGCGATGCTGGTCGGCGGCCTGCTGGGGCTGCTGGCCGGCTATGCGGGCGGGCGGGTCGACGGCCTCGTGATGCGCCTGATGGATGCGGTGCTGTCGTTCCCGCCGCTGGTGCTGGCCCTGGCCCTGGGCGCGGTGCTCGGCGCCGGGCTCAGCGGCGTGGTGATCGCGCTCGGCGTGGTCTACACGCCCACGTTCGCCCGGCTCATGCGGGGCCAGGTGCTCTCGATCACCGCGCGGGAGTACGTGGACGCGGCCCGCGCCCTGGGCGTCCCGGGCTGGCGCATCGCCTGGTCGCACGTGCTGCCCAACGCCACCGCGCCGATCGTGGTGCAGGCCTCGCTGAGCGTGGCCTTCGCGATCCTGGCCGAGGCGTCGCTGTCGTTCCTCGGCCTGGGCGTGCAGCCGCCCGCGCCGTCCTGGGGCAGCATGATCAACGCCGGGCGCGGCTACCTGCAGCAGGCCCCCTGGATCGTCTTCGGGCCCGGGGCCGCCCTCTTCGTCACGGTGGTGGGGCTCAACTTCGTGGGCGACGCGGTCCGCGATGCCCTCGACCCCCGGCTGCGGGTCTAGGGTATGATCGACGCCATGACGCGGATCCCGGCTTTGGTGGCGGCGGTCCTGCTGGTGGCGGCGGGCCCCTCGCTGGCGGCGGCGGGCGAGCGGGAAGAGGCCAACAAGAAGCCGGTCGTCGAGTTCTACGAGAAGGCCCTCAACCAGAAGGACTTCGAGGCGGCCGCGCCGTACTTCGGAGGCCGCTACGTGCAGCACAACCCGAACGCCCCGGACGGCATCGAGGGGTTCAAGGCGTTCCTCGGGTTCCTGCGCGAGAAGTTCCCCCAGTCGCGCAGCGAGATCAAGCGGGTGCTCGCGGACGGGGACTACGTGATCCTGCACGTGCACGCCGTCCGCACCCCGGGGGAGCGCGGCTCGGCGATCGTGGACATCTTCAAGCTGGACAACGGCAAGATCGTGGAGCACTGGGACGTGGTGCAGCCGATTCCGGAAAAAGCGGCGAACGCCAACGGGATGTTCTAGACCGGCGGAGGTCACTCATGGCACAGGCACAAGCCCCTCGCGGCATCAATCACGTGGTCCTGAACGTGCGCGACATCGAGGTCTCGCACCGTTTCTGGACCGAGATCATGGGCTTCCGCTGCGTGGCCGAGCTCAAGCCCCGGCCGGACCGCGTGCGGCCGAAGATGCGCTTCTACAGCGGGGTGTCCGAGAGCGGGGACGTGACCCACCACGATCTGGCCCTGGCCGAGGCCCCGAAGCGCGAGGGCGCCGCGGACGGCGAGCCCGAGACCTGGAGTCTGATGCGCGGGGGCGTGGGGCTCAATCACGTGGCGATCGCCTGGCCGGATCGCGAGTCCTGGCTCAAGCAGGTCGAGCACCTGCGGGAGAAGGGCGTCACCTTCCACCGCCGCATCAACCACGGCATGACCCACAGCGTGTACATCTCCGATCCCGACGGGCACGGCATCGAGGTGCTCTACGAGCTGCCGCGCGAGATCTGGGAGCACGACATCGACGCGGCCCAGAACTACGCCGAGGTGCTGCCGACCGAGGGGCCGGAGGCGATGGTGGACCGGGTCGACTACCCGGTGTTCGGGTCCGCGTCCGCCCGGCGCTAGGACGCGATCTCGAACTCGATCCGGCCGAGGCCCTCGCTCTCGACCGGCACGACGCCCTCGCTGACGCGCAGGCGCTCCGCCGCGACCTTGCCGCCCGCCTGCAGCCGGGCCAGCGTCGTCTTCATCCGCTGATCGGTCAGCGCCCGGGCCGCCGCGTCGGGGCTCGGCTCGTCCTTGACGAGCTCGGCCACGATGGCGTCGAGGCCGGCCGGCACCGGCCGGCCCGGGTTGTGCTCGGCGAAGAGCCGGGCCGCGGCGGCGGGCGCCCCGCCCGGGCCCTCGCGCGCGGCGGTCTCGATCCGGCGGCGCACCGCCTCGCGCTTGAGCGCCGCGATGTCGTCGACGGTGAGCACCGACTTCATCGAGAGGTTGACCCCGGGCGCGTCCCGGAGGAAGCCGGCCAGGCGCTCGGCGTGCCGGTCGAAGTCCTTGGCGAACGTGGTGGTGCCGGCCTCGAAGTACACCGGCCAGATGCTGATGGTCTCGACCCGCGCGTCCTCGGAGTAGAAGATCTTGCCGACCCAGCTCAGCGGCAGCGTGGCTACGCCGACCGCGGTCTTGCGCACCGCCTCCCAGAATGCCTCGTCGAAGTTCAGCTCGCGCGAGGCGACGTTGCCGGAGATCGGCACCGAGAGCCGCACCTCCCCCTTGGCGTTCTTGAGCAGCGAGATCAGCATGCCGAGCGGCACGCCCACCCGGTCCCGGACCGCGTCGCCGCTGCGGGACGGGGCGAAGTCGGGCTGCCCGAGGACGATGTCGTTGGTGGCGGTGAGCGCGTCGTCGACGACCCGGTAGCGCACGGTGGTGCCGAAGGCGCCCCGGCGCGCGATCCAGCCGATCAGCCGGTTCGAGTAGGGATTGACGCGCGGGAGCGGGAAGTCGGTGAGCTTGCCCTCCAGATCCAGGTTGACCGGGCCGCCGAGCGCGCCGATCGTACCCTTCAGCTCGAAGGGGGCACCGCCGGTCAGCCGCCCGGCGAGGGTGAGCTGGCCCCGGGTGCCGCGCGCGGTGCCGAGATCGCGGCCGCTGACCACGATGCGCGAGGCCTCCTCGGCGAACGCGGGCGTGGTGCCGCGGTCCACGAAGCGGACGAAGCCCTCGTCGACCGAGAGGCTCTTCACCGTGACCGCGGGCCTGGTGCCGTCCGGGGGCGCGGGCGCGTGCCCCCGGACGGCGGGCGCGGGGCCGGCGGCGGCCCGCGGGATCCCGTCCGGCAGGAGCAGCGCGAGCAGGGGCAGGCTCCCGTCGGCGTCCCGCTCCACGAGCGCCCACGGCTTGTCGATGGCCAGCTTCTGGATGGTCACGGCCCGCGGCCAGTCGGCGTCGAGCCCGCCCACGTCGATGCGCTTGACGTAGGCGAGCATGCGCTGCCCGTCGCCCACGATGATGTCGTCCACCGCGAGCTGGCCGGAGGCCGCCACCGCGACGGGAGCGAGCGTGCCCTTCACGTGCACGTCGGTGTCGACCTTGCCCGCGAGCGAGACCCGGGAGGGCAGGAAGGCCTGGGCGGTGGCCAGGTCCATCTGCTTGAGGGTGAGCTGGAGATCCACCGCCTGGGTGTCGAGCCGCACCTGCCCGCGCGCGTCGACGGTGCCGCCGGTCTGGGTGGTGGCGCGCAGGCGCACGTCGGCGGGCTCGCGCGCCGGCCAGGTGAAGTTGCGGACGAAGAGGGCGGCGTCCTTGATCTCGTCCCGGGCGGTCGGCCGGACCGTCGAGTCGAGGATGAGGAAGGCGCCCGCGCGCACCGCAGTGCGGCGCACGCGCAGGTCGAGCTGCGGCGCGGCGGCGCCGGTCGCCGACGCCCGCGGCTCGGCCGGCGCCGCCGCGGGAGACGCGGGGATGCGACGGGGCGGCGGGTCGAGCAGCGCGCGGAGCGGGAAGGAGCCGTCGGCGGCGCGCTCGACCTGGGCCCAGGGCTTCTCGAGCGTGACGCGGTCGACGACCAGCGAGGCCGGCCACGTCCACTCGATTCCGTCGGCCTGGAGCTTCATGGCGGTGACGAGCGGGCGCCCGCCGTCGCCCAGCGCCATGTCGGCCACGCTCGCGGTGCCGCGCGCGGTGATCGTGAGCGGATCGAGCGTGGCGTGGAGCTTCAGATCGCCGCTCGCCTTGCCCGCGGCCTGCCCGCGCACCGGCAGGTAGGGCTGCATGGGGGCGAGGTCCACGCCGGCCGGATGGATCTCGAGGTCGAGGCTCTGACCGGTCAGGTCGAGCGAGCCGCGGGCGGTGACGCTGCCCGCCCCGGGAGTCGGCGTCTCGAGGCGGACCGGGATCGGGGCGCGGGCCGGCCAGGTGAAGTCGCGCGCGCTGAGCCGCACTCCGGCCACCTCCACCCGCGCGGTCGGGCTCACCGCCGCGTCCACGATGCTGGCCGCGCCGTCCTCGAAGAGCACCTCGTGCATCGCCAGGCTGACCGCCGGCGACGCTGACGGCGCGGGTGTCGCCGCGGGCGCCGTCTCCGCGGAGGTCGCGGCCGCCCGGCCCGTCCGCCGCGCGGCGAGGATGGTGGTGAGCGGGATGCTGCCGTCGGCCCGCCGCTCCATGCGGACCCAGGACTTGCGCATGTGCATGCGGTCGACGGTGGCGGTGGCGGGCCACGCGTAGTCGAGCCCCGCCAGCTCGAGGCGCCCCACCGTGAGCAGCGCCGCACTGCCGTCGCCGTCGGCAAAGGCGAGATCGGAGAAGGCGAGCCCGCCCCGCGCACCCATCTCCATCTTGGGCCCGAGCGTGCCCTTCATCGCGAGGTCGCCGTCGAGGTGTCCCTGCACTCGACCGGCCAGCGGCAGGTACGGATGATAGGGCGCCATCGCGATGCCGACCAGGTGGGTCCGGAGATCGAAGCGAACCGGGTCGAGCGCGATCGTGCCCTGGGTCTCGACGGTGCCGCCGTCCGGGGTCGCGGCGGTCAGCGTCACCGCGACGGGCCGGCGGTTCGGCCACGTGAGGTCGCGTGCGGTGAGGCGGATCGGGGCCAGGCGCAGGCGGGCGGGCGGCTCCACGGTGGCGTCGTCGAGCCGGAGGCGGCCGTCCTCGACGGAGACCTCGCCGATCTCGATCGCGAAGTCGGCCGGCAGGGGTGTCGGCTTGGCCGCCGGGGCGGGGGCCGCGCTGCCCGGCCCGGCCGCCGGCCGCTTCATCGACTCGACCAGCTCCATGACGCTCAGCCGGCCCTCGGGATCGCGCCCGATCGTGGCGCGCGGCCGGCCTAGGCGCACCCGCTCGACGCGCACCTTCGGCCACTGCGCGTCGAGGCCGATCAGCTCGAGCCGATCCGCGGCGGCGAGGCGGCGGGTGTCGTCGGAGACGGAGGCCGCGTCGAGGGTGGCGCGGCCGCGCACGCGCGCCCCGGTCGCGGTCGCGTCCACCGTCAGGTCGATCGCGGCCATTCCGGTGAAGTCGAGTGGGAGCGAGAAGTAGGGCGCCCAGAACGCCAGGTCCACGCGACTCACCTGCGCGCGCAACGAGCCTCCGACCGGAGCGGGCGTGGCGGTGCCCCGCACGTCCAGGAGGCCGCCCCCGGGCAGGCCCGCGGTGAAGGCGAGCGTCGCGGCGGAGCGGCCCGCCGCGTCGAGGCCCTCGGCCACCAGCCGGATGCGATCGATCTCGAACCGATTCGATCTGCCGGGGCGAGGATCGTACACGGTGGCACGCCCGGTCATATCCACCCGCCCCAGCAGCCGGCCGTCGGGCGCCTTGGCGCTCTGCATCGTGAACACGAGCGACGGCACCGTGACCAGGGAAGCGTCGGCGCCGCGGCGTCGCACGCTCAGGTTGTCGATCCGCGCCTGCCCATCCAGCCCGACGCCACCCTGGCCGTCGAAGACCGCGTCCACCGCGACGCCGACCAGCGCCTTCTCCAGCGCCACCGCGGTGTCGGACGGGAGATAGAGATTGGCCAGCGTGGCGTCCACGTCGCGCAGGGTGACCCGCGCGCGGCCCGCGAGCGGGAGCAGGCGCACCCCGGAGGCCTCCACCGCGAGCGGCGCGCCGGCGACGGTGGCGGTGAGCCGTAGACTGCCCCGCGGCTCCGGGCGCACGGTGGAGAGCGCCGCAGCCTCGATCGTGATGCCCTCGGCCCGCCAGGTGCGGGGCGGGGTGAGGGTGCGGTCCTCGAAGAGGATGGCCCCCCCGGTGAGGGCGAGCCGGTCGAGGGTGAGCGGGGCCGTGCCGGACTTCGAGGACGAGCGGCCCAGCAGGTCCGAGACGTTGAGCACGCCGCGCCCGGTGCGGACGATGTGCACGCGCGGCGCGGTGAGGGTCACGTCCTCGATGTCCACGTGGCCGCGCAGCAGGTGGGACGGGCGGAAGCGAACTTCCAGGCGGTTGATCTCGGCGAGAGGAGAGCCGGGCTCGCGGTCGTCGAGCTGCAAGCCGTCGATCCGCAGGCGGCCCCCGCGGAGGTCGAGATCGAACGCGGCCATGGTGAGGCGGCGGCCGGTCTGGGCCTCTATCTGTCGGACGAGCGCCCAGCGCGCGATGCTCGGCAGCGCGAGCCAGACGGCGATCGCGGACAGGCCGAGCCCCGCCAGGAGCACGGCCGCGACGGTCAGCCAGGCGCGTCGGCGGATCACGGCCTCAGTATGCCTCGCCCGGCGCCGTCAGCCTATTTCGGCACCGCCGCGGCCCCGCTCAGCGGAAGGCCGGCGTGATCTCGGCGATGAAGCGGTCGAGATCCCGGCGCAGCTCCGGCAGGGGCCGGAAGAGGGTCGGGATGAACAGGGTCTCGACGTTCGCGGCGCGCAGCTCGGAGAGCGTGGCCCGGATCTGCTCGGGCGTCCCGGCCAGGCAGGTGTCGCGCGCGTCCGCGGCGTGGCGCCCCATGCGGGAGCCGATGGTCTCGGCGAGCGCGTCGACCTCGGCTTTCCTGTCCGTGATGAGCAGCGCCATGTTGGCCGAGCGGCGGATGGTCTTCGGATCGCGGCCCACCGCCGCGCAGTGCTCGTCGAGGACGCGGCCCTTGTGGGCGAGGACCTTGGGACCGCCCCAGACGTTCCAGTGGTCCGCGTAGCGGGCCACCGTAAGGAGCGTCACCTTCTCGCCGCCGCCGCCGATCATCAGCTCCGGGTGCGGCTTCCGCACCGCCTTGGGCTGGAGCGGGGCGTCGGAGAGCTGGTAGTAGCGGCCCTTGAAGGTGGAGCGGTCGTGCGTCCACAGCGCCTTCAGCACCTGGCAGGCCTCGTCGAGTCGCTCGAGGCGCTCACGCATCGTGTAGAAGGGGATGCCGTAGGCCTCGTGCTCGTTCTCCTGCCAGCCCGCGCCCAGGCCCAGGAGGAGCCGCCCCCCCGAGATGATGTCGACCTGGGCCGCCATCTTGGCCACCACCGCGGGGTGGCGGTAGGTGTTGCCGAGCACGATGGTGCCGACCTGCAGCCGCGGCACCAGCGCGGCCAGCGCGGTGAGCGTGCTCCAGCCCTCGAGCATGGCGCCCTCGCGCTCCTTGGTGTTGGGCATGAAGTGGTCGGTCACGCAGGCCACGTCCCAGCCGGTGCGCTCCGCGTGCTGCCACAGCTCGAGGACGCCGGGCCACGTCTGGTTGCCCATGCTCGTGAACATGCCGAAGCGCATCGTCGCCTCCTTGGGAGTTGGGCCCTTCCGGCCTAGTGCTCGGTCTGGGATTCGCGGGCGGGGCCGACGAGGGTGGCGCCGCCGTCCACCACCAGGAGCTGGCCGGTGATGTAGCGGGCGTGGCCCGACAGCAGGAACCGCGCGGCCTGGCCGATGTCCCAGCCGGTGCCCTCGCGGGCGAGCACGGAGGCGCGCCGCCGCTGGTCGCGGGCGGCGGGGGTCATGCCGCGCGCGTAGACCATCGGGGTGTACATCGGGCCGGGGGCGATGCAGTTGACGCGGATGCCGTCCGGTCCGTGGTCCACCGCCATCGCCTTACTCAGCGCGATCACCGCCCCCTTGGACGCGGAGTAGGTGGTGAGCCCGCGCGGGCGCAGCGCCGAGATCGAGGAGATGTTGACGATGGCCCCGCCCCGGGCGGTCCGGATCATCTCGGGGATCGCGGCCTTCGAGGCGAGGAACATGGTCTCGACGTTGACCTGCATGACCCGACGCCAGGTCTCGGGCTTCTCCTCGACCACGCTGCCCTTGCTGCCGATGCCCACGTTGTTGACGAGAAAGTCGAGCCGCCCGTAGCGGGCGACCGCCTCGCGTGCCATCGCGGCGCACTGCGCCTCCTCGGTGACGTCCACCGCGAGGGCGGAGGCCTTGCCGCCCTCCCCGGTGATCATGTCGACGGTGCGCTTGGCGAGGACCTCCTCCCGGTCGACGACCAGGACGCTGGTCCCGCTCCGCGCGAGGAGGATGCACGCCGCGCGCCCGTTGCCGATGCCGTCACCGGCGGCGCCGCCACCGGTGACGATGGCCACCCGCCCCTCCAGGCCCAGGTCGTCGTCGGGTCGCGTCGTCGCTACGCTCATGGGGATGCCTTTCGTGGATCGGTCACGGAAGACCGGCGCCGGCCACGTCCACGCGGACGCTCTCGATGCGCCCGTCGCGCTTGTCGGCCACCGCCGGCCCGCTGCCGGTGCAGGTGCAGACGTAGAGGGTGCGGCGGTCGGCGCCGCCCAGCATGCAGGCGAAGGCGTGGCGCCCCGCGCCCGACGGGATGCGCCGCTCGATCGCGCCGCCCGCGCGAACCCGGAGGAGATCGGGGCCGCGCGCGTCGGTGACCCAGATCGCGCCCTCCGCGTCGAGGCAGATGCCGTCCGGGAAGACGCCGTCGAGCGCGGCCCAGACGCGACGGTTGGCGAGCGCGCCGTCGGCGGCCACGTCGAAGGCGGTCAGCCGGTGCGCCATCGTCTCGGCCACCACGAGGGTGCGCCCGTCGGGGGTGATCACGGAGCCGTTCGGGAACTCCAGGTCCGCGGCGGCCCGCGTGACGGCGCCGTCCGGGTCGACCCGGGCCAGCATCGCGGCGCGGGGCGCCTCGCCGCGGTGGCGGTCGAAGCCGAAGTTGCCGACGTAGGCGCGGCCGTGCGCGTCCACCACCATGTCGTTGCAGGGCCCGGTGGCCAGCGACGCGAGGTCGGCGTGGAGCCGGGGCTTGCCCCCCTCGACGCGCAGGAGACGCCGGTCGAGCATGGAGACGACGAGCAGGGCTCCGTCGGGGAGCCACCCGAGGCCCGACGGCCGCTGCGGGACCTCCAGGATCGTCTCGACCCGGGCCTGCGGGGTCACCGCGAGGACGCGCTGGGTGTAGAAGTCGGAGAACCAGAGGCGGCCGTCGTGCCAGCGCGGTCCCTCGGTGAAGCTGAGGCCGTCGAGCAGCGTCGTGAGCACGGCGGTCGCGGCTAGACGACGGCGGCGGGGGCGTGCGGCGTGGCGCGCCACTGCTCGGGGTCGTGGCCGTAGAAGACGGTGGCCCCGGCTTGGTCGCGCAGACGGCGCAGCGTGGCGAGTGACTCGCGCATGGTCGGGCCGTGCCACAGGATGCGCGGGAGCACGTCGCGATCCATGTTCTCCCGCGTGTAGCAGGCGTCGGCCGCGCAGACCAGATCCCGGCTCTTCCCGGCGCGCACGCGCAGGGACTGGTGCCCGGGGGTGTGGCCGAAGGTGGGGAACAGGATCACGCTGCCGTCGCCCCACACGTCGTGCTCGCCGTCGACCAGGCGGTAGTCGAGGGGATGGTCGAAGTCGAGCGGGCTCGGATTGTAGCCGGGCGCGAAGCCCGGCCGGCGCGCCGCCTCCATCTCCGCCTTCTGCACGAGGAAGGTCGAGCGGGGGAAGAACTCGTTGCCGCCGCAGTGGTCGAAGTGCAGGTGCGAGTTCGCCACGTAGCGGACGTCGTCCGGCCCGAGGCCGAGGAGGGCGAGCTGGGGGACCACGTCCTCGCCTTCCTTCGACTTGTCGACGAGGCGCCTGGCCCGCTCGGGGCCCATGCGGCCGATCGGATCGACGCGGGTCTGGCAGTGGACGCCGGTGTCGAAGAGGAGCCGGCCGCGCGGGTGCACGACCAGGAAGCTCATCACCGGCACCGTCCACGGCTGTCCGGCCGGCAGATCGTCCAGCATGCTGGCGCGATCCAGCTCGAGGTAGCCGCTGCAGAGGGCGAAGACCGAGATCACGGCGGCTACGATAAACCCTCGCGCGCCCGTTGTCAGGTGGAATTGCATCCGCTAGCATGGCCGCCGATGCGCGTCGAGACGCTGCTGCCCCTCGGCAAGCTCGACCCCGGCCTCCGCGCGGCCGAGGTCCCGCTCGACCTGGGCCGGGTGATGGAGGACGCGCGCCTGGTCGAGGCGCTCGGCTACGACGGCCTCGCGGCGGAGGAGACGAAGGTCGATCCCTACGTGGTGATGGCGCTGGCCGCGGCGGGCAGCACGCGCCTCCGGCTCACCACCGCGGTGGCGATGGCCTTCCCGCGCAGCCACACCATCACCGCGATGTCGGCGTGGAGCATCCAGAAGCTCTCCGGCGGGCGCTTCGTGCTGGGCCTGGGCAGCCAGGTGCGCGGCCACATCACGCGGCGCTTCGGGCTGGCCTACCGACCCCCGGGGCCGTGGATGCGCGACTACGTGCGGGCGGTGCGCGCGGTCTGGCGCGCCTGGCAGGAGCGGACCCCGCTCGCGTTCGAGAGCGCGCACTACAGCCTGAGCCTGATGGTGCCGCTGTTCGATCCGGGTCCGATCGCGCATCCGGACATCCCGATCCATCTGGCCGCGGTGAACCCCACCATGTGTCGCGTCGCCGGCGAGGTCGCGGACGGGCTGCGGCCGCATCCGGTGTGCACCCCGCGTTACATCCGCGACGTCATGCTGCCCGCGATGCGCGCGGGCGCGGCCGCGGCCGGGCGCGACTCGGGGCTCACGGTGGCCATGAAGCCGCTGGTGTGCGCGGCCCCGGACGAGGCCACGCTCGCGCCGCGCGTGCGCGACGTGCGCGCCCGCGTCGCGTTCTACGCCTCGACTCCGGGCTATCGCGCCGCCTTCGAGGTGCACGGGCTCGGGGCGCTCGCCGCGGAGCTGGCGGTGCTCTCGCGCGCGCAGCGATGGGAGGAGATGCCGTCGCGCATCAGCGACGAGGTGCTGCACACCTACGCGGTGGTGGGGACCTACGCGGAGATCGGACGGAAGCTGGTGGACCGCTACCGGGGGCTCGCGACGGACGTGGAGTTCAGCATCCCCGCCGGGACCGAGCGGGAGCGCGGGATCCTGCGCGAGCTGGTGCGGGACATCCGCCGCGAGGCGGGGTAGCCGCTCTAGCCCGCGTAGGTCTCCGACGGGCGCTTCATCTGGAAGATGTCGTGCACGTGGGTGTAGGCGTGCCCGGCGAGCCGGCCGACCGGCTTGAGGCGCGCCATGTCGATGCGCCCGGTGGAGGTCTCGTAGAGGTCCTCGCGCACGTGGAAGTAGACGATCTCGCCCAGCACCAGGCTGTGGGGCCCGCGCCCGACCGGGATGACCTGGGCCAGGCGGCACTCGAGGCTGATCGGCGCCTCCACCACCCGCGGCGATCGCACCCGCACCCCGGGGGCGGCGGTGAGGCCGGTGAGCGCGAACTCGTCGACCTCGGGCGGGCACTCCGCGGAGGTCTGGTTCATCTGCTCGGCCCGGTCGTCGTCGACCACGTTCACCACGAAGTCGCCGGTGTGCTCGGCGTTGCGCACGGTGTCCTTGCGGTTCCGGGCGCGGGGGCCCGACGAGAACGCGATGGTCGGCGGATCGCCGCAGACGCCCATGAAGAAGCTGAAGGGGGCGAGGTTGTTGACGCCGTCGGCGCCCACCGTGGAGACCCACGCGATCGGCCGCGGGACCACGCAACCGATCAGGAGCTTGTAGGTGGACTCCTGGCTCATCGTCCGGGGATCGAGCTGCATGCGATTCTCCTCTCGTTCGAGGTCGACTACTCGCCGCCGCTGATCTGCTCGGCGGGGCGGCGCACGCCGATGCGCGCTCCGATGCGGGCCCACGCCCGCGCCATGCGCATCCGCCAGCGCTCGAGGAACAGGTACACGACCGGTGTGGTGTAGAGGGTGAGGAGCTGGCTCAGCATGAGCCCGCCGATGATGCTCACCCCGAGCGGGCGCCGCAGCTCGGAGCCGGTGCCGGTCCCGAGCGCCAGGGGCAGGGCGCCCAGCATGGCCGCCATCGTGGTCATGAGGATCGGCCGCAGCCGCTGCAGGCAGGCCACGTAGATCGCGTCCCGGGGCGGCCGGCCCTCGCGGCGCTCCAGGTCGAGGGCCACGTCGATGACCATGATCGCGTTCTTCTTGACGATGCCGATGAGCAGGATGATGCCGATGATCGCGATGATCGACAGGTCCATCCGGCACACCATGAGAGCCAGCAACGCCCCCACCCCCGCCGAGGGCAGGGTGGAGAGGATCGTGAGCGGGTGCACGTAGCTCTCGTAGAGCATGCCGAGCACGATGTACACCGCGACCAGCGCGGCCAGGATGAGCAGGGGCTGGGTGGAGAGCGAATCCTGGAAGGCCTGCGCCGCGCCGGCGAACTTGCCGCGCACCGTCGAGGGCAGCGCGATGCGGCGCCCCGCCTCCGCGACCGCGGTCACCGCGTGGCCGAGCGAGACGTCGGGGGCGAGGTTGAAGGAGATGGTCACCGACGGGAACAGCCCCTGGTGGTTGACCTGGAGCGGCGCCGCGCTGGGCTCGAAGCGGGTCAGGGAGGTGAGCGGGACCGTCGCCCCGGTCTGCGAACGGACGTAGATGGCGGAGAGCGCGTCGGGGCTCTGCCAGTACTCGGGCGCCACCTCCATCACCACGTGGTACTGGTTGAGCGCGGTGTAGATCGTGGAGGCCTGGCGCTGCCCGAACGCGCTGTAGAGGGTCTCGTCGATGAGCCGCGTGCTCACCCCGACCCGCGCCGCGGTGTCCCGGTCGATGGTGAGCGGCACCTGCAGGCCCGCGTCCTGCTGGTCGCTCGAGACGTCACGCAGCTCGGGGAGCCCGCGCAGGGCCTGGAGCATGCGCGGGGCCCACTCGCTCAGGTCCCGGAGGCTGTCGGCCCGCAGCGTGTACTGGTACTGGGCGTTGCCGATCCGGCCGCCCACCCGGATGTCCTGCACCGCCTGGAGATAGAGGGTGGCCCCGGGCACCCGCGCGAGCTTCGGGCGCAGGCGGGTGATGATCTCGTCGGCGCTGGCGTCGCGCTGCTTGCGGTCCTTGAGCGCGACGAACATGCGGGCGGTGTTGACGGTGGTGCCGCGGCCGCCCCCGCCGCCGGTGTAGGCGGTGACGGTGGCCACTCCCGGGTCGGCCTGCACGATCGCGGCGAGCTGGGCCACCTTCTGGCGCATGGACTGGAACGAGATGTCCTGAGAGGCCACCACCCCGCCGGAGAGGCGGCCGTTGTCCTGCTGGGGAAAGAAGCCCTTCGGGATGACCACGAAGAGGTACAGGGTCAGCGCGCAGGTGAGGGCGGCGATGACCAGCACGGTGCCCGGGTAGGCGAGGGCCCAGCCGAGCGTGCGCTCGTAGCCCCGCACCATCCAGTCGAAGACCCGCTCGCCGCCTCGGTAGAAGCGGCCGCGGGTCCGGCCCGCGTGGGAGCGGAGGAGGAGGGCACACATCATCGGGGTGGTGGTGAGCGAGACCACCAGCGAGACGAGCACCGCGATGGAGAGGACCATCGCGAACTCGCGGAAGAGCCGCCCGATCAGGCCGCCCATCAGGAGGATCGGGATGAACACCGCGACCAGCGAGATGCTGATCGACAGCACCGTGAAGCCGATCTCCCGGGCCCCGGTGATCGCGGCCTCGAGCGGGCGCATCCCCTGCTCGAGGTGGCGCATGACGTTCTCCACCACCACGATCGCGTCGTCCACCACGAAGCCGGTGGCCACCGTGAGGGCCATCAGCGAGAGGTTGTCGATGCTGTAGCCGATCAGGTACATGAAGGCGAAGGTGCCGATCAGGGACACCGGCACCGCCACGCCGGGGATCGCGGTGGCGCGCCCGTCCCGCAGGAACAGGAACACCACCAGCACCACCAGGGCCACCGAGATCATCAGAGCGTGCTCGACGTCCGACACCGAGGCCCGGATGGTCACGGTCTGGTCGAGCACCGGGGTGAGGACCACGTCGGCGGGCAGCAGCGCGTGCAGCTCGGGCATCGCCTCCCGGATGTGGTCGACCGCCTCGATGATGTTGGCGCCGGGCTGCCGGAAGATGATGATGAGCGCGGCGGGCCGGCCGTTGGCGAGGCCGACCGCGCGCAGGTCCTCGACCGAGTCGCGCACCTCCGCCACGTCCGAGAGCCGCACCGCGGCCCCGTTGCGCCAGGCGACCAGGAGCGGCCGGTACTCCTCCGCGAAGCGCAGCTGGTCGCTGGTGCGGATCTCCCACGCCCGCTCCGGGCCGTGGATCTGCCCCTTCGGCCGATTGACGTTGGCGCTGGCGAGGACCGCGCGCACGTCCTCGAGGCCGATGCCGTAGCGGGCGAGCGCGTGGGGGTTGAGCTCGACGCGCACCGCGGGCAGCGAGCTGCCGCCCACGAACACCTGGCCCACGCCCTCCAGCTGGGCCAGCTTCTGCTGGAGGATGGTGGAGGCCATGTCGTAGAGCTGGCCGGTGGTCGCGGTGGGCGAGGTCAGCGCCAGGATCATGATCGGGGCGTCGGCGGGGTTGACCTTCCGGTAGGTCGGGTTGCTCGGCAGGTTCGAGGGGAGCTGGCCGGCCGCCGCGTTGATCGCCGACTGCACGTCGCGGGCCGCGCCGTTGATGTCGCGCGAGAGGTCGAACTGCAGGGCCACGCTCGTCGAGCCGAGGAAGCTGGTGGACGTCATCTCGGTGATGGCGGCGATGCGCGTGAACTGCCGCTCCAGCGGGGTCGCCACCGCGGAGGCCATCGTCTCCGGGCTCGCCCCGGGCAGGCCGGCCGAGACGTTGATGGTCGGGAAGTCCACCTGGGGCAGCGGCGCCACCGGCAGCAGGCGGAAGCCGATGATCCCGGCCAGCACCAGGGCGAGGGTCAGCAGCGTGGTGCCGACCGGACGGCGGATGAACGGACCGGAGAGGTTCACGGCCTCGAGGGCTCGGGCGGCGCGCCGGCGGGGACGGCGCGGCGGCGGGCCACGCGGGTGGCGAGACGGTCGAAGGCGAGGTAGATCACCGGAGTCGTGTAGAGGGTGAGCAGCTGGCTCATGATGAGGCCGCCCACGATCGCGATGCCGAGCGGCTGGCGGAGCTCGGAGCCGACGCCTCGACCCAGCGCCAGCGGGACGCCGCCCAGCAGCGCGGCCATCGTGGTCATGATGATCGGCCGGAAGCGGAGCAGGCACGCCTGGTAGATCGCCTCGGGGGCGGGCTTGCCCTCGGTGCGCTGGGCGTCGAGCGCGAAGTCGATCATCATGATCGCGTTCTTCATCACGATGCCGATTAGCAGAATTATGCCGATCAGGGCGATGACGCTGAGGTCCAGGCGCGCGCCGAGGAGGGCGAGCAGCGCGCCCACTCCCGCCGAGGGCAGGGTCGAGAGGATGGTCACCGGGTGGATCCAGCTCTCGTAGAGCACGCCCAGCACGATGTAGACCGTGACCACCGCGGCGAGGATCAGGAGCGGCTCGTTGGCGAGCGAGGCCTGGAAGGCGCGCGCCGCGCCCTGGAAGCGCGCCTCGATCGCGGCGGGCATGCGCAGGTCGCGCCGCGTGGCCTCGATGGCGTTCACCGCCTCGCCGAGCGAGGCCCCGGGGGCCAGGTTGAAGGAGATGGTCACCGCGGGGAACTGGCCCTGGTGGCTCACCAGGAGCGGGGTCGCGCGCTCCTCGATGCTGGTGAACGTGGAGAGCGGCACCTGCCCGCCGGTGGTGGAGCGCAGGTAGATCTGCTGGAGCGCGGCCGGATCCTGCCGGAACTCGGGCTTGACCTCGAGCACCACCCGGTACTGGTTGAGCTGGGTGAAGATGGTCGAGATCTGCCGCTGGCCGAACGCGTTGTAGAGCGCGTCGTCGATCATCTGGGGCGTGATGCCGAGCCGGGAGGCGGTGTTGCGGTCGATGCGCACCGAGGTCTCGAGCCCCTGGTCCTGCTGGTCGCTCGCCACGTCCCGCAGCACGTGGAGCGCGCGGAGGCGCTCGACCATCCGGGGCGCCCAGGTGTCGAGCTCGGTCACGTTGGGATCCTCGAGGCTGTACTGGTACTGGGTGCGGCTGACCCGATCTTCCACCGTGAGGTCCTGCACCGGCTGGAGGTAGAGGGTGATGCCGGGCACGTCGGCCAGGCGCGCGCGGAGCCGCTCGATCACGTCGCGCACCCCGATCCCGCGCTCGTCGAGGGGCTTGAGGGTGATCTGCATACGCCCGCTGTTGAGGGTGACGTTGGCCCCGTCGATGCCGATGAAGGACGACAGGGTGTCGACCGCGGGATCGGCCTGGATGGCCCGGGCCAGCGCGAGCTGCCGCTCGGCCATCGCGGGGAACGACACGCTCTGGGGCGCCTCCGAGATGCCGAGGATGACCCCCGTGTCCTGGATCGGGAACAGGCCCTTCGGCACCACCACGTAGAGCAGCAGGGTGACCCCGAGGGTGCCGACCGCGACCACGAGGGTGAGCCCCTGGTGGGCGAGCACGATGCGCAGGGTGCGCGCGTAGGCGTCGAGGACGCGATTGAACACCGCCTGCGAGGCGCGCGCCACCCGGCCCGTCTCCTCGGGCCCGTGGTGGCGCAGGAGCTTGGCGCAGAGCATCGGGGTCAGGGTGAGCGAGACCGCGGCCGAGACCAGGATCGCCGCGCTGAGCGTGATCGCGAACTCGCGGAAGAGGCGGCCCACGATGTCGCCCATGAACAGCAGCGGGATGAGCACCGCGATGAGGGAGACGGTCAGCGAGAGGATGGTGAAGCCGATCTGGGCCGAGCCCTTGAGGGCGGCCTCGAGCGGGCCGTCGCCCGCCTCGATGTAGCGCGCGATGTTCTCGATCATTACCACCGCGTCGTCGACCACGAAGCCGGTGGCGATGGTGAGCGCCATCAGGGAGAGGTTGTTGAGGCTGAAGCCGAGCCCGTACATGACCGCGAAGGTCCCGATGATCGAGACCGGCACCGCGATGGACGGGATGAATGTGGCGGCCGGGCTGCCCAGGAACAGGAAGATCACGAGCACGACCAGGATCACCGCCATCGTCAGCTCGAGCTGCACGTCGTGCACCGAGGCCCGGATCGTGGTGGTGCGGTCGCTCAGGATCGCGACCTTCATCGAGCCGGGCAGGGTCGCCTGCAGCGCGGGCAGGAGCGCCTTGACCCGGTCCACCACCTGGATCAGGTTGGCGCCCGGCTGGCGCTGGATGTTCACGATGACCGCCGGCTCGGTGCCCATCCAGGCGGCCTGGCGCAGGTTCTCCGCGTCATCCACCGTGTCGGCCACGTCGGACAGGTGCACCGGCGCGCCGTTGCGATAGGCCACCACCAGGTCGCGGTACTGCGCGCTGCTCACGAGCTGGTCGTTGGCCCCGATGGTGAAGGCCTGGCGCGGGCCGTCGAGGCTGCCCTTGGCCTGGTTCACGCTCGCCGCCGCCACCGCCGCGCGCACGTCGTCGAGCGCGAGCGCGTTGGCCGCGAGCCGGGCCGGGTTGACCTGGATGCGAATCGCCGGCTTCTGGCCGCCGCTCAGGCTGACGAGGCCGACCCCGGGGAGCTGGGAGATCTTGGGCACGAGCCGGGTGTCGGCCAGGTCCTGGACCGCGGTGAGCGGCAGCGTGCTCGAGGTGAGGCCCAGGGTGAGGATGGGCGCGTCGGCCGGGTTGACCTTGCTGTAGATCGGCGGGTTCGGCAGGTCGGTGGGCAGGAATGAGGTCGCCGCGTTGATCGCCGCCTGCACCTGCTGCTCGGCGATGTCGAGGGCCAGGTTCAGGTCGAACTGCAGCGTGATGACGCTGCTGGTCGACGAGCTGGTCGACGTCATCTGCTTGAGCCCCGGCATCTGGCCGAACTGCCGCTCGAGCGGGGCGGTGACCGCGGAGGCCATGACGTCGGGGCTCGCGCCCGGGTAGAACGTCTGCACCTGGATGGTCGGGTAGTCGACCTGGGGCAGGGCCGAGACCGCCAGCAGCCGATAGGCCACGATACCGGCCAGGACGATCGCGGCGGTCAGGAGCGAGGTGGCGACCGGCCGGAGGATGAACGGCCGGGACGGGTTCATGAGCCCGCGCGGGCCGGCGGACGCTCGCCCCGGCGCGCGGGCGGCCCCTCACCGCGGGTCGAGGGCTCCACGCGCGAGCGCTCCTGCACCTTGTCGGCCCCGTCCACGATCAGCGCGTCGCCGGCGGCCACGCCCTCCCGCACCGCGGTGACGCCGCTCTCGGTGGGGCCGAGCGTGATCTTGCGCAGCTCGACCGTCTTGTCGGCCTTCACCACGTAGGCGAACGGGCCCTGGGAGCCGCGCTGGATGGCCTCGTTGGGCACCAGCACCGCTCCCTTGATGGTGTCGACGAGCACGCGCGCGTTGACGAACTGGTTCGGGTAGAGCGCGCCGTCGGTGTTGTCGAAGGCGGCCTTGATCTTGACCGTCCCCGTGCCCTGGTCGATCTGGTTGTCCACCGCGACGAGCGCCCCGGTGGCGATCCGGGTGCGCCCCTCGCGGTCGAAGGCCTCCACCGCGATCGCCCCCGCCGCCCGCTGGCGTGCGAGCACCGCCGGCAGGTTGTCCTGGGGGATCGTGAACAGCACCGCGATCGGCTGGACCTGGGTGAGCACCACGAGCCCGCCGGGATCGTTGGCGTGCACCATGTTGCCCGCGTCGACGAGACGGAGGCCGGTGCGGCCGGTGATCGGGGCGAGGATGCGGCAGTACGTCAGCTGCAGGCGGATCGCGTCGATGTTGCCCTGGTCGGCCTTGATGGCGGCGGCGAGCTGGGACACCGTCGAGGCCTGCGTGTCGAGCTGCTGCTGCGGGATGAAGCCGCCCTTGACGAGCGTCCGGTATCGCTCGAGATCGAGGCGGGCGTTCGCGAGCGCGGCCTCGTCCTTGGCGAGCTGGCCCTCGACCTGGGTGAGCTGGGCCTCGAAGGGCCGCGGATCGATCTCGGCCAGGACGTCGCCGGCCTTGACGATCTGGCCCTCCTGGAAGGACGTCCGCATGAGCTGGCCGTCGACCCGGCTCCGGACCGTCACCGTGTTGAGCGGGGTCACCGACCCGAGGCCGGTGAGATAGACGGGGAGATCGCCGGTTCGGGCGGGGGTCGTCACCACTGGGACCGGGCGCGGACCCGTGGGGGTGGCCCGCTGGGCCGCCCGCCCGGGCCGGTTCAGGGCGAAGTAGCCGCCTCCGGCGAGCAGCGCGGCCAGGACGATCCCGATGACGACGATCCGGCCCCTCGACCGGCGCGGCGAGTCCGTGGATGTCGGACCCAACTCCCCGGACTCATGTGCTTCGCCAGCCATGCGGCCCCCCTCTCGTGTGGCTCCGCTTGTAGCACATTTTGACGCGCCACTCGGCCGGATCATTCGGCCGGACCAGGCGGAATGGGGGTGAGCGAGGGCGCCCGCGGCGAGCGCGGGTCACGAGCGTGATCCGAGCAGGGGGAGCCAGGCCGGCGGCGGCCCGCCCAGGCTCCGCAGGGTTCGCGCGACCCGCTCCGCGGTGCCCAGATCGCACCAGGTGTAGGCCGCCACCTCGGCCACCGCCAGCGTCAGGCCCGGCGACTCCAGGACCGCCCGGGAGAAGTCCGCGGCGGGAGCGAAGAGGTAGGCCTGCCGGAGCGCCCAGGGCTCGTAGTGCGTGCCCGCGAAGACTCCCATGCGGACCAGGCGATCGTGGAGGAGGGGAACGCACTCGCGTCCGGCATCGACGAGAGTGGCCGCGCTCGCCACGAAGACGAACGTGTTCCAGAGTCCGCCCAGCGCGTAGAGGCGTCGGGCCGACTCCTCGGTGGGCTTCTCGCGGAAGCCGCGGATGCGATGGACCGGGTCGGGTCCCGCCCAGCCGATCCGGGCGCCCGGCTCGATCCAGCCGTAGTCGGGATCGGCGTCGGTCGGCGGCACCCCGAGCAGCACGAGCCCGTCCGGATGCGCGCGCACGTAGGCGGTCACCTCCGCGACGTGGCGCATGAAGACGTCCTCCTCGAGGATGAAGTGGTCCGCGGGGAAGACCGCGACCACCGCCCGCGGATCGCGCGCGCGGATCCAGTGCGCCGGCAGCAGGGCCCCCGCCGCGGTCCCGCGATCGCAGGGCTGCGCGAGGACGTGGATGTCGGGGAAGCCGGTGAGCTCCGCCGCCAGGTAGCGGTCGTGGCTCGCCTGGGTCACGATCACGGTGCGCGACGGCGGGATCAGCCGCGTGACGCGCTCGAGCGTCTGCCGCAGGAGCGACTTCGAGCCGGTGAGCACCGCGAACTGCTTGGGCCGCTCCTCCCCGTAGAGATATCGCGTGAGGGCCCGCAGCCGGGTGCCCTCCCCGCCGGCCAGCACGACCGCCCACAGATCGCCTCCACCTCCGGCCTCGTGGATCGCCGCGCACGGCTCGCTGCACGTCAGGGTCTGCTCGCGCATGGATCGCCTCCTGGTGGTCACCTCCGTTCGGGTTTCGACGGGTCGCCGGAGCGCGGAGACCTTCCGGTCGAGCCCCGAGGGGCTCGTGAGCCGCACGCCGACGACGGGATGAAGGCGCTACGCGGTGGGAGGAGCGCGACCGTGATTGGCGGTGAGCCGGGGCGCCTCGGGCGCCGCCTCGCGGGCGTGGCCCAGTCGCTCGGCCGGCCGCAGGACGCCGCCGAGCGGGTCGAGGACGCCGGGACCGACGCTCCCGGTCCCCGACACGACGCGCGTCACGACGTCGTCGAAGTCGGCGTCGTCGTAGACCCCCGGGATCCACGACGGATCGGGGGGGCTCGCGTGGGCGAGGACGGGGAGGGCCAGCCCCACGGCCAGGACGAGCAGAGCGAGCGTATCGCGCACGGGTCGCTAGGGCCGGGCGGGCTGCATGAGCTGGCGCATCTCCTCGCGCAGCTGCCGGAGTCGCTCCCTCGTCTGCGCGACCCGGGCGAGCTGCTCGGGCGTGAGCACGGCCCGGACCTCGAGAGCCGCGCCCGCGCTGTCCTGGGCGAGCTGATCGCGGAGCTGGCCGATCCGCTGGAGCTGGGGCTGGAGATCCGCCGCCTGCAGCGGGCCGGGCGCGAGCAGCTTGTCGCCCAGCTCCCGCTGCGCCTGCCGGAGCTGCTCGATCAGCGGGCGCGCGGTCGCCCGGTGCGCGGACAGGATGGCACGGACGCGGGTCTGCTGCTCCGGCGTGAGATTGGCGGCGCGGATCATCAGCCAGAGCTCGCCGTCGCCGCGCCCGCCGCTCCCGCGCATCGACGATGCGTCGCGTCCCGGGCTCTGGGCGAGCGCCGGGGCCGCCGAGACGACGGCCAGCAGCAGCACGCCGGCGATCACGCGCCTCACGGCTCGGCTCCGGTCAGGGTGCTGTCGACGTCGCGGGCCATGCTCTCGAGGCTCAGCGGCGCCTCGTCGCCCGCGCCCGTCATCGGGTCGCCGCTCACCGAGAAGAGCGACGCGGAGACGTCCGAGAGAATCGCGGCGACCTCCTGCGGCTGCATGGACGGCGGGACCGGGGTCACCGCGCGCCAGACCGCGACCTCGACCCATACCAGGAGGGCGAGCGCGGCCGCGGAGAGCCCGACCGCGGCGGGCAGCCAGCGGCGGCGCGCGGGTGCAACGCGGGTCAGTGGCTCGCGCGTGTCGCGCAGGACCGCGGTGACGACGTCGAGGTCGCGGCGCAGCTGCCGCGAGCGGCCGGTGCACGCCGCGCAGGCGGCCAGGTGCGCCCGCTCGGGGATCGACGCGAGGTCGGCGTGCACGCGCGCCAGCGCGTCGTCGGACAGGCAGGCGCTCATCGCGCGTCCCCCAGGGCGCGCCGGAGATGGCGGATGGCCCGGTAGAGATGACGCTTCACGCTGCCGGGGGAGAGGCCGAGCGCCACCGCGACGTCGGCGGTCGCCTGTTCCTCGATGTACCGCAGCGCGAACACCGCCTGCTGCCGGCGCGGCAGCTCGCGAAAGGCGGCC
This sequence comes from Verrucomicrobiia bacterium, assembly GCA_035493135.1. Lineage (GTDB taxonomy): Bacteria > Methylomirabilota > Methylomirabilia > Rokubacteriales > CSP1-6 > CAMLFJ01. The sequence goes on from DATJIR010000154.1 coordinate 21,884, forward strand.
CAGATGCGCCGCCGGGTCTCCTCGCCGACCGCGGCGTCGCCCGGGCTCGGCGTGTCGGCCACCAGGGGCAGGTCGTCGATGTGGCTGCTGCGGAGCCGGAAGCGCATCCAGCCTCCGGCCCGCCGGCGGTCGTGGCAGGCGTTGACCGCGACCCGGGTGAGCCAGGCGGCCCAGTCCATCGGGGGCCGGCCGAGCTGCTCCGCCTCGTGCGCCTTCAGGAACACCTCCTGTACCACGTCCTCGGCCTCCTGGGGGTCGCCCAGCAGCAGGCGGCAAAGCCGCCGCAGGCGCCCGTAGTGGGCGATCATGATCGGGTCATGGCTGGGCGAGGGCTCCACGTCCCTCTGACGGTCCACCCGCGCCCTCTCATCGGTCCTGACGAACGAAAGTGGCGATCCGTTGACAGACCGAGGGGTCAACCGGCGAACCGGCTGGCTCGTCAGGCGAGCGAGCCCGGACTCGGCCCCGATCCGCGGGCCGTGGCCCCAGGGCACCCGTCAGCGCACACCCATCAGCAGGTGATGAGCGATCGGAGGAGGCCGCCCGTGGGCGTGTAGGGGAGCGCATGGGCCAGCGCCCGGATCGCGATCCGGGCCCTCCGGGTGAACAAGCTCCGCAGCGCGCTCACCATGCTCGGCATCGTGATCGGGGTGGGCGCGGTCATCACGATGGTGGCGGTGGGGGCGGGGGCCCAGGCGCGGGTCGCGGAGCAGATCCAGAGCCTGGGCTCGAACATGATCATCGTGCTCTCGGGCTCGGTGCTGGCCGGCGGGGTCCGGATGGGCTCGGGGAGCCAGCTGACCATCACCGAGGACGACGCGTGGGCCATCCAGCGGGAGATCGCGGCGGTGGCCGCGGCGGCGCCGACCTCGCGCGGGGGCGCGCAGGTGGTGTACGGCAACCTGAACTGGGCCACCGGCATCCAGGGCGTGACCCTCCAGTTCTTCGCCGCGCGCGAGTGGGACGTGGTCGACGGGCGCCTGTTCAGCCAGGAGGAGATCGACGGCGCCGGCAAGGTGGCCCTCCTCGGACAAACCGTCGCCGGCAACCTGTTCGGTGACGGCGAGCCGCTCGGCCAGGTCGTCCGGATCAAGAACGTGCCGTTCACGGTCATCGGCGTGCTCGAGCGCAAGGGCCAGACCACCTTCGGCCAGGACCAGGACGACACGGTCCTGGTCCCGCTCGCCACCGCCAAGAAGAAGGTGCTGGGCGCGAGCCAGGCCAACGCGCGATCGGTGGGCTCGATCGCGGTCAAGGTGCGCGAGGCGCGCGCGATGCCGGAGGCGGAGCAGGAGATCCGCGGGCTGCTGCGTCAGCGGCACCGCCTGCAGTCCTTCCAGGACGACGACTTCAACATCCGCAACCTGACCGAGGTCCTGCAGTCGCAGGAGGCCTCGTCCCGGGTGCTGACCCTGCTGCTCGCGGCCATCGCCTCCGTCCCCCTGCTGGTGGGCGGCATCGGCATCATGAACATCATGGTGGTGTCGGTCACGGAGCGGACCCGGGAGATCGGGCTCCGGATGGCGGTCGGCGCGCGCGGCCGCGACATCCTCCTGCAGTTCCTCGTCGAGGCGGTGACCCTCTCGCTGATCGGTGGCGTCGTCGGCATCACGATGGGACTGGCCGGCTCCTACGCGATCGCCTACTTCGCGCAGTGGCGCACCCTGGGAGCACCGAGGCGGTGGTCGTGGCCTTCGGATTTGCCGCCGCGGTCGGGGTGTTCTTCGGGTTCTACCCGGCCCGGAAGGCCGCCGGGCTGAACCCGATCGACGCCCTCCGGTACGAGTGAGGAAGAGGCTTTTAAAACCGCGCCGTTTCTGCTAAATTGGCCTTCCGGGTCGGGATCGACGGCCCGGAAAAGTCGAGGTCGGCGCGTGGCGGGCAAGGGGATCCAGGACCTGGTCGGGCAGGTGATGATCGACAAGGAGTTCCTTGCCGATCTGGTGAGCGACCCCGCGCGGGTGCTGGCGGGCTTCGAGCTCTCCGCCGACGAGCGCGCCGCCATCATGCACGCCCTCGGCAGCACCGCGCAGGTCTCCGACCGTGAGCGGGCGCGCGCCCTGCAGAACGTCATGCTCAAGCGCTGGGCCACCTGATGCAGGCGCTCGCCGGACGGCGCTGAGTGGCCAACCTCCCCGAGATCGGGTTCCTGCGTCGGGTGCTGCTCTTCAGGGACGTGGAGGAGCCCGTCCTGCTGGCCCTCTGGCCCGGCTTCCGGGAGCGTCGTCTCAGGAAGGGCGACGTGCTCTTCCGCGCGGGCGATCCCGGCGAGGAGCTGTTCCTGATCAAGGACGGCAGCATCGTGGTCTCGAAGCCGGTCACCGGGCGGGTCGAGCAGGTGCTCTCGCGCCTGGGCTCCGGGGAGGCCTTCGGCGAGATGAGCCTCTTCGGCGACGAGCGCCGGCGCTCCGCCACCTGCCAGGCCGAGATCGACAGCCTGCTCTACAGCCTGGACCGCGACAGCCTCAACCGCTTCGTGGCGGGGAGCCCGGTCGCGGCGGCCAAGTTCTTCCAGCAGATGGTCCAGGTCGCCTTCAAGCGGCTGCGCGACTCCTCCGACCTCGTGGCCGAGGTGACCCGCTGGGGGCTGGAGGCCACCGGCCTCGACATCGAGCACAAGTAGCGCCCTCCGGGAGCTCGAGCGTGAGCGAGGTCGGCGACGAGGCCGCGGAGAGCAGACCGAAGCGCACCCGCATCGAGCTGCTGGTGCGGGAGCCGGACGGCCAGGGGTTCGAGACGCGCGAGATCCCGAGCGCGGTCGCCTACCTCCATAGCCGCCCCCAGCGCATCCCCGACGCCGACTGGGAGATGGCGCGCCTGCCCTACGCCCCGCAGGGCGTGGTCACCTACGCGCTCAAGAACCGCCGCACCGAGGTGATCATCCAGATCACCGAGACCGAGAAGTTCCTCTGGGGCCTGATGGACGGCCAGGCGTCGCTCCAGGAGATCGCCACGTCCTACCTGCTCCACTACGGCTCCTTCGACTTCGAGATCATCCCGACCCTGATCGTCAAGCTGCTGCGCGCCGATCTCCTGACCATGCGCCCGGTGTCGCGCCTGCGCGCGGTGCTGGCGCGGAACCGACGCAACCCGGCCGCCCGCGCGATGGAGGGCACGCTCCACGCCCTCGAGCGCCTGACCGTCACGAGCCGACGGTCGCACCAGTTCTTCGAGCGGGTGTACCGCTACGGCGGGTTCCTGCTCTTCACCCCGTGGGCGCTGGCCGCGCTCGCGATCATGGTGGTGCTGGGCGGCCGCAGCGCGCTCGCGATCTGGCGCGACCTCGGCGAGGTCACCCACGGGCTCGCGAGCCATCCGCTGGTGGCGATCCTGCTCGTGAAGATCGTGTTCTGGCTCACCGTGGTCAACCACCAGATCATCCACGCGCTGGCGTGCATCCACTACCGGCGACGGGTGCGTGAGTTCGGCTTCACGATCCTCCACGGCTTCATCCCGACCTTCTACGCCGACGTCACCGACATCTTCATGGCCACGCGCCGGGCCCGCATCGTCAACGCGGTGGCCGGCCCGCTCTTCCATCTCTTCCTGGGCTTCTTCTGCTTCTGGATCGCGGCGCGGCTCGAGCCCGGCCTCATCCAGGGCTTTCTCGCCGCCTCCGCGCTGCTGCAGCTGCAGTCGTTCCTGATCAGCCTGTACCCGTTCTGGTTCCTCGAGATGGACGGCTACCACATCCTGGTGGAGATGGTGGGCGTGCCGACCCTCAACCACGACTCGGTGCGGTTCGTGCGCGAATCGCTCTGGCGTCGCGTCCGGACCGCCACCTGGCTCACCCGCCAGGAGGCGATCTGCCTCGCCTACTTCACGCTGTCGGTGGCCTCGCTCGCCGGCTTCGTGCTGCTGAACGTCTGGCTGCTCACGCGGGCCGGCAAGTCGTAGCAAGGGGAGGGCGCGCGGGAAGTCCGCCGACCCCGCGGGTTGCCCGCGGCCTGGGGGAGTGCGGGGGCCATTTCTGGGCCCCCGCAGCTGAAGAGCCTGAAGAAGTAAACGGTGGACCGCCGCGTTCGGGGCCCGATTCCGAGCCTACCCGCCCCCGCGAATCACCAGGGCGAGCAACCGGCCGACCGACTCGCCCAGCGCTTGCGGGAGCTCCACGGGGGCGGCTTCCAGGATGCGGCGCTGCTCGGCCTCGTCGAGGGCCTCGAGGCGGGCCTGGGCGCGCAGGCGGACCTCGGGCCCGAGGAGCCGGGCCACCTCCAGCACGAAGCGCAGGGCTTGCTCGGCGCGCTCGGGCGGCGACGCGGCGCCGGCGAGCGCGGCCATCCCGGCCTCGCGCAGCCGGCGGCTCAGGCGAACGCGCTGGCCGTTCACGCGCAGCAGGTCGCCCGGCACCGGGCCCCACTCGAGCGCGAGGCCGGCGGTGACCCGCGCGATGTCGGCGGCCAGCGCGGGCGCGCTCTCGCGGGCGATCAGCTCGCCGAGGGCCACCGGCCAGACCGGCGGCAGCGGGGCCGGGGCCGAGGCGTCCGTCGCCGGCACCGGCGTCTCGCGGACCTCGCCCCGGCGATCGAGCACGAGCCGGTCCTCGATCGGGCCCCCGAGCGCCCAGAGCGAGCAGACCACGCGATCGCCGTCGGTGCGGACCACGCGGGGCTCGCGCCGCCGTATGTTCTGCCACTCCGCGCGATAGTACGGGACGCCGTCGAGGATCACCTTGTCGACCTCGTGGCGGAGCTGCACCACGACGCCGGACGTCACGTGGTGCGTCTCGAACGGCGCGGGGTGCCAGTCGAGCGCGCCGTCGGCCAGGAAGCGCTCGAGGGGCAGGGCCTCGCCCGCGTCGTAGCGGAAGCACTCGAGCAGCGCGGTGAAGAGATGCTCGGTCGGGTAGGGGCCCCGGTAGCGGACGGTGGAAACGCCGTGGTCCTTCATCAGGCCCGCGATCAGGTTGAGCAGCGCGGTCCCGCCCCCCGCGGGCAGCCGGCGCGGCTCGGCGAGCGGGGGGATGAAGTCCGGGCGCGCGTAGTCCAGGGACTGAAAGAGCGTGAGCGCCTCGCGCGGCTGCCACGGCGCGTCGGCCGCCACCTGCCAGACCCGATCCGAGAGGCCCCAGGCCGGATGGGTGTCGACCGCGGGCTCGATCCCGAGCCAGCGCCCGTCGGGCAGGAGGCACTTCGCCCACGCGAGCCGGCCGTCGGGACACCACCGCCACGCGGCCATCAGGTGGCCGCGGCGGTCGAGCTGGAGCAGCCGCCGGCGGCCGGGGCCCGGCGTGTACGCGACGAGCGCGCCCCCGCGCCCCGCGGTGACCGGCGGGTCGGGCTCGTCGAGCGCGCTCCGGAGGCCCCCCACGCTCTCGGGATCGATGGCGACGAGGTCGGCGCGCGCGAGCCAGCCGCGCAGCCGCGCGAGCGCGGCACGGTCCATGCCCGCGATGATACAGTTACCCGGTCATGAGCGTGACCACCCGCCTCGCCGGACCCGAGGACGCGGCCGCGATCGCCCGCATCTACAACCAGGGCATCGAGGAGCGCGTGGCCACCTTCGAGACGGAGCCGCGGAGCCCGGAGGACATCCGGGCCCAGCTCGCGAGCAAGGGCGACCGCTACCCGACCGTGGTGGTCGAGCGCGACGGGGTCGTGGTGGCGTGGGCCTCCGCCGGCGCCTACCGCGCCCGGCCCGCCTACGCGGGCGTGGCCGAGCACTCGGTCTACGTGGACCGCAGCGCGCGCGGCCACGGGGCGGGCCGCGCCGCTCTCGACGCGCTCTTTCGCTGCTACGAGGCGCGCGGCTTCTGGAAGCTCGTCTCGCGCATCTTCCCGGAGAACCTGGCGAGCCTGGCCCTGCACGAGCGGGCCGGCTTCCGCACCGTCGGGGTGTACGCGCGCCACGGCAAGCTCGCGGGGGAATGGCGCGACTGCGTCATCGTCGAGAAGCTGCTCGGGGAGGCCGCAGGAGCCAGCGGAAGTACCCCGTCGCCGCCGCCGCACCCACCAGCTGGGCCGCGATGAACGCGGGGGCGTCTGCGGGGCGGATGCCCGCGAAGGTGTCGCTCGCCGCGCGCGCGAGCGTCACCGCCGGGTTCGCGAACGAGGTCGACGAGGTGAACCAGTACGCGGCGGTGATGTAGGCCGCGACCGCGTACGGCACCGCGCCCGCCCGATGGCGAGCGCAGCCTTGGATCACCGCGAGCAGGCCGAAGGTCGCCACCAGCTCGCCCAGGAGCTGGGCCGGACCGCTGCGGGCGTGGCGGGAGGCGAAGAAGACCGGCGCGCCGAACATCAGGTGCGCGATCGCCACGCCCCCGAAGGCGCCCACGATCTGGGCGCAGATGTAGGCGGGCACGTCCGGCCACGCGAGGCCGCCGCCCACCGCCTCCGCGAGAGTGACCGCGGGATTGAAGTGCGCGCCCGAGATCTCGCCGAAGGTCAGGATGAGGGCGACCAAAGCCGCGCCGGTCGCGAGGGTGTTGGCGAGCAGCGCGATGGCCACGTTGCCGCCGGCCAGCCCCTCGCCCATGATGCCGGAGCCGATCACCGCCGCGAGCAGGAACGCGGTGCCCACCGCCTCCGCGGTCACCCGCCGGGCGCGATCGGGGCGCGCGCCGTCCGCGGTCACGACGGCGCCTTCGCGCGCTGGAGCACGTGGGCTCCGGGGGCGCGGTGGAGCATGAGCACCGACGCCACCGCGACGAGGCCAGCCACGCCGAGGCTGACGAACGCCCAGCCCCACGCCTGCGCGCTGCGCCCGCCGTACCAGTCGAGGATGGCCCCGAAGAGCAGCGGGGCGATCGCGCCCGCCCCGTAGCCGGCCAGCGAGCGGAGGGCCAGCGCGGCGCCGCGGAAGGCCGGGGTCACCACCTCGGTGATGGCGGTCGAGTAGATCGGCGAGTCGCCGAGCGCGGCGAAGCCGTAGACGAGGCCGAGCGCGACCACCACCGCCACCGGGGTGCCGAGCAGCCAGCCGAACGCGAGCGAGCAGCCCGCGCTCAGCGAGGCCATCATGAGCATGACCGGGACGCGCCCCAGGCGATCGGCGAGGACGCCCGCGACCATCGAGGCGAGCATGCCGGTCCCGTGGAAGAGCGAGGTCATGTAGGCGCCGAGGCCGGCCCCGCGATCGAGCGTGGAGCCGGTCGCCACGAAGCACGCGGCCAGGAACGCGGGCGTCCAGGCCCACATGCCGAGCAGCTCCCAGGAGTGGAAGGTGTAGCCCGCGATCACCAGCATGGCCGGACGGTTGCGGAGCACCGCTCCCGCGAAGCGCTCACCGCCGGCGCGGGGCGTGACCACGTTCGGGGTGTCGCGCACCACCCACCAGGCGAGCCCGCCGCCCACGATCGGGCCCGCCGCGACGAGCGCGAACGCGAGCGGGTACCCTCCGCGCGACACCGCGATGCCGGTGACCGCCAGCGCCAGGGCGAGGCCGAGCGAGTGGCCGGCCAGGAAGAAGCCCATGGCGCGGCCCCGGCGGGCCACCGGGACGTTCTCGGCCACCAGCAGCACCCCGGTCGTATAGGTGCCGCCGAGGGCCAGCGCGAGCAGCGTGTAGAGGACCAGGCCCGACCAGTAGTCGCGGGCGAAGAGCGCGAACAGCGCGGCCATCACCGCCGAGGCCAGGGTGCCCACGAGGAACACTCGCTGGGCGCCGACGCGGTCGGCGATCTCGGAGCAGCCCATCAGCGAGAGCGCGTAGGCGAGCTGGAAGCAGGACGCGATCCCACCCGCCGCGGTCGCCGACATGTCCCACTCCCGCTGCAGCACGGGAAGGGCGGCGGCGTAGGCGATGTAGATCATGTAGGCGCCGACGCGCGACACGCAGATCGCGAGCAGCCAGGCCCCGCTGCCCGGGGTCATGCCGCCGGGCGCCTCTCCGCGAGCCAGGTCCGGAGCCGCTCCCGGATCGCGTCCCGGACGCTCCGGAAGGTCGCGAGCCGGTCCGCCTCACTGCCGGTCGCGGCCGACGGGTCCTCGAAGCTCCAGTGGATCCGCCGGGCGGGCCCGGGGAAGAGGGGGCAGCGCTCGCCCGCCTGATCGCAGACCGTGATCACGTAGTCCCACCGCTCGCCGAGGTAACGCTCGAGGGTCTTGGACGAGTGCCCCCGGAGGTCGAGGCCGATCTGCTCCATCACCCGCGCGGCGAGCGGGTGCACCCGAGTCGCGACGGTGCCGGCGCTGGCCACCTCGAACCGGTCGCCGCCCAGATGGCGCAGGAGCCGCTCGGCCATCTGGCTGCGCGCCGAGTTGTGCGTGCAGAGGACCAGGACGCGGTCGCGCGGGATCGAGGGCTCAGTCACACCGGCGCAGCACGCGAAGGGCGCGGTTGGAGGGCCGGAGCTCGTCGAGCGCGCGGCGGAGGGTCTCGAGGCCGTCCGGGTTGAGCGCGTAGTACACCCAGCGCCCGTCGCGCCGATCGGTGACGAGCCCCGCGTCCTTCAGGGAGCGCAGGTGGAACGACAGGAGCGACTGCCGGGTGTCGAGCTCGTCGGTGAGATCGCACACGCACTGCTCACCCTCGCGCAGCCGCCGCAGGAGGCGCAGGCGGGTCTCGTCGCCGAGGGCCCGGAACATGCGCAGCACCTCGTCGGTGAGCCTCGTTCCCGCCGCCATGCCGGCACTATTCATCAACTCCAGTTGATCCGTCAAGCGGGACGATGACCCGAATCGCCGGTGGCGCCCGGGCACAACGCCCGGGCTCCGACCGGCGGCCCGCGGCTCAACCGGCCGGTTTCTTGGCCGACCCGGCCGTGGTATGACGTTTGCTATCCTCCCTTCGCTCGAGGGAGGACGCCATGGTCCAGAAGATGATCCTGGCCCTCGTGATGGTGGCGATCGCCGCGGTGCCGTGCGCGATGACCTTCGCGTTTCGTGGGCGCCGCGGTGAGGAGAGACCGCGATGCTGAGGGACGCGATGGAGCTCGAGCGCTGGGCGGTCGTGCTGTCCCTGATCGTGCTGATCACCTTCGCCGAGCTGGGCTGACGCGGCCGACGCACTGACGTGCACGTCGTACGAGACCGAGAGGGAGCGTAATGAGCCACTACCACATTCGGACGATCTGAAGGTCCTCGGGGAGTTCAAGAAGCTCGCTCCCGCCGAGTTCAAGGGCTTCGTGGAGCTCGACAGCATCGTCGGCCGCGACGCAAGATCCCGCGCAAGTATCGTGAGCTGACCGCCCTGGCGGTGGCCTGCACCACCCAGTGCCCCTACTGCCTCGACGTGCACACGCGCAACGCGAAGAATGCCGGGGCCACCCGGGAGGAGGTCGCGGAGGCGGCGCTCCTGGCCGCCGCCCTGCGGGCGGGAGCCGCGGTGACGCACGGAGCGCTCGCGGTCAAGCTCTTCGACCGGCCCTAGCGCGCGGGCGGGCCGACTGCG
>DATJIR010000155.1:0-3363 GCA_035493135.1 Verrucomicrobiia bacterium
ATGTCCTGCACCCCGCAGGCCCGCAGGGTGTCGATCTGGCGCTCGAGGATGGTGCGGCCCTTGATGTCGAGCATGCACTTGGGCCGGTCCTCGGTGAGCGGCAGCAGGGACTTGCCGGAGCCGGCCGCGATGATGACCGCGCGGGCCGGGCCGGGGGAGGCGGGCAGGTAGGCCTCCTCGATCGCCTTGAACTCGTCGACGCCCACGTGCCGGTAGATCTCCTCGAGCGGCACGATGTGCGGGTCGAGCGCGTCGAGGCGGCGCTCCCGGGCCAGGGTCTCGAGGGTCTGCTGCATGCCCCGCACCGCGCCGCGCAGCACCTGGTTCGCCCAGATCACCATCTTGACGCCGGCCTGCTCCAGCTCCTCGAAGGTGACCGACGGGTAGAGGGTCGGGACCACCACCACCGGGGTCGGCCGGTCCCAGAGGCGCATGAACTCGAGGATCTCGGCGGCGGTCTTGGACTTCGAGTGCATCAGCACCATGTCGGCACCCGCGTCGGCGTAGGCGTGGGCCCGGCGCAGCGCCTCCTTCATGCCCCAGCCAGCGATGAGGGCCTCGACGCGCGCGATGAGCACGAAGTCGGGGTCCTTGCGGGTGTCCACCGCGGCACGCACCTTGCCCGCGAACTCCTCCACCGAGAGCAGCTCGCGCTTCATGCCGGGGTAGAGGCTGCACTTCTTGGGGAAGACGTTGTCCTCCATGCAGATGCCCGCGATGCCGGCCCGCTCGTACTCCTGCACGGTGCGGACGACGTTGACCACGTTGCCGTAGCCGTTGTCGACGTCCGCGATGACCGGGGCCGCCACCGCCTCGTCGATGAAGAGGGCGGCCGCCAGGTTCTCGGTCATGGTCAGGAGGTTCACGTCGGGCACCGCCCGGTGGGCCGCGGAGACCGCGAAGCTGGAGGACCACACCACCGGGAAGCCGGCCGCCTCGATGAGCTTCGCGGAGAGGGCGTCGTGGGCGCCCACCATCGGTACGAGGCCGGGCCGGCGCAGCAGCGCGCGAAGGAGTCCGCTCTTGGTCATAGCTTCTTCTTCTGCCCCTTGTCCTCGGCCATGAGCTCGTCCTGCTTGTTCTTCAGCTTGGAGACGAGCTCGTTGTAGGACGAGGTCTGGATGATCTTGTTGAACTGGGTGCGATAGTTGGAGACGAGGCTGACCCCCTCGATGCTGACGTCGTAGACGAGCCAGCGGTCGCCGCGCTTGATCATGCGGTAGTCGACCGGCACCTCGGTGCCGTTCTTGGTGATGATCCGGGTCGACACCGTCGCGTAGTCGCCGTCGACCCGCTCCGCGGTGTACTGGATCTTCTCGCCGCCGTAGGTCTCGATCTTCGAGATGTAGGAGCGCTCGAGCAGGTCGGCGAAGAGCCTGACGAACTCGGACCGCTGCGCCTCGGACAGCGGCTGCCAGTGGCGGGCCATCGACCGCTTGGCGATCTCGCCGAAGTCGAAGATCTCGTTGGCGATCTTGCGGACCGCGACGCGCCGATCGGCCACCTTGGCCTCGCCCTTGAGGCTCGGGTCGTCCAGGGTCTTCAGCACGCGGTCCACCGCGCCCCGGAGCTGGTCGGTCGGCACTCCCGCCGAGGCGGGTCCGACCGCGGTGACCGCCAGCCCCACCGCCAGCAGCGCTGCCTTCACATGAAACCAGTTCATCGGGTCCTCCCGGTTCGAGAGTCTACACCTTGCCGAATATGTACTTGGAGAGCAGCTCCTCGATGTCGACCGGCGGCTCGACCTCGCGGATCCTCCCGTTGGGAGGAATGAGCTTGTCCGAGCCCCCGGGGCTGATGCGGACGTAGCGCTCGCCGATCAGGCCCTTGGTCTTGATCGAGGCGATCGAGTCGTCCTGGAGCTTCACCCCGGGCTGGATCATCATGATCACGTGGGCCTGGTAGTCCTGCAGCACGATGCGGTCGACCCGGCCCACCTCGACCCCCGCGATCTCGATGGTCGAGCCGGCCTTCAGCCCACCCACGGTGGGGAAGTCCGCGCTGACCACGTAGCCCCGGTTACCCAGGAGATCGACGCGCCCGAGCTTCACCGACATCCATCCCAGGGCGATCAGGCCGATGAGCACGAACACGCCCACGCCCAGATCCAGTGCCGATCGCTTCATTCGTGGTCTCCTCCCGACCGATTGGCCGACTACCGATGGGGCTCCGCGGGCACCGCTTCGACCTCCCCCCGGATGAACTGCTGGACGACCGGCTTGACCGAGCCGCGCACTCCGTCCGGCGGGCCGACCTCGACGATCGTGCCCTCGTGGAGCATCGCGACCCGGTCCGCGATCTCGAAGATCTCCGGGATCTCGTGGCTCACCATGACCGCGGTGAAGCGGAACTTGCGGTGCAGGTCCACGATCAGGTGGTGGATCGTGTTGACCAGGATCGGGTCGAGGCCGGTGGTCGGCTCGTCGAAGAACACGATCTCCGGCTCGGTCACCAGGGCCCGCGCGATCGCCACCCGCTTGCGCATGCCCCCCGAGATCTCGGCCGGGTTCTTGGCCCCCATGCCGCCCAGTCCCACCTGCTCGAGCTTCTCCTCGACGCGCCCGGTGATCTCGGCGGCGGTGCGCCGGCTCTTCTCCCGCAGCGGGAAGGCCACGTTGTCGAAGACCGACATGGAGTCGAAGAGCGCGCCGCCCTGGAAGACGACCCCGTAGCGCTCCCGCACCCGATCGAGCGCGCGGCCCCGCAGGCGGGTGATGTCGGTGCCGTCCACCAGCACCGCCCCCGCGTCCGGGCGCAGGAGGCCGATCAGGTGCTTGAGGAGCACCGACTTGCCGCCGCCGCTGCGCCCGATCACGACCATGATCTCGCCCGTCGCGATGTCGAGGTCGACACCCCGGAGCACCTCCTGGGCGCCGAACCGCTTCCGGAGGCCCTGGACCCGGATCACGGCAGCACCGACCCCAGGAAGTAGTCCCACACCAGGATCAGCACCGAGGAGAGCACCACCGCCTGGGTGGTCGCGCGCGCGACCCCCGCGGCGCCGTGGCCGCAGTTGAAGCCCTTGTAGGTGCAGACCCACGGCACGATGATCCCGAAGGAGATAGCCTTCCAGTAGCCGGTCATGAGGTCCGACCAGTCGACGAAGGTCTTCATCTCACCCAGATACGTGCCGGGGGAGAGGCCCAGCAGCGTAACCCCCACCAGGTAGCCGCCCGCGATGCCGACTACGTCGAAGATCGAGACCAGCAGCGGGAAGGTGATCACCCCGGCCACCAGCGCCGGAACTACCAGGTAGCGCATCGGGCTGAGCGCCATGACCTGCAGCGCGTCGATCTGCTCGGTGATCTTCATGATCCCGAGCTCGGCGGTGAGGGCCGAGCCGGCGAGGCCGGTCACGAAGAC
>DATJIR010000156.1:0-8857 GCA_035493135.1 Verrucomicrobiia bacterium
CGCACGTGGCCCGGCGGCTCGTGAACTGGGACGTGCGCCTGCTCGCGTCCGATCCGTACGTGTCCGAGGAGCGCGCCCGCTCGCTGGGGGCCACCCTGGTGGATCTGCCCACGCTGCTCGCGGAGAGCGACGTGGTGTCGCTCCACGCCTCGCTGACCGACGAGACGCGCAACCTGATCGGGGAGAAGGCGCTCCGCGCGATGAAGCCCACCGCGGTGCTGATCAACACCGCGCGGGGCGAGATCGCGGACGAGGAGGCGGTGGCGCGGGCGCTGACCGAGGGCTGGATCGCGGGCGCGGCGCTCGACGCCTTCACCCGCGAGCCCCTGCCCGCGGAGAGCCCGCTGCGCGCGGTCGATCCCGAGCGCCTGATCCTGACCCCGCACAACGTGAGCCACAGCGAGGCGGGCCGCCGGGCGAACCTCCGGCTCGCGCTCGACCAGATCCTGGCCGCCGGGCGCGGTGAGCCGCCCGCCCACTGCGTCAACCCGGACGCGATTCCGCGCTGGAGGAACCGATGAGCCAGCCCGCCCACGCCATCATCGACGCCGACGGCCACGTGACCGAGTCTCTCGAGCAGGTGGCCAAGTATCTCGACGCCCCGTACAACCGGCGCCCGCAGGCGTTCCCGTTCTATCCGTGGGACGGCTGGGACCGGCGAATGCTCGGCACGCTGGGCGACAGCGCGGGAACCGCGGAGCAGTGGCTGCGCGCGCTCGACCTGGGCGGCATGGAGCAGGCGGTGCTGTATCCGACCCTCGGGCTCTTCCTCTCGTTCCTCAAGGACCGCGAGTGGGCGGTGGCGCTCTGTCGCGCCTACAACACCTTCCTGCACGAGGAGTTCGTCAAGCAGTCCCCGCGGCTGCACGCGGTGGCCCTGCTGCCGGTGCAGGACCCGGACGCGGCCGCGCGCGAGCTGCGCCGCGCGGTGACCGAGCTCGGCCTGGTGGGCGCGATGCTGGCCGCCGACGGTAGCCATCTCCTGGGCGATGCGCGCTTCCTGCCGATCTACGAGGAGGCCGACCGCCTCGACGTGATGCTGGGGGTGCACGCCTCCGGCTCGCACCTCGGCGGCGGAGGCCTCGAGCTGTTCCCGCGCTTCATCCAAGCCCACACCTGCTCGCACGCCTTCGGGCAGATGCGGCAGATCACCTCGATGATCTTCGAGGGCATCCCGGAGCGCTTCCCGCGCCTGCGCATCGCGTACCTGGAAGCGGGCTGCGGCTGGGCTCCCTACTGGATGGAGCGGATGGACGACGAGTACGCCAAGCGCGCGGCCGAGGCTCCCACCCTCAAGCGCAAGCCGAGCGACTACGTGCGGAGCGGGTCCATCTTCTTCTCCTGCGAGGCCGACGAGTGGCTGCTGCCCCAGGCCCTGAAGCTGGTGGGCGAGAACCAGATCGTCTACGCCTCCGACTTCCCGCACTGGGACCACAGCTATCCCGCGTCGCTCGACGAGATCCGGGAGCGCGGCGACATCACCAACGTGCAGAAGCGCAAGCTGTTCGCCGACAACGCGCGGAGGCTCTACGGCCTCAAGGGATGAGGCCGGGGCGGACGCCCCGGCCGTAGCCCTCGTCGGCGCGCGCAAGCGCTACGGCCCCGTCGAGGCGCTGCGCGGCGTCGACCTCACCATCCGCGCGGGCGAGGTCGTCGCGATGCTCGGGCCCAACGGGGCGGGCAAGACCACCTCGATCAGCCTCATGCTCGGCCTGCGCCAGCCCACCGCGGGCCAGGTGCGCCTCTTCGGGCTGCCGCCCACCGACCGCCGCGCGCGGAGCCGCTGCGGGGTCATGCTGCAAGAGTCGGGCACCACCTCGGTCCTGACGGTGCGCGAGATCGTGGACGTCTTCCGCGTCTACTACCCCGCCCCGCTCCCGGCCGAGCGCGCCATCGCGATGGCCGGGCTCGCCGAGCAGGCCGGGATGCGGATCGGCGCGCTCTCGGGCGGCCAGCGCCAGCGGCTCTACTTCGCGCTCGCGATCTGCGGCGACCCCGACATCCTCTTCCTGGACGAGCCCACCGTGGGCATGGACGTGGAGGCCCGCCGCGGCTTCGTGGCCAGCATCCAGACCCTCGCCGCGGCGGGCAAGACCATCGTGTTCACCAGCCACTACCTGCGCGAGGCGGAAGAGTTGGCGCGGAGGATCATCGTGATCGACCACGGCACCGTCATCGCGGACGCGAGCCCGCAGGAGCTGAAGGCGCGCGTGCCCGGCAAGAAGATCACCCTCGTCGCGGGGCGGCCGTTCACCGGCAAGGATCTGGAGGGCCTGCCCGCCAGCGTGATCAGCGCCACCGGGGAGCGCGCGAGCCTGCTCAGCAACGAGCCGGCCGCGGTCCTGCGCGAGCTCTTCCGCCGCGGGGTGGACGTGGCGGATCTGGAGGTGACCGGCGCGGACCTGGAGGAGGCGTTCCTGGCGCTCACCCGGCGCGCGGAGCCGGCCGCTCCGTGAGCGCGGGGGCACCAGGGGGAACCCGGCGCGACACCGCGCCGCTCGGGCGCATGCTGGTGGTGCAGGCGCGGAGCGAGATGCGCATGCGCTGGCGCATCCCCGCGTTCAGCGTGACCATCGTGGCGCTGCCGGTGCTGTTCTTCACGTTCTTCGGCCTGCCCTACGTCAAGCAGACCCTGCCCAACGGGATCAACCTGGGCGCGTACCTCATCGCGTCCTTCGCGGCCTACAGCGTGGGGAGCGTGATGGTCTTCGGCTTCGGCATCGGGGTCGCCACCGAGCGCGGCCTCAAGGTGGACGTCCTCATGCGGGCGACCCCCCTGCCGCCGCTGATCGCCATTGCCGCCAAGGTGGTGAACGCGCTGGCCTACGCGCTGCTGTCGCTGGTCGTGCTGATCGTCTACGGCGTCATCGTGGGCGGCATCCGCCAGGACCTGCTCGTCTGGCTCGACGTGATCGCGCGGCTCCTGGCCGGCTCGGTGCCGTTCATCGCGCTGGGCTTCGCGATCGGCTACACGTGCGGGCCCAACGTGGCCCCCGCGGCGGCGAACCTGGTGTACCTGCCGCTCTCGTTCGCCTCCGGCCTCTTCCTGCCGCTCTCGCAGCTGCCGGGCTTCGTGCGCGCCGTCGCGCCCTACCTGCCCGCCTACCACTACGGCCAGCTCGCGTGGAGCGCGGTCGGGGCCGGCACCGAGCCGATGGCGGTCAGCCTGGCCTGGCTCGCCGCCTACACCGTGGCCTTCCTGGCGATCGCCTTCCGCGCCTACCGCCGCGAGGAATCCCGCAAGTTCGGCTAGGCGGTGGCCTTCTTCGCGCGGAGGGTCTCGATCTCGGCCGCGGAGTAGCCGAGGTCGGCGAGGATGGTGTCGGTGTGCTCGCCGCGGAGGGGCGCGGCGCGGCGGACGCCGGGAGACATCCGCGAGAAGTGGAGCGGGGTGCCGACGACCGGGATCTCACCCAGCTTGGGATGGGTCACCCGCTGCACGATACCGCGCTCGGCGGTCTGTGGATCGTTCATCACCTGGTCGACCGTGTTGACCGGGGTGGCCGGCACGTCGGCCTCCTCCAGGCGCTTGAGCAGCGGCTCGCGGTCGAGCGCGCCGATGGTCTGCTCGAGAATGCCCTCCAGCTCCCCGCGGTTCGCCACCCGCCCCTGGTTCTTCTCGAAGCGCGGGTCGGCGGCCAGGTCGCTCCGCCCGAGCGCCTTCGCGAGCTTCTGCCAGAAGCGGTCGTTGGCCGCCGCGATGAAGATCCACTGCCCGTCGCGGCACTTGAAGTTGCGATAGGGCGAGAGCGACGGGTGCCCGGAGCCGAGCGCGCGCGGCAGCGCGCCGGTGAGCAGGTAGCCCTCGGCGTGGAACGCGAGCAGGCTCACCGCCGTCTCGAGGAGCGAGCCGTCGACCCGCTGGCCGAGGCCGGTGCGCCCGCGCTGGATGATCGCGTTGGAGACCCCGAGCGCGCACAGGATCCCGGTGGTGAGGTCGAGGAACGACACCCCCGCCCGCACCGGCTGGCCGCCCGGCTCGCCGGTGATGGACATGATCCCGCTGAAGGCCTGCATCAGCGCCTCGTAGCCCGGGCTGTCCTTGCGCGGCCCGGTGCGCCCGAAGGCGGAGACCGAGCAGTAGATGAGCCGCGGGTTGATCTGCGACAGCACGTCGTAGCCCAGGCCGAACGACTCCATCGTGCCGGTGCGGAAGTTCTCGATCACCACGTCGGCGTCCTTCACCAGCCGCTTGACCACCTCCACCGCCTCCGGCGTCTTCAGATCGAGCGCGATGCCGCGCTTGTTCCGGTTGAAGAGCAGGTACGCGGCGGCCTCGCCGTCCTTGTGGGGCGGCCAGGTCCGCGACTCGTCACCGGGGCCGGTGTCCTCCACCTTGATGACGTCGGCGCCCAGGTCCGCCAGCAGCGCCCCGCACCAGGGCCCGGCGATGACGCGCGAGAGATCGATGACACGGATGCCGTCGAGGGAGAGTGACGAGGTCGCGAAGGGGGAGGTCATGGCGCGTACTATACCGCCGTTGGCGGTGTATATTCACCCCTCGCCAGTCCAGGCCAGTCCACCTTCAGGAGGGTCCGCCCATGGAGCTGTACGACGTGATGACCACCACGTTCTCGGGCCGCGACTTCACCGACGAGCCGCTGCCCGACGAGACCCTGTTCAAGATCCTCGACCGCGCGCGCTTCGCCCCGAGCGGCGGCAACCGCCAGGGCTGGAAGGTGATCGTGGTGCGCGACCGCAAGACCCGCGAGGGCCTCGCCGCCGCCACCGAGCCCGCGGCCAAGCGCTACGCGGCCCAGGTGCAGGTCGGCGAGAGCCCGTGGAACACCATCGATCCGACCCGGGTGGACGCGGCCACCATCGAGCGGACCCCGCCGCCGCCCCGCCTGATCGAGCCGGTGCTCAAGGCCGCGGTGGTGCTGGTGATCGGGGTGGACCTCAGGGTGGTGGCCTCCATGGACTCCGAGCTCGAGCGGGTCGGCGTGATCAGCGGCGCGTCGATCTACCCGTTCGCGTGGAACATCCTGCTCGCCGCCCGCCACGAGGGCTTTGCCGGCACCATCACCACCCTGGCCGCCGCCCGGGAGCCCGCGGTGCAGGCGCTACTCGGCCTGCCCTCGCACGTGGCGCTCGCCGCGGTGATGCCGCTCGGTCGCCCGGTGAAGCGCCTCACGCGGCTCAAGCGCAAGCCGGTGGAGGAGTTCGCGATGCTCGAACGGTGGGGCGGCCCCCCACTCGTCGGCGGCCGATAGAGGCCCGTCGGCGTCGTTGGCGCCCTCGGCCGCCGACACGGGCGCGGGGGGTCAGCGCGGGCCGGGGGGCGCGTCCTCGGTCAGGAGCTGGAGGATTCGCTCGCCGGTGATCTCGCCGGGAATCAGCACGTGGTCCGCGCCCGCGCGCAGCAGGTCGACCGCGTCGCTCTTCTCCTCGCCGGTCATCACGATGACCGCGCGGGGCGCCAGGCGCCGCAGGTTGCCGACCAGCCGCCGGGTGCTGATGCCCTTGAGGAACGTATCCGAGATCGTCGTCACCACCACGCGCGCCTCCTCGATGCCCAGGTGCTCGAGGGCGTCGGGGTTGGCGAGGTCGCCGTACTCCCACCGGAAGCCGCGCGCGATCACCGCGTGGGCGCGGTTGGCGTCGTAGTCGATCAAGGTGATGCGCGCCTTCATGTCGGGAGCCTGCGCCTCCACGAGGTCGAGCACGGCCTGCGCGATGCGGAAATGCCCGAGCAGCACGATCTCGGGAGCCCCCCGCACCTCGCGCGGGACCGGTGCCGCCACCGCGACCCCGCGGCCGAAGGGCCGCACGAGCAGGCGCGCGATACGGTCGTTCCAGGTGATCAGGTACGGGGCGAGCAGCGAGGTCAGGATCATCGCGGTGAGGACCACCGCGCTCGCCCGCTCCGACACGTGGCCGTAGCCGGCCCCGAGGGTCAGGATGACCAGCGAGAACTCGCTGATCTGCGCCAGGTTGAGCGCGGTCACCATCCCCGCGTAGAGGCCGTCGCCCAGGAGCCGCGCGGTGGGCACCACCGACACCAGCCGGCTCACGAGCACGAAGAGCACGATCAGCACCGCCTGGCCGAGGACGTCGCCGGTGGGGATCGGGACCTTCATGCCGAGCGCCACGAAGAAGAGGGTGACGAAGAAGTCGCGCACCCCGGTGACCTTGGAGATCACGTCCGAGCCGTAGGGAAACGCGGAGATGCTCACCCCCGCGATCAGCGCGCCCATCTCCCGCGACAGGCCGAGCTGGTCCGCGAAGCCGGAGATGCCGAAGCACCACGCGACCGATGAGATCAACACCAGCTCCGGCCGGCTCGCCGAGATCTCGAGCAGCGGGGCCAGGATGAACCGGCTGGCCAGGAAGGCCACCCCGACGAGCACGCCACCCCCCGCGATGGACTGGGCGATGCGCACGACGCCCGGCTCGGCCAGGCTCGGCTGCACCGCCATGAAGAGGATGGCCCAGATGTCCTGCACCACCAGCACCCCCAGGGTGAGCCGCCCGGCGAGGATCTTGAGCTCGAACTTCTCGCGCAGCAGCTTGACCACGATCAGGGTCGAGCTGAGCGAGATCACGATCGCGAGGTAGACGAGATCGAAGCGGCCGTCCCCCACCCGGTAGCCGAGCCAGAAGAAGAAGGCGACGCCGAGCAGCGCGTTGACGACGAACTGGCCGACCCCCAGGGCCAGCATCGAGCGGCCGAGGCGCTGGAGCTCGCGCAGGTCGATCTCGAGCCCGATGATGAACAGGAGCAGGATCAGGCCGATCTCGGAGATCAGCTCGATGCTCTGGGGGTCGGTGACGAGGCCGAAGCCCATCTGGGAGCTGAGCAGGATGCCCCCCGCGATGTAGCCGAGGAGCAGCGGCTGGCGGAGGAGGCGAGCGGCGTGACCCAGCACCGCGGCGAAGATGATGCCGAGCGCGATGTCGCGGAGCAGGGTCACGTCGTGGACCACCGGTCGCCGGGGCCTCCGTCTTGGGATAGAATCGGTCGCCGTATCCTATCCAACTTTCTCGACTCGGAGGAGGATCTCGTGGAGCAGCGCACCCTCGGCAAGAGCGCACTGGCCGTCTCGGCCATCGGACTCGGCTGCATGTCCATGTCCAACGTCTACGGAAAGGGCGACGACACGGAGTCCATCGCGGTCGTCCACCACGCCCTCGACCTGGGCGTCAACTTCCTCGACTCCTCCGACATGTACGGCTGGGGACAGAACGAGGAGCTCCTGGGCCGGGCCCTGCGAGGCCGGCGCGACCGGGTGGTGCTGGCCACCAAGTTCGGCAACCTGCGCAAGCCGGACGGCACCGCCGGGGTCAACGGGCGGCCGGAGTACGTGCCCCAGGCCTGCGACGCGAGCCTCAAGCGCCTGGGCGTCGACACCATCGATCTCTACTACCAGCACCGGGTCGACCCGAGCGTGCCCATCGAGGAGACCGTCGGGGCCATGTCCCGCCTCGTCGAGCAGGGCAAGGTGCGCTTCCTCGGCCTCTCCGAGGCCTCCCCGGCCACGGTGCGCCGCGCCCACGCGGTGCACCCGATCGCCGCGCTCCAGTCCGAGTTCTCGCTGCTCTACCGGGTGGAGGCGGAGGAGACCCTGCCGACCCTCCGCGAGCTGGGGATCTCGTTCGTCGCCTACTCTCCGCTCGGCCGCAGCCTGCTGACCGGGAGCACCCGCACCGCGGCCGAGATCCCGGCCGACGACCGACGCCGGGATCATCCCCGCTTCCAGGACGAGAACCTCCAGAAGAACCTGGACCTCCTGAAGCCGCTGCTCGACATGGCCAAGCAGAAGGGCTGCACGCCGGGCCAGCTCGCGCTGGCGTGGCTGCTCGCGCGGGGCAAGGACATCGTGCCGATCCCGGGGACGAAGCGGCGGGCGCGCCTCGACGAGAACGTGGCCGCCGCCGCGGTGCCGCTCACCCCGGCGGAGGTCACCGCGCTGCAGGAGGCGGTGCCCGTCGGCGCCGCGGCCGGCACGCGCTACCCGGCGCCCGCGATGAAGTCGGTCTACATCTAGGCCGGCGCTCGTGGGGGACTGGCTCGAGACCTATCGCGGCACCGTCTTCCGCTGGGAAGTGGACCACAACGACCACTTCACGGTGGCGTACTACTTCGCGCGCATCGCCGACGCGGGCCTCGGGCTGCTCGCCGCCCTGGGCCTGGGCCCGCTCGACACCCACACCACCGACTGCTTCGTGCGCTACCAGCGCGAGCTGCGGGTCGGCGACATCATGCACGTGGAGAGCGGGGTGATCCACGCCGAGCCCCGCGCCCTCGTGCTCGGCCACAAGCTGTTCGACTCGGGCGCGGGCACGCTCTGCACCACGGTGGAGCAGCGGGTACGGGTGCCGGACCCGCTACCGCCCGAGAGCGCGCGGCGCGCCGAGGCGCGGCGCGTAGCCTGGGACGGCCCCGCCCGCGAGCGGCGGCCGCGCCCGACCGGCCTCGCCGGGTTCCGCGACAGCGCGCGGGACACCGTGAAGCCGGCCGAGCTGGACGTCTCGGGCGGGGCCGGGCTCTCGCATTACATCCACCGCTTCTCGGCGGCCAACGGCCACGCCATCGCCGCGTTCGGCATGACCCCCGACTACATGCGCGCGGAGCATCGCGGCTTCTCGACCTTCGAGTTCCAGCTCGAGCTGGGCGCGCCCCTGCGCGCGGGCGATCTGCTGCGGGTGCAATCCGGGGTCTTGCACGTGGGCAACTCTTCCCTCCGCCTCCTGCACGTGATGACCCGCGAGCCGGCCGGCGAGGTGGTGGCCTCGCTCGAGCAGTCCGGCGTGCACTTCGATCAAGACGCGCGCCGCCCCGCCCCGCTGCCCCCGGCGTTGCGCGAGCGCGCGGAGGGCCTGCGGGTGTCCGCGTCCTGATGCCCGCCCTCGGCCT
>DATJIR010000157.1:0-3859 GCA_035493135.1 Verrucomicrobiia bacterium
AGGAGAGCTTCGGGCTCGGCGGCTACTATCGCACGCCCATCGAGGAAGCGCTTCCCGTCACGATGGAGGTGAAGCAGAAGGTCGAGATCCCCAGCCTCGCCGTCGTGCTCTCCATCGACCGCTCGGGCTCCATGGCCATGACCACCGACGAGAAGGTGACCAAGCTGGACATCGCCAAGGAGGCGGCCCACCTGGTGGTCGATCTCCTCGACGAGCGCAACGAGGTCGGGGTGATGAGCTGGGACACCGAGTTCATCTGGGACTCGCCGCTGAGGCCGGCCCGCGACAAGCAGGGGATCCACCACGCGATCGCCACCATCAAGGCGGGTGGCGGGACGGACGGCTATCCCGCGCTCAAGGAGTCGTACCAGGTCCTCTTCGACCGGCCCGCGCTGCTCAAGCACGTCATCTTCCTCTCGGACGGGCAGATGACCCGCGGCGACTTCGCGGGACTCCTGCGCCGGATGGCCAAGGACAAGATCACGGTGTCCACGGTGGCCATCGGCAAGGACGCGGACGTGCCCCTGATGGTCGACGTGGCGAAGTGGGGCCGCGGCCGCTTCTACTACACCGAGGACGACTCGACGATCCCGCGCATCTTCACGCTCGAGACGCAGCTCGCCTCCAAGGCCTCCCTGGTCGAGCAGCCGTTCAAGCCGGTGGTGGCGAGCCCGGCCCACGAGGCCATCCAGGAGATCGACTGGAAGGAGGCCCCGCCGCTGGGGGGCTACGTGGCCACCAGCATGAAGGCCAACGCGGACCTGGTGCTGATGACCCACCAGGAGGACCCGCTGCTGGCGACCTGGCGGTACGGCCTCGGCCGCTCGGTGGCGTTCACCTCCGACGCCAAGGCCAAGTGGGGCGTGCTCTGGGTGCGCTGGGGCGGCTTCAACAAGTTCTGGTCCCAGGTGACGCGGTGGGCGCTGCGCACCGGCACCCGCAGCGACACGGTGGCCACGGTCTCCCGCACCGACAACGTCGGCGAGGTGACGGTGGACGCCATCGATCCCAAGGGCGAGTTCATCAACTTCCTCGATTCCCAGGTCGGGGTGGTGGCGCCGGACAAGACCCGGACCGTGGTCGATCTCGAGCAGATCGGCCCGGGCCGGTACCGGGGCCGCTTCCCGGCCGGGCAGGAGGGGGTGTACCTGGTCGGCATGGCCCAGCGACGCGCGGACCAGATGGTGGGCTCACAGCTCGCCGGCCTCGTGGTGCCGTACGGCCAGGAGTTCCGCGACCTGGGGGTGGACGAGTCGTTCCTGCGCGAGCTCACCGAGCTCACCGGGGGCGGGATGCTGGGCGACCCGAAGGACGCGTTCTTGCAGAACCGGCACCGGTCGCGCCTGAGCGTGGACATCTGGCCGTGGCTGGTGGGCATGGTGGCGGTTCTGTTGATTCCGGAGATCGCGCTGCGCCGGATCGGGCCCGTAGGGCTCGGCCGTCTGTGGGCGCGGGTGCGCGGCCGCGCAAGAGGAGGACCAGGGCATGAGAGCGCTGACCCGAGCTAGGTGGGCCACCCTCCCCGCGCTGCTGCTCGCGCTGATCGGCGCGACCGCCGCCGACGCGGCCCCCAAGCCGCGCAACGTCCTGATCCTGCCGTTCGCCACCGTGGACCTCACCCGCGACGAGCACTGGATCGGCGAGGGCGTGGCCCAGTCGCTGATGCTCTCCCTGGTGCACGTGCCCGGGCTGGTCCAGATCGAGCGTGAGCGGATCCGCGCCCTTCCGCAGCCCGAGGCCTGGGACGAGGCGGCGGCCGTCAGCGCGGCCAAGCGCCTCGGCGCCGACCTCGCCCTGTTCGGGGAGGTGAAGCGGACCGGGACCGACCTGATCGTCCAGCCGCGCTTCGTCGAGCTGCACGGGGACAAGGTCGACCGCGGCGCCCTCGATACCTTCGCGGTGGCGGACGGCCAGCTCCTCGACCGGCTGCGTCAGTTGCCCGCGGCCTATCTGAAGGCGATGAAGGCACCCGCGAGCGACGTGGAGCTGGCGCGGGCCCAGAAGTGGGCCGCGCCGACCACCGTCGTGCGCGCGTTCGAGCTGTACGTGCGCGGGCGTCAGGCCAGCTACCGCGGGACCCAGGACGCGAGCGAAGCGGCCGTCGAGTTCCTCAGCCGGGCGATCGAGGCCGATCCCCAGTTCGTCGCGGCTCAGTACGCGCTGGGCGTCGTGCACCAGAATCTCGGCAATCGCTGGAAGGCGGCGGCCCAGTTTCGGGCCTCGGCCCAGCTGGATCCCACCTATGCCGAGCCCTACAAGGCACTCGGGGACCTGTACCTGACCGCTCCCCGCCGGCTCTTCGAGGAGGCGATCAAGGCCTACGGCAAGGCCATCGAGCTCCGGCCGTTCTACGCGGAGGCCCACGTCGGCCTGGGTGACGCCCTCGCGGCCAAGGGTGAGGTGGACCCGGCGGTGGCCGCGTACCAGAAGGGCCTCGAGTACAACCCGATGAACGCGAAGGTCCACGTGAGCCTGGGCAAGATCTACTACTCGGAGAAGGGCCTGTACTACGAATCGGTGACCGCGTACAAGAAGGCCATCGATCTCGATCCGGGCTACCTCGACGCGCGGATGGGCCTCGCCGAGGTGTACGAGGACAAGGGCCTCTACAAGGAAGCGATCGATGAGTACCGCAAGGTGGTGGACGCGGATCCCAAGAACAGCGGGGCGCTCTACAACCTGGCTCTGGTATACGAGAAGGTCGACCCGAAGGAGGCGATGAGCCTGTGGGAGCGCTACATCGCCCTGGCCGGCAGCCAGCCCTCAGAGAAGGACTGGGTCGACGTCGCGCGGCTGCACTTGAAGAAGCTCAAGCAGCAGCACGGCAACTAGAGGCCGAGCAGCCCCTTCAGCGCGGCCTTGTTGAATCCACGTACGACCTGATCGCCGACCAGGATCACCGGGATGGACATCTGCCCCGTGAGCTTCACGAGCTCGTCGCGCGCGTCGGCGTCGGCCAGCACGTTGACGTCCTCGAACGCCACTCCCTGAGACGAAAGAAACTCTTTCGTCGCCTTGCAGGGGCCTCAGGTGGGACTGCTGAAGACACGAACCCGCGGACGCTCATCGGCCACGATCGGCTCCTCCTCGCTCGCGTATGAGATGCGTCACCTATTTTCCCTCATTTTGACGCCTCGCGCTTCCGATACAATTCGGGTAGGGCGCGAGGGCGGCACGACCACCGCCCGGAAATTCCCGCCGTGCGAGGCTAGGGATATGCGCAAGCGCAGCTGGATGGATGCCGGCGATGCGGTGGTGCGCCTCGCCTGGAAGCTCATCTGGAGCTGGAGGCGGTAGAGGGCCCGCGCCAGAACGCTTCCCGCTTTCGCTCACCGTACCGCCGGTTTCAGTCACTTCGACTGCCTGCTCTCCATCGGCATCATCGTCACAAATCGTGCAAAATCAATCGAATAGGCCCATCTCCGCCCACTGGCCCCCGTCTTGCTCCGTCAAGGGGCATGCGTCGCGGGACGGAGGGGACGATCATGACCCGGTGTGGACGGAGCAAGGGCGAGCGAGGCTTCACGCTCGTCGAGCTGATGGTGGTGGTCGCGGTGATCGGCGTGCTCGCCACGATCGCGATCCCGCTGTACGCGAACATGCAGGCTCGCGGCCGCCTCGCCAAGGCGCAGGCGGACGCGCGCACGCTCGCCTCCGCGATCAGCGTCTACGGCGCTCACATGGGGCGCATCCCCTCCTCCCTGACCCAGCTGACCACAGTGGCGACCAACTCGGTCGGCCAGCCGGGCGGCCCCTTCATGGCTGCGGTCCCCAGCGCTCCGGGGGGCTGGTCGACCTACGCCTACACGCCCAACGTCACCGCCGGCACGTTCACCCTCAGCACGACCGGCGACGGCAC
>DATJIR010000158.1:0-5561 GCA_035493135.1 Verrucomicrobiia bacterium
CCTCGACGGTCGAGGTAGCGGCCGGCGGTGGTGCCGTCGCGTACCGGCGCAACCACTTCCAGATAGCTGTCGCCCACCGGGAACAGCGCGTTCTCGAGGCCGAACTTGCCGACGCCCGGGTCGCGGTGGCACACCTCGAGCCCCAGCACCGAGCGGATCTCGTCCACCACCGGAGCCAGGCTCCTCGCCACCAGGCAGATCTGCCGCATCCGCAGGCTGCTCATGACCGACTCCCTGACTCGTTGGCCGCCTCGCTGGCCGCTTCCTTCGCCGCCATCTTGCGCTTCAGTTCCTCGGGAGTCAGTCGCACGATGTCCTCGTTCTGGTGGGAGTAGAGCTTGTGGCCCTCGGTGTCGAGCTGCTCGAGCTCGAGGCGGCCGGCGAGGACGTCGTCCTTCCAGCGCTGGTGGAGGGGCTCCCGGGCGTGGAACTCGGGCATGACCTCGCGGGCGAAGAGCTCGAGGCTGCCGCAGATGTCCTCGTGGCTCGTGCGCCCGGTCTGGTTGAGCAGGATGACCTGGTCCACGTTGGCCGCCTCGAACTCGGCGAGGCGCCGCCGGATCGTCTCCGGCGACCCGATCAGCCCGGCCTTCAAGGTCTCCTGGGCCTTCGCGGTGTGCCGCCACTCCTGGTAGAGCTTCCACATGTCGCCGCGGCCGGGCTCGGCCATGCCGTGGCGGCCGTAGTGGGAGAGGCAGAAGACGAAGAAGGTCCAGCCCGCCGCCTTCTCGCGCGCCTCCTCGTCGGTGGGGGCGCACATGAACGCGCTCACCATCGCGATGTTGGCGTTGACCGGATAGTCGGCGAGGCGCCGGAGATCGCGGGTGAGGCTCGTGTAGTAGCGGTTCACCCAGGCGCGTGCCGCCTCCGGCGAGACGAACTGGAAGCCGAGCGCGCCCATGCCCCACTGTCCCGCGCTGGCGATGGTGGCGATGTTCGAGCACGCGACCCAGAGCGGCGGGTGCGGCTTCTGCCGCGGCTTCGGGATCACGTTGCGGGCCGGGAAATCGAAGAACTGGCCGTGGTACTCCACCGCGTCCTGGGTGAAGCACGGCACCAGCACCCGCACCGCTTCCTCCCAGACCTCCCGCTTGTCCCGCACCCGGCGACCGAACGGATGGAGCTCGATCGGCCCCTGCCCTTCGCCGAGCCCCAGCTCGACGCGGCCCCCCGACAGCAGATCGAGCGTGGACACGCGCTCGGCCACCCGGATCGGATGATTGGTCGGGAGCTGGATGATCCCGTGGCCGAGCCGGATGCGGCTCGTGCGCTGGGTGGCCGCGCCGAGGAACACCTCCGGCGCCGACGAGTGCGAGTACTCCTCGAGGAAGTGGTGCTCGACCTCCCACGCGTAGTCGTAGCCCAGCCGGTCGGCCAGCTCGATCTGGGTGAGCGAGTCCTGCAGCAGGCGGTACTCGCTGTCCGGGCCCCACGGCCGCGGGAGCTGGTGCTCGTAGAAGATGCCGAACTTCATGTCGCGCGCAGGACCCGGCCCGGGCCTCTGCCGTCGGGGCGGTCGGGCATGCGTCCCTCCCGGATGACCGGGTGACCGTTCACGAACGACCACGCGATCCCGCTCGCCCGCTGCACGAGTCGCGGGCCCCCGCCGGGGAGGTCGTGGACCAGCTCCGGCTCGTGGTCCGCGATGGTGCGCGGGTCGAACACCGCGATGTCGGCGGCGAGCCCGGCCGCGAGCCGCCCCCGATCGCGCAGGCCGAAGAGCTCGGCCGGCATCGAGGTGATGCGGCGCACGCCCTCCTCGAGCGAGAGCGCGCCCCGGTCCCGCACCCAGTGGCCGAGCAGCCGGCTCGTCTGCCCCGCCTCGCAGAAGAGGGTCAGGTGCGCGCCCGCGTCGGAGAGGCCGATGAGCGAGCGTGGGTGGGTGAAGATCTCCGCCACCGAGGCCGCGTCGGTGTTCATGATCGCGACCGTGAACTGGGTCTGCAGGTCGTCCTCCAGCGCCAGGTCGAAGAAGGCGTCGATCACGTCCTGCCCGCGGCGCGCGGCGACCTCGCTGACCGGCAGGCCGACCAGGCTCTTGAAGCGATCGGCGCCCACCTGCTGGACGCGGAGCGGCGCGGTGTCGCCCTGGAAGAGCGGCGTGCGCCCGACCGAGTCGCGGAACTCCGCGCGGAAGCCGACGTCGCGGAAGAGCGCGCGCCAGTCGCCGGCCGGGGCGTCGAGCACGCGCTTCCACACCGGGAAGCGGAAGAACACGAAGGCGCCCGACAGGTCGAAGGTGGCGGTGAGAGGCGACGTGGTCACCTGCGGGTAGATGGCGACGCCCTCCCGGGCGAGCGCCTCGATGCGGGCGAGGATCGCGCGATGCTCGTCCGGGTGCGACGGGTTGTGGCGCAGCGACACCAGAGTGACCGGACGGCCGGCCGCGCGGGCGAGCTCCGCGAAGCGCTCCACCTCCTCCAGCCGGTCGGGTCGCGTGCCGCCGATGGTCAGCTCGAGGATGCCGCGCCCCGACGCGCCCATGGTCCGCACCAGGCTCGTCAGCTCGTCCTCGTGGGCCAGCCGGCTCGGCACCGGCCGGCCGCGATCGCCCACGTGATTCTTGTTCGTGGTCGACGAGAGCCCGACCGCGCCCAGGCTCATCGCCTCGGTCACGAGGCCGCCCATGCGCGCGATCTCGTCGGCGGTGGCCTCGCGCGCCCAGGCCTCGTCGCCCATGACGTACTGGCGGATGGCGGAGTGGCCGATGAAGCAGCCCACGTTGGTCCACGGCCCCAGCCGCTCGACGCCGTCGAGGTACTGCCCGAACGTCTCCCAGCCCCAGCGGATGCCGCGGGTCAGGGCCTCGAGCGGCATGCCCTCCACGTAGGTGAGCATGCGCATCAGGGTTTCGCGGTCCGCCTCGCGGCAGGGGGCGAGGGTGAACCCGCAGTTGCCCATGACCACCGTGGTGACGCCATGCCAGGAGGAGCAGGAGGCGGACGGATCCCACGTGAGCTGGGCGTCGTAGTGGGTGTGCGGGTCGATGAAGCCGGGCGCGACGACCAACCCGTCGGCGTCGATCTCGCGCGCACCGCGACCGGCCACGGTCCCGACCTCGGCCAGCCGCCCTCCCTGCACCGCCACGTCGCCGCGGCGGCCCGGGGCGCCCGTGCCGTCGACGATCAGTCCACCGCGGATCACCAGGTCGTGGGTCGAGGTCGTCATGGGGCAGTACTGTACGGCAACTGCATGGTCCTTGACCACCCCACCGCCCGGCGCTACCCTCCCCACCACCATGATGAAACGAGCGACCGTCGAGTCCACCGCCGACGCCTATCTGGAGCTCCTGGCCGCGCGCGGAGTGGAGTACTTCTTCGCCAACGCGGGCACCGACTTCGCCCCGCTCATCGAGGCCTACGCGCGGCGCAGCGCGCAGGGCCAGGCGAGCCCGCGGCCCATCACGGTGCCGCACGAGGTGCCGGCGGTCGCGATGGCCCACGGCTACACCATGGTCACCGGCCGGGCCCAGGTCGTGATGGTCCACGTCATCGTGGGCGCGGGCAACGCGGCGGGCGGGGTGATCAACGCGGCGCGCTCGAACGTGCCGATGCTGTTCTCGGCCGGGCGCAACCCGATCACCGAGGCGGGCGACGCGGGTAGCCGGGACCGGCCCATCCACTGGGCGCAGGAGGCCTTCGACCAGGCGGGCATGCTGCGCGAGTTCGTCAAGTGGGACTACGAGCTCAAGCGCTTCGACCAGCTCGAGACGGTGGTGGACCGGGCGCTGACGCTCGCGCAGTCCGAGCCACGCGGGCCGGTGTACCTCACGCTGCCCCGCGAGGTCCTGGCCGAGCGGCACGACGCCATCGAGTACGCCGACCCCGCGCGCGCGGTCGTGCCGCCGGCCACCCTGCCCGATCCGGCCGCGGTGGAGGAGGTGGCGGGGATGCTGGCCACCGCCCGCAACCCGATCATCATCACCAAGGCGGTGGGGCGCGATCCGGCCGCGGTGCCGGTGCTGGTGCGCCTCGCGGAGACCCTGGGCGCGCCGGTCTTCGACCAGTTCCACACCTACGTGAACTTCCCCCAGGATCACGCGCTCCACGGCGGCTTCGAGGCCGCGCCGCATCTGGAAGAGGCGGACGCGATCCTGGTCGTCGAGTCCGACGTGCCCTGGTTCCCGCAGCTGAAGCGCCCGAAGCCGGAGACCCGGGTGATCCACGTCGGGGTGGATCCGCTCTTCTCGCGCTACCCGGTGCGGGGCTTCCCGGCCGACGCGGCGCTGGCCGGCACGCCGCGGCTGACGCTGGCCGCGCTGGCCGACGCGGTGGCCCGGCGGGTGGACGCGACCGCGGTGCGGGAGCGGCGGCAGCGGTGGACGACGGCGGGCGCCAGGCGACGCGAGGCGGCGGCCACGAAGGGTCAGGCGGCCCGGGGCGACACGCCGATCGACATGCTCTGGCTCTCGCACGCGATCGGCGAGGTGGTGGACGACCGGACCATCGTGGTCAACGAGTACGACCTCGACGCCACCCAGTGCACGTTCACCCGGCCGGGCAGCTACTTCGCGGCGCCGCCGTCGGGCGGGCTCGGCTGGGGGCTCGGCGCCGCGCTCGGGGCCAAGCTGGCCTCGCCCGACCAGAGCGTGATCTGCTGCGTGGGCGACGGGGCCTACATCTTCGGCTCGCCGACCGCGTCGCACTTCGTCTCGCGGGCCTACAACCTGCCGGTGCTGTTCGTGGTCTTCAACAACCGCACCTGGAACGCGGTGAAGCGCGCGGTGCAGACCTACGCCCGCGACGGCTGGGCCGTCCGCACCGACGCGATGCCGCTCACCTCGCTCGAGCCTTCGCCCGACTACGAGATGCTCTGCCGGGCCTCGGGCGGCCACGGCGAGAAGGTCGAGGACCCGGGCGCGCTGCCCGACGCCCTCCGGCGCGGTCTGCGCATCGTCCGGGAGGAGAAGCGCCAGGTCGTCCTCAACGTGATCTGCAAGAAGCCGTGAAGATCCTCGCCTCGGGGCCCAGCGGACCGGCCGGCGAGCTCGATCCTCTCCGCGCCGCGGGCCACGAGGTCGTGATCGGGCG
The DNA here is from genome assembly GCA_035493135.1 of Verrucomicrobiia bacterium. GTDB lineage: Bacteria > Methylomirabilota > Methylomirabilia > Rokubacteriales > CSP1-6 > CAMLFJ01. Next base: position 5,031 of record DATJIR010000158.1, read on the forward strand.
GCCGCTCGACCAGCCGGGACGGGCGGCGTACACCGAGGCCGACCTGGGCGCGGCGGCGCGCGACTGCCACGTCATCCTGGCCTCGCACCTCGACGCGATCACCCGCGGCGTCCTGGAGGCGGTCCCGTCCCTCCGGCTCGTGATCGTGCCCTTCATCGGGACCGACAAGATCGACATCCCGGCCGCCACCGCCCTCGGCGTCCTGGTGGCCAACAGCCCGACCCCGGAGAACTTCATCGCGGTGGCCGAGGCCACCGTCGGCCTGACCCTGCTGCTGCAGAAGCGCATCAAGCACAACGAGGCCAAGCTGCGCCGGGGGGAGTGGGCGCAGCGCGGCGACCGCGGCGAGTTCCTGTTCGGCAAGACGGTCGGCCTGGTGGGGCTCGGGCGCGTGGGCTCCCACGTGGCGCGCCGACTGGTCAACTGGGACGTGCGGCTCCTCGCCTGCGATCCGTACGTCTCGGTGGAGCGCGCCCGGACCCTGGGGGCCACCCTCGTCGACCTGCCCACGCTGCTGGCGGAGAGCGACGT
>DATJIR010000159.1:0-9356 GCA_035493135.1 Verrucomicrobiia bacterium
GGCGGGACAGGTCGACGGCGTCACGGTGTTCCACGCCGGGACCGCCCGCGCGGGCGGCGCGCTGGTCACCGCGGGGGGCCGCGTGCTGGGCGTGCAGGCGCTCGGCGCCGACGTGGCCGCCGCCATCCGCGCCGCCTACGCCGCGGTCGAGCGCATCCGCTTCGACGGCGCCCACTACCGACGCGACATCGGCCATCACGCCCTGAGACGCCTCGGGTGAGCGCCCGGCCCGTCCGCACCCGCCTGAGCGCCGTCGATCCGGAGAGGCCCGACGTCCGCGCGATCGCGGCCGCCGCCGCGGTGATCGAGGCGGGCGGGCTGGTGGCGTTCCCGACCGAGAGCTTCTACGGCCTCGGGGCCGACGCGCTCGACACCGAGGCAGTCGCGCGGGTGTTCGAGGTGAAGGGCCGGCCGGAGCAGAAGGCGCTGCTGGTCCTGGTCGACTCGATCGACATGGCGGCGGGGCTGGTCACTCGCATCTCCGACGGCGCGCGGGCGCTCATGGCCCGGCACTGGCCCGGGCCGCTGACGCTGGTGCTGGAGGCGGCGGCCCGGGTCCCGGCCGGCCTCACCGGCGGCACCGGCACCATCGGCGTGCGCATGCCCGGCCACGCGGTCGCGCGCGCGCTCGTGCACTCGGCGGGCCGCCCGATCACCGCCCCGAGCGCCAACCCGAGCGACGCGGCGCCGGCCGTCACCGCGGCCGCGGTGCGCGGCTACTTCGAGGGGCTGGTGGAGCTGATCCTCGACGGCGGCGCGACCGCGGGCGGCCCGGGCTCCACCGTCGCCGACTGCACGGTGTGGCCGCCGCGGATCCTGCGCCAGGGGCCGGTCGTCGTCGAGGCGGCATGCGCATAACTGGCGTGATCCAGGCCGGCGGCCGGAGCGTGCGGATGGGCGGGCGCCCCAAGGCCCTGATGGAGCTGGGCGGCCGGCGGATCATCGAGCGGGTCGCGGACGTGGTGCGAGCGGTGGCCGACGACGTGCTGATCGTGACCAACACCCCGGCGCTCTACGCCTCGCTCGGGCTGCCGATGGTGCCCGACGCGTTTCCGGATCACGGCTCGCTGGGCGGCATCTACTCCGGCCTGCGCGCCGCCTCCGGCGACGCGGCCTTCACGGTGGCCTGCGACATGCCGTTCCTCATGGTGGAGGTGGCGCGGCTGGTCACCCGCCGCGCCGCGGAGGCCGACGTGGTGGTGCCGCGGGTCGGCCCGCAGTGGGAGACGCTCCACGCCTGCTACGCCAAGGCCTGCCTCGCGCCGATCGAGTCGCGGCTCCGGGCCGGGCGGCTCAAGATCGTCGGCTTCTACGACGACGTGCGCGTGCTCAGCATCGGGGAGGACGAGGTGGCCCGCCACCGCGCGCCCGAGATCGTCTTCATGAACGTCAACACCCCCGAGGATCTCGAGGCCGCGCGCGGGCTCCTGCCCACGCTCGAGCCCGGGCCCCCGGCGGGGCCCCGCTAGGCGGGCGGGGACGCCGTGGACGCGCGCGCGGAGGGGCTCGGGCTCGGCTCGATCCAGGAGATCAACGCGCTGCCGCGCGAGGTCGCGGAGGCGATCTACGCGCGACTGGTGCCGGAGGAGCTGCTCGATCGCTTCGCGATCGATCCCGCCACCCTGTGCGATCGGGACGGGGCGCGGCTCGTCCGGGTGACCGCGCCCCCGGACAAGCCGTGGGCCCGCGTGGAGGTGCGCTCGTCGCCGGAAGACCGTGACCCCGCGCTGCTGGTCGACGTGGAGATGTCGCCGCTGTCGGTGCCGGAGCTCGCCTTCGTGCAGATCACCGACCCGGCCGGCCCGCGCTTCGCGATCGACCGCGACCCCGACGGGCGCGACACGCTCTTCGGCACCGCCTCGCGCAACGTCGACGAGGAGATGCGGGCGATGCAGGATGGGCTCGCCCCCGGGCAGGTGCGGCGGGGTCTGCGCCTGCTCTCGCGCGTGCTCGACGCGATGGAGGGCTTCTGCACGCTCATCGGCAAGGAGATCTACCTCATCGAGCCGCTCTTCTACCACTCCGCGATCCTGTACGAGCGCCGGGGCTGCGGCTACCTCATGGGCCGCGACGTGATGGAGGAGATCCACGCCGGCTTTTCCCCGGGCGGGGCCCTGCGCAAGGCGCTCGACGGCTCCTCCCACTTCCGCCGGCCCGGGGCGGCCGACACCGTGCGGGGCCGGAGCTGGGCCCTCCACGACGGGGTCATCGAGGGGCTGTGGGGCGGCGCCGGCGTGGGCTCGGTCAAGATGTACAAGGCGGCGGGCCGGCCGGCCGGTGTCGACACCTTCCCGGGCGCCCCGTATTGACCGGGACCGCGAGATATACTCGCGGGGTGAAGCGCGCGAAGCCGATCCACGCCAGGGTCCGCAAGCCGATGCCGGCCAAGCCGCCCAAGGTCGAGGTGCCGAAGACGGTGTACCGGCGGCGGCCCAAGCACCGCCGGCCGGGCGAGGCCGAGTGATGTCGACCGGGCATCAGACGGTTCCCGCCGCGATCCTCCACTATCACGAGATCAGCCTCAAGCGGGGCAACCGCCCGCTCTTCCTGCGGCATCTGCAAGACAACGTGCTGCGCGCCATCGGCGACCTCGGGCCGGTGCGCCTGGTGCAGCTGACCGGGCGGATCATGCTGGACCTCTCGCGCCATCCGGATCCGGCGCGCCTGCGCGAGCGGCTCGCGCGCGTGTGCGGCGTCGCCAACTTCTCGCTGGCCCTGCGCACCGGGGTCTCGCGCGAGGCCCTGCGCGCGGCGGTGGGGCAGGCGATCGAGGGCCGCGCCTTCCGGACCTTCCGGATCTCGGCCCGCCGGGCCTTCAAGACCTTCCCGCTCACCTCGGTCGAGCTCAACCGCGACCTGGGCGCCCACGTGCTCGCGCTGCGGCCCGACGTCCGGGTCAGCCTCGAGCACGCCGAGCTCGACGTGCGGGTCGAGGTGCTCCCGGGCGAGGCCTTCGTGTACGCGGACCGGGATCCGGGCGCGGGCGGCCTGCCGGTGGGCGCGAGCGGCACGGTGGCCGCGCTGCTCTCGGGCGGCATCGACTCCCCGGTGGCGGCGTGGCGACTCATGAAGCGGGGCTGTCGCGTGGTGTTCGTGCACTTCCACAGCGCGCCCTACCTGCCGGATCTCTCGCGCGGCAAGGCGCGCGAGCTGGTGGCGCGGCTCACCCAGTGGCAGTATCACTCGCGGCTCTTCCTGGTGCCCTTCGGCGAGATCCAGCGCGAGGTCGTGCTGGCGGTGCCGCCCGCTGCCCGGGTGGTCGTCTACCGACGGCTCATGGTGCGCATCGCCGAGCGCCTGGCCCGGCACGCGGGGGCGCCCGCGCTGGTCACCGGGGAGAGCCTCGGGCAGGTGGCCTCCCAGACGCTCGCCAACCTCACGCGCATCGACGAGGTGGCCGGCATGCCGATCCTGCGGCCGCTGATCGGCATGGACAAGCTCGAGATCACCGAGCAGGCCCACGCGCTCGGGACCTACGAGATCTCCATCGAGCCCGACGCGGACTGCTGCACGCTGTTCACCCCGCGGCACCCGGACACCCGGGTGGAGGCCGCCACGGTGGCGGCGCTGGAGGCGCGGCTCGACATCGAGCGCCTCGTCACGCAGGGCGTGGAGACCGCGGAGCAGGAGACGTTCGACTTTCCCGCCGGGGCGGGCCCGTACCCGGTGCGCGGGCCGCGGTCGCGGTCGGTGCGGGAGCCGGTCTCCGAGTGACCGCGACCCTGACGTTCCTCGGGGCGGCCGGGGGCACGGTCACCGGCTCCAAGCACCTGCTCGAGGACGGCGCGAGCCGTCTCCTGCTCGACTGCGGGCTCTTCCAGGGGCTCAAGGACCTGCGCCTGCGCAACTGGGCCGCTCCGCCGGTGGACCCGAAGACGCTCGGCGCGGTCGTGCTGAGCCACGCGCACATCGACCACTCCGGCTACCTGCCGCGGCTCTGCCGCGACGGCTTCACCGGGCCGGTCTACTGCACCGGGGGCACCGCCGATCTCCTCAAGGTCATGCTCCCGGACGCGGCCCATCTCCAGGAGGAAGAGGCCGCGTTCGCCAATCGCCACCGGACCAGCAAGCACGACCCGGCGCTGCCGCTCTACACGGTGGCGGACGCCGACCTCGCGCTCGCCCGGGTGCGCCGGGTCGGCTTCGGGGAGCGCTTCACGCCGGCCCCGGGCGTCGAGGCCCGCTTCACGCCGTCGGGGCACATCCTGGGAGCCGGGCTCGTCTCCTGCCTGATCGGCGGCCGCCGCGTGGTGTTCTCCGGGGACCTGGGTCGCTACGGTGTCCCGATCATGGTGGACCCGGATCCGGTGGCCGAGGCCGACGTGCTGCTGGTGGAGTCCACCTACGGCAATCGCGTCCACCCGGCCGACGACTCCTCCCAGCGCCTCGCCGCGGCGGTGCACCGTGCGGTCGAGCAGAAGGGCTGGCTGCTCATCCCGGCCTTCGCGGTGGGCCGCTCGCAGGAGATCCTGTACGACCTGCGCGCCCTCGAGCAGAGCGGGGCCATCCCGAGCCTACCGGTCTACCTGGACAGCCCCATGGGCATCCAGGCGACGGTCGTCTACGCCACCCACACCGAGGAGCACGACCGCGAGCTCGCCGCGGTGGAGGCGGACGGCAAGCGGCCCTTCGCGCCGCGGCGCCTGGCCTTGACCCGCACCGTGGAGGACTCCAAGCGCCTGAACGACCTCGCGGGCCCGGGCATCATCCTGGCCGGCAGCGGCATGGCCACCGGGGGGCGCATCCTCCATCACCTCCAGCGTCTCCTGCCCGATCCGCGCACCACCGTGCTCTTCGTCGGCTACCAGGCCGCGGGCACCCGCGGGCGCCTGCTCAAGGACGGCGCCCACGACATCAAGATGCTCGGCGCGATGGTGCCGGTGCGGGCCCAGATCATGATCAGCGACTCCTACTCGGCCCACGCCGACCGCGAGGAGATCCTGCGCTGGCTCGGCGGCTTCACGCGCCCGCCCGGCATGACCTACGTCGTGCACGGCGAGCCCGAGGCGGCCGGCGCGCTCCGGGACGCGATCACGAGCCGACTCGGCTGGCGGGCCGCGGTGGCCGAGGACGGCCAGCGCGTGGCGCTCTGAGCGACGCCCCCGCGCCCTACCGGCTCGTCCGGGCGCTGGCCCGGCTCCTGCTCGCGGTGTTCTATCGCCGCGTGGACGTGATCGGCGCCGAGCGCATCCCGGGCGCGGGACCGCTGATCGTGGCGGCCAACCACCACAACGCGCTCGTGGATGGTGTCCTGCTGCTCGCCTTCTTGCCCCGTCGCCTGGTCTCGGTGGCCAAGGCGCCGCTCTTCTCGAACCCGCTCATCGGCCCCTTCCTCCGCCTGATCGGCGCGCTGCCCGTGCATCGCCGCCAGGAGGGCGGGACGGATCCCGCGCGCAACGCGGCGCTCTTCGAGGCCTCGTCGGCCACGCTGCGGAGCGACCAGGCGATCCTGATCTTCCCGGAAGGCGTGAGCCAGCCCGAGCCGGTGCTGATGCCGCTGCGGACCGGGGCGGCGCGGATGCTGCTGGCCGCGGAGGCGGACGGGGTGGGGCCGGTGACCCTGCTGCCGGTGGGCCTCATGTTCCACGAGCCGGGCACCTTCCGGACCGGCTGGGCGCTCGTCTCGATCGGCGAGCCGGTGCCGGCGGCCGACTGCGTGGCGCTGGCGCGGACCGAGCCCGAGGAGGCCGCGCGGCGGCTCACCGCGCGCCTCGGCGAGGCGATGCGCGGGCTCATCGCGCTGGTCGACGATAGGCAGACCCTGCGCCTCGTCGAGCACGCCGAGAGGCTCTGGCGCCAGGAGCGTGGCGGCGAGTGGGACGCGACCGCGCGCGCGGACTGGCGGCGGCGGGCGACGCGGGCCTATCGCTACCTGAGCCGCCGGGACCCCGGGCGGATCTCCCTGCTGCGCGGCCAGATGGAGCGCTACATCAAGGATCTCGACGAGGCGGGCCTGCGGACCGCGGTGCTGCTGAAGCCGCCCGCCGCGAGCGTGGCGCTGCGGTACGCGGGCGCGCAGCTCGCGGCCCTGCTGGGAGGCCTGCCGCTCGCGCTGTGGGGGCTCGCCAGCCACGCGCTGCCGTACTGGCTCACCTGGGCCGCGGCCCGGCTGCTCCGTCCCTCGGGGGACGTGGAGGCCACCTACAAGCTGGTGGCCGGGGTGGTGCTCTACCCGCTCGCCTGGATCGCGGAGGGCTGGCTGCTCTGGCGGGTGGGCGGTGGGGGCTGGCTCACGCTCTTCCTCGTCCTGCTCGTGCCGGGCGGCTTCTTCGCGCTCTCCTGGAGCGAGCGGCTGCGCCGGCTCTACCGGGAGACGCGCGCGCTGCTCCGCCTGCTCCTCGATCGCGACCTCGCCCGTCACCTGGCCGAGCGCCGCCGCGAGATCCTCGCCGAGATGGAGGGGGCGGCGGCGCGCGTCCCGGAGCCGGTGCTCGACGGCCGGGAAGAGGTCGGGGCCTGAGCCGTCGCCGCGCCGCCCCCTACGGGTAGCGGGTTCCTTGACACCCAGCCCCGACGGAGCGTAAGGTTGGCGCGTGGTTTCCACGATTGCGCTCGGCGCCGACCATGCCGGATACGGGCTCAAGGAAGCCCTCAAGGGCTGGTTGATAAACCACAACTACCAGGTGCTGGATCTCGGCACCCACTCCACCGAATCGGTCGACTATCCGGACTACGCCGCGCTCGTCGCGGAGTCGGTCGCCGATCACAAGGTCGAGCGGGGCCTTCTCGTGTGCGGCACCGGCATCGGCATGTCCATCGCCGCCAACAAGGTGCCCGGCGTGCGCGCGGCCCTCTGCGCCGATCTCTACACCGCGCGCATGAGCCGCGAGCACAACGACGCCAACGTGCTGGTGCTGGGCGGCCGGCTGATGGGCGCCGACATGGCGGCCGACATCCTGCAGGCCTGGCTCGAGACCGACTTCGCGGCGGGGCGGCACGCGCGCCGGGTCGCGAAGATCGGGGACGTCGAGAGCCGCCACGCCGGAGACCGTGCCCGGCCATGACCCCGCTCGAGCAGGTCGATCCGGAGATCGCGAAGGCCATCCGCGCGGAGACCGAGCGCCAGTCCCGCAACCTCGAGCTGATCGCCTCCGAGAACTTCGTCTCCGAGGCGGTGCTCGAGGCGGTGGGCTCCGTGATGACCAACAAGTACGCGGAGGGCTATCCGGGCAAGCGCTACTACGGCGGCTGCGAGATCGTCGACATCGCCGAGGAGCTGGCGATCGGCCGGGCGCGCGAGCTGTTCGGGGCCGAGCACGTCAACGTGCAGCCGCACTCCGGCTCGCAGGCCAACATGGCGGTCTACTTCACCCTGCTCAAGCCGGGCGACACCGTGCTGGGTCCGAACCTCGCGCACGGGGGCCACCTCACCGCGGGCAGCCCGATCAATTTCTCGGGCCGCTTCTACCAGATCGTGCCCTACGGGGTCCGCAAGGACACCGAGCGCATCGACCTGGACCAGGTGCGCGACCTGGCCCGGCAGCACCGGCCGAAGCTCGTGATCGCGGGGGGCTCCGCCTTCCCCCGCGCGATCGACTTCAAGCCGTTCCGCGAGATCGCGGACGAGGTGGGGGCGGCCTTCATGGCCGACATCGCGCATCCGGCAGGCCTGGTGGCGGCGGGCCTCCATCCCTCGCCGCTCCCGTTCGCCGACTTCGTCACCACCACCACCCACAAGACGCTGCGCGGCCCGCGCGGCGGCATGGTGATGTGCCGGAGCCAGTACGCCAAGGATCTCGACCGCACCGTGCTGCCCGGCATCCAGGGCGGGCCCCTCATGCACGTGATCGCGGCGAAGGCGGTGGCCTTCCGGGAGGCCCAGGCGCCCGAGTGGCGGGCCTACCAGGGTCAGATCGTCAAGAACGCCCGGGCGCTCGCGGAGGCGCTCATGGCCCGCGGCTTCCGCCTCGTCTCGGGAGGCACCGACACCCACCTGATCCTGGTGGATCTCACCGCCCGCAACGTCACCGGCAAGGACGCGCAGGAGGCGCTCGACCGGGCCTGGATCACCGTCAACAAGAACGGCATCCCCTTCGACACCAAGGGCCCCATGGTCACGAGCGGCATCCGGATCGGGACGCCGGCGGTGACCACGCGCGGCATGAAGGAGCCGGAGATGGCGCGGATCGCGGACTTCATCGACCGGGTGCTGAGCCGCGCGGGCGACGGCCAGGTGGAGGCGGCGGTGCGGGGCCAGGTGCAGGAGCTGACCTCGCAGTTCCCCCTCTACGCGGGACGCCTCAAGTGAAGTGCCCGTTCTGCGGCCACACCGAGGACCGCGTGGTGGACTCGCGGGTGGGCCGGGACGGGGAGTTCATCCGGCGGCGGCGGGCGTGCCTCAAGTGCCACCGGCGCTACACCACCTACGAGTACATCGAGGACGTGCTGCCCCATGTGGTCAAGCGCGACGGGCGCCGCGAGCCGTTCGACCGGCAGAAGCTCCGCGGCTCCATCCTCAAGGCCTGCGAGAAGCGCTCGGTCGGCGTGCAGGCGGTGGACGACGTGGTGGCCGACATCGAGGCCAAGCTGCACGACCGGGCCGAGAAGGAGATCACGAGCCTCGAGCTGGGCGAGATCGTGATGGAGCACCTGCAGAAGCTCGACCAGGTCGCCTACGTGCGGTTCGCCTCGGTGTACCGCCAGTTCAAGGACATCTCGCAGTTCATGGACGAGGTGAAGCACCTCATCAAGGACGACAAGCCGGCCAAGCCGGCCGCGGGCAAGCCGGCCAAGGCGGCGGCCAAGCGATAACCACCCCTCACCCTGCCCTCTCGCCCGAGGGGAGAGGGTGGGAGCGGCGCGTGGTGAGATAGACGCCGGCGATGACCCCCCCGGCCCCCACCAGGTGGTACCAGCGGACCGTCTCGCCCAGCATCAGCCACGAGAGCACCAGCACCAGGAACGGGATCAGGTTCATGAACACCGCGGCCCGTCCCGGCCCCACGGTCCGCACCGCCTGGTAGAAGCCGATGTGGCCCGGCGTGCCCAGCAGCGCGCTGTAGCCGATGACCGAGAAGCCCACCCACGAGGCGTGCGCGAAGCTCTGCCAGGGCCGCTCGAACAGGGCCAGCGGGAGCAGCAGGCCGGCCGCGACCACGTGCGCGCCCGCCAGCATCTGGAGCGGAGAGAACGTGGACCGGTTGGCCCGGCTGTAGAGCGTGTAGATCACCCACAGGGTCTGCGAGGCGAGGATGATGACGTCGCCGCGGTTGACCGACAGGGTGAGCAGGATCTCGGGCGACCCGCGCGCGATCGTGAGCAGCACCGCGGCCAGCGTGAGACCGATCCCGACCAGGTTGATCGCCGAGAGCCGCTCGCGGAGCCAGGTGGACGCTGCCAGCGCCACCACCACCGGG
>DATJIR010000160.1:0-9182 GCA_035493135.1 Verrucomicrobiia bacterium
GGGCACCGACGCGCCCGCCAGCGCGAGCGCGACGCGGCCGCGCGCGTCGACGGCCGCATAGTCGTCGTGGCCCACGAAGACCAACTCGCCCTCGACCTCGCCGGCGGCCGATCCGCCGTGCGGCGCCCAGTCGCGCCCGACCTCGAGGATGCGGGGCGCGGGGCCGAGCGCCTCGAGGCGATTGCCGGGCCCGAGCCCCGGGATCACCGCCACCGGAAACTCCTGGAAGAAGGAGCCCGCGTCGCCCCCGGGGCGAAGGCCCGCGCGCTGCAGGACGTCGGCGATGTAGCGGGCCGCGCGATCGCCCCCCGGCGTGCCCGAGCCTCGGCCCTCCATCGCGGGGGCGGCCAGGATCGCCACGTGGGCCTGGAGATCCGCCGCGCCGATGCGCGGAGCCGGCGCGGCCGCGGCGGTCGCCAGCAGGAGCAGCGGCAGGAGCGCGGCCCACGGGGAGGAGGAGCGACGACACGTCACGCTCGTACTCTACCCCACGCGACGAGACGGCGGTACACCCGGCCCGGGCCGGCCTCGATCCGCTCGCAGGCCCTCGCGGGCAGGGCCGGCTAGCCGAGCGCCCGGCTCGTGAGGGCGTTCACACCCCGCTCGAGCGCCATCGCTCCGAGCACGAGCACGACGATGATCCCGCCCGCTGCGACCACGAACACCGGCACATCGAGGAACCGCATCCGCGCCCCGACGTAGTGCACGTAGGGCTGATGGACGAGGTAGAGACCGTACGAGGACGCCCCGACCGCCATCACCCCGGTACTCAGCCACCGCAGGCGGCCCATCGCTCGCGCGACGTTGACGAGGATGACGGTGAGCCCGGTGCCGATGAGCGCATCGGTGAACAGATAGGACCAGAGGGCGGCGTAGGAGTAGACGCCGAGGGCGTAGAGCCCGGCCCCGGCCAGGAAGCCCCGCCACGACAGGACCGCGGCGTCGATCGCCGCCGGCGACCTCCGCCAGAGCGCGCCCGCGGCCATGCCCACCGCGAACTCCCAGAGCCGGCACGCGAAGAAGCCGCCCTGCACCCACCTGCCGTCCACCGGCACCGCGAAGAGCAGGGCCCACCGGGCGCCGAACGTGACGACCGCCGCGACGACGAGGAAGCGCGCCACGCCCAGGCGCTCGAACGCCACGAAGAGCGCCGGGTACACGAGGTACAGCTGCAGCAGCAGGCCGAAGTACCACAGCGCGGGGTTGAAGTAGTAGAACATCGTGTAGATCGGCACCACGCGATCGCCGAGGATGCTGAGCGCGAAGCGGTAGTCGACCGCGTCGAAGCGGGCCTGGAACGGGGACACCAGGTAGACGAGATGGGCGACCCAGTACATCGGTAGGAGCCGGACCAGCCGGCTCCGGTACCACCCGGGCCAGGCCACCGCCGGGCGACCGCTCCGGGCGAGCGAGTAGGAGAGCCCGAAGCCCGAGAGCACGAGGAAGACGGCGACCCCGTGGTACCCGAAGTCAACCGCCGCGGCCAGCACCGCGGCCGCGACGCAGAGCACCCGCCCGGCGGGAGACGCGGGCGCCCAGATCCTCTCGTACGCGGCGAAGTAACCGGGGTCGAGCGGCCACGGCAGTCGTCCGGCCGCGTAGGCGATGAAGCAGTGGAAGCACACGATCCAGAGGATCGCGATCCCCTTCGTCCCGTCGAGCCAGTCGAGTCGCGCCTCCGCGCGGCCCGCCGGTCGCTCGCCCGCGCCGCTCACGAGGCCGACGATAGGGGCTGGGCCGATCGCGTGTCAATCGCCCGGACGCCCGATCCGACGTATACTGCCGTCCGACGCCCGTCATGCCCGACCTCCTGGACGCCATCGAGATCGAGTCCGCGCCGGGCCCCACCGCGGCCGTGATCTGGATGCACGGCCTGGGCGCGGACGGGCACGACTTCGAGCCCATCGTGCCCGAGCTGCGGCTGCCCGCCTCTCTTCCGGTCCGCTTCGTGTTCCCCCACGCGCCCCTGCGGCCCGTCACCATCAACCAGGGTCACGTCATGCGGGCGTGGTACGACATCCGTGCCCTCGCGGGGGTCCGGCGCGAGGACGAGGCGGGCGTGCGCCAGTCGGCCCGCCAGATCGAGGCGCTGATGGAGCGCGAGCGGCAGCGCGGGATCGCGCCCGGTCGCCTCGTGCTGGCCGGCTTCTCGCAGGGCGGCGCGATGGCCCTGCACGTGGGCCTCCGCCACGCGGAGCGCCTCGCCGGCGTCATGGCGCTCTCGTGCTATCTGCCACTGGGCGACACGCTGCCCACCGAGGCCGCGGCCGCGAATCGGGACGTGCCGATCTTCTGGGCGCACGGCGTCCACGACCCGATGCTCCCGCTGGCCATGGCCGAGCACGGGCGCGCGCAGGTCGCCGCGCTCGGCTACTCGATCGAGTGGCACCGGTACGCGATCCCCCATTCCGTCTCCGCCGAGGAGATCGCCGACGTCGCCCGCTGGCTCGGGCGAGTCCTCGGCTGAACCGAGGCCCAGGAGGAGAACCCATGCAGACCGACCGTCTGAAGATGCCGATCGGGGAGGCCATGTTCACCCAGCGGTCTACTCGGAAGCTTCGCACTGATCCCATCCCGATGGAGGACCTCCACCTCCTGATCGAGGCGGCGGTGAAGGCCCCGAACGGCGGCAACAACCAGGTGGGGCGCTTCCTGATCGTGAACGACCGCGCGAAGATCCGCGAGTTCGGTGCGCTCTACAAGGAGGCGTGGTGGGCCAAGCGCTGGGACGACCACAAGTGGACGAAGCCGGAGGACATCCCGCTCACCGACAAGAACCACCGCTCCGCGATGGGGCTGTCGGAGGACATGAAGGACGTGCCCTGCGTCGTCTTCGCGTTCACCGCGCCCGGCGGCGGGGCCAACTCGGTGATCCCCGCCTGCCAGAACCTGATGCTGGCCGCGCACGCCCTCGGCATCGGCTCGCTGCCCACCACGCTCCACGCCAAGGTGATGGACCGCTTCCACGCGATGTTCGACATCCCCAAGGAGATGACGTTCCACTTCTGCATCCCGCTCGGCTACCCCGCGGTGAAGTACGGGCCCAGCAAACGCCGGCCGACCGCGGAGACCACCTCGCTCAATCGCTGGGGGGGCGCGGTGCCGTGGGCGTGACCCGCAAGCCCGCGGTCAGCCTCGCCGCGGTGCCCGGCCGCCGCAAGGCCACCGTCGACATGGCGAAGCGCCTCGAGGAGGAGGGCTTCAGCGGCATCTACTGCCCGAGCCTGGGCGACGGGCTCGGCCTCTGCGAGGCGATCGCGCTCGCCACCCGCGCGATCCCCTTCGGCACCAGCATCGCCAACATCTACACGCGGCATGCCCTCGACTTCGCCCAGACCGCGGCGTTGATCCACGAGCTGTCGGGCGGGCGCTTTCGCTTCGGGGTCGGGATCAGCCACGGGCCCACCCACGACCGCCTGGGCATCAACCCAGGCAAGCCGCTCGAGGACATGCGCCGCTTCGTGCAGGACGTCAAGGCCGGCGCCAAGCTGGCGGGCGAGCTGCCGCCGATCACGCTGGCGACGCTGCGAAAGAAGATGACCGCCCTGTCGGCCGAGATCGCGCAGGGCGCGGTGTGGGCCAACGCGGCCCGCTCGCACATGCCGGAATCGCTCAAGGCCCTGCCGCAGGCCGCGCGCACCGGATCCGACTTCTTCATCGGCAACATGGTCCCGACCTGCATCGACGCCGACCGCGCCGCCGCCGCGGCGGTGAACCGGCGGACGCTGACCGGCTACGTGAAGCTGCCGAACTACCAGAACTACTGGATCGAGGCCGGCTTCGAGGAGGAGATGCAGGCGATCCGGAAGGCCATCACGGCGGGCCAGGACGACAAGATCCCCGGGCTGATGTCGGAGCGCTGGCTGTCCCAGGTCACGCTCTACGGCAGCGCGTCGGAGGTTCGCGAGGGCGTCGAGGCCTGGTACGCGGCGGGGGTGAAGACGCTGATCATGGTGCCCTCCTCCACCAAGGGCAACCAGATGGTCGCGCTGCAGGAGCTGATCGACCTCTTCCGCTGACGGCGCGCGCGGACGACACCCACGCCATGCCCGACCCGCCCGACGGCTTCGCACCGCTCTTCCGCACCAGCCCGTTTCTCGATGCGCTCGGGCCTTTCTATCATCGGCGCGACGGGCGCGCCCTGGTCGTGGGCGTGCGCATCGCGGAGAAGCATTGCAATGCCCGCGGTACCGCCCACGGCGGGCTGCTCATGACCCTGGCCGACATCGCGCTCGGCTACAGCCTGGCCTACTCGGAGGACCCGCCCGCCTCGCTGACCACCGCCAACCTCTCGGACGACTTCGCGGGGAGCGCGAAGCTCGGAGACTGGCTGGAGGCGCGGACGGACATCCAGAAGCTGGGCGGCCGCCTCGCCTTCGCCAACGCCTACCTCTCGGTGGGCGACGAGCGGATCGTGCGGGCCAGCGCGGTCTTCGTGCGGGGCGGCCGCCCCGAGACCTAGCCGCGCACGTGCACCACTGGGTGCAGGGCGGCCCTACCACATTGGCGAATCTCCTCCTGCTCTGTCGGCGGCGTCATCGAGCAGTCCACGAAGAGGGCTACCAGGTCGCGCCGGGACCGGACGGGGCACCCCACTTCCGGCGACCTGATGGTCGGCCGCTGCCCGAGGTGCCGCCGTCGGCCACGGTGCCTGCTGATCCCGTCGCGGGGCTGGGGACGTGTCACGATGCGCGGGGCCTTCACCTGAACGGACGGACGGCGGGCCTCGTGCGGCCCGGAGAGCCCCTCGACGTGGGATGGCGATCGACGTCCTGCACCCGCGGGCGGTGAAATCGACGCCCTCTTCGTTATCCAGGCAAAGATCGGCAGGCCGTACGGCTCCGGCGTAGAGCACCGCGCCGGCCGACAACGCTGAGCTGGACAGCTCGTCGAGACGCCTATTCAATCAGCTGATCCGCCCGCGCCAGCACCGACGGCGGGATCGTCAGGCCGAGCGCTTTGGCCGTCTTAAGGTTTATGACCAGCTCGAACTTCGTCGGCTGTTCGACGGGGAGATCGGCGGGCTTGGCGCCCTTGAGGATCTTGTCGACGTACGTCGCCGCACGTCGATAGAGGTCGGCGTGGTTCGCTCCGAAGGAGGTCAGACAGCCAGCATCGACCCACTGCTTCTGTGAGCAGACGGTCGGCAGTCGACCCTTGGCCGCGAGCCCGGCAATGCGTGCTCGGTGATGAAAAAGCATCTGATTCCCGTGGACGAGGAGGTCGCCCGGGCGATCCATTCCCATTCGACGAAATGCACGCTCGACATCGTGAGTTCCGGGTCCGTTGACTTCCACGACGAGGAGCGTCACGCCCAATGCTCGCGCTGCGGCCCGGACGGCTTCCAGGTGGCCCGATGCACCGGGGCCAGCCGGATTGAAGAGGAAGGCGACGCGAGATACAGAAGGGGCGATCTCCTTGAGGAGCTCGAGCCGTTTGGCGACCAGTTCGCCGTGAGCGTCCGACAGCCCCGTGACGTTTCCGCCAGGACGGGCCAGGCTGGCCACCAGACCGGCGCCAACTGGGTCGGGATGCGCCACGACGACGATGGGTATCGTGTTGGCAAGCTTCCTGGCATCGAGGACTGCTCCACCGGTAACGAGTAGAAGATCGACCTTGTGTCTGACGAGCTCCGCCCCGAGTCCTGGGAGCCTTTTGGCCTGCCCGTCCGCGTATCGCGGCTCGATGACGATAGTTTCACCCTCCACATATCCCAGTTCTCGCAGCGCTGTCCGAAAGGCGTCGAGTCCGCTCCGAGCGTCTTCAGCTGAGCCCTCAGTCAGATAGCCGACTACCCGTGGGACCTTCCCCGCCGGCTGCGCTTCGACGGCGGCCGGCGTGGTGAAAAAACCAAGAGCTAAGGCGGTGACGAGCTTGAGGACTGTACACCTCACAGACACGCCTCTACCCAATCACGGGCATTGCCGCCGCCGAGGGCAGCGTGGTGACCAACCATGGACCGTCCCGTCTGTCTGTCCAACGCGAAGTATCCGGGTCTGGGTACGAGAGGGACACACCTCACCCCAGGTCGGCCAGGATCTCCTTGCGATGCTGGTCGAGCGACGGCGCCACCGCCCGCGGCGTCCCGCTGCGGAGCGGCGGCAGGCCCGGCACCTGAGGCACCGGCACGCGTCCGATCCCCGGCTGGTCGATCCAGGCCACGGCCCCCGTCGCAACCACTTGTGGATGATCCAGGAACTCGAGGTAGGTGTTCACCCGCTGGTGCATGAGACGCGCCGCGCGCAGCCGCGCCGAGAGATCCGCGGTGGTGCGCCCGGCGAACGCGGGATCGAGCAGCGCGTTGAGCGCGGTCACGTTCGCGAAGCGCGCGTCGTTGGTGGCGAAGCGCGGATCGCCCTTGGCCGCGGAGATCTCGAGCGCGTCGCAGAGGATCGGGAACTCCGCGTCGCGCAGGATCGTCAGGTTGATCCAGCCGTCGCTCGCCCTGAAGGTGCCCGACGGGGTGAGGCCCGGCTGCGGCTTGCCGCCCTCCAGGTGGTGCTGGATCATCGACACCGCCTGGATCGTCGAGCCGCCGCGCAGCAGGCTCGACTCGATGTAGCGGCCGCGCGCCTCGTCGCGCCGCGCGTAGAGCGCCACCGCGATCGCCTGGAAGTTGCTGAGCGCGGTGGCCATGTCCATCACGATCACCGGCACCCGGTGCGGGATGCCGTCGAGCCCGCGATTCACCGACATGAGGCCGGTGAAGGCCTGGAACACGGTGTCCACCGCGGGCCGCTCCGCGTCGGGGCCGGTCTGGCCGAAGCCCGAGACCGACAGATAGATGACGCGCGGGTTGATCGCCTCGACCTCCGGATAGCCGACGCCCAGACGGGCCGCCACGCCCGGCCGGAACGACTCGAGGAACACGTCGGCGGTGGCGACGAGCCGTTTCAGGATCTGCCGGTCCTCGTCGGTCTTGAGGTCGAGCACGATCGAGCGCTTGCCCAGATTGGCCGCGATGGCGAAGGCGGTCATGTCGCCGTAGCGGCGCCCGAGCGCGCGCGCCCAGTCGCCCTCCGGCGGCTCCACCTTGATCACGTCCGCGCCGTACTGGGCGAGCAGCATGCCCGAGTAGGGGCCGGCGATGCCCTGGCTCAGGTCCACCACCTTGAGGCCAACGAAGGGCGCGTCGTAACTCATCGGGTGCGTTCCTCCGGGACTGGGCGATAATGACGCCCGCAGATCATACCGCGAGGGAGGGACACCATGCTCAAGGTGGAGAAGCCCCAGGACTTGCTCCAGCACGTGGGCGAGGAGCTGGGCCCGTCGGAGTGGCTCACCGTGACCCAGGAGATGATCGATAAGTTCGCGGACGCCACCGGTGACCACCAGTGGATCCACGTGGACGTGGAGCGGGCCAAGAAGGAGATGCCGGGGGGCAAGACCATCGCCCACGGCTACCTCACGCTATCGCTCCTGCCCCGGCTCGCCCCGACCCTGATGAAGGTCGAGAAGCGGCGCCGCGGGCTCAACTACGGGTCGAACCGGGTGCGCTTCACCGCGCCGGTGCCCGCGGGCGGTCGGGTGCGCCTGCGGCAGAAGCTGGTCAAGGTGGAGCCGGTGGAGGACAACGGGGTGCGCGTGACCAGCGAGATGACCATGGAGGTGGAGGGGAACAGCCGCCCGGCCATGGTCGCCGAGACGCTCGGCATCATTTACGGCTAGCCCCCTCCCTCTCCCCTCCGGGGAGAGGGCAGGGTGAGGGGTCCTAGGCGCCCGCGCCGGTCACCTTGGCGCGCACGTCGGCCACCTGCTGGTGGAACGGCGTGCCCGGCGGCGAGTTCATCGGGGTGCTGTCCGCGAGCCCGGTCATGAGCTGCACCAGGATCGGCCCGTCCTCGGTGAGGAAGCCGGGCAGCCGCTTCTTGAAGTCGTCCAGGCTGCTGATCGTGTACGTCGCGCGATAGCCCGCCGCCTTCGCCATCGCCGCGAAGTCCACCCCCTGCCCGCCCGGCGTCTCCTGCGAGCCGGAGGTGTGGTAGACCCCATTCTTGAAGAGCAGGTGCGTGAAGTTGCGCGGCGCCGCGCCCGCGATGGTGGCGAGCGAGCCGAGCTGCATGAGCAGCGAGCCGTCGCCGTCGAAGACGATCACGCGGCGATCCGGTGCGCCCAGGGCCAGGCCGAGCCCCATCGCGGAGGCGCCGCCCATGAAGCCCACGCAGCCCACCGAGAGGTCGTCGGGGGCGAGCTTCCGCCAGGCCGGCGCGGTGGTCATGGTCGGCACGCAGATCGCGGTGCCGCGGGCGGCCGCGATCACCTTGAGGACCTCCTCCGGCTTCATCATTACGCGGTCTCCAGGCCGACGAGCACCGCGGCAGGCCCTTTCCGCTCGCGGCTCTTGCGGTAGTACTCGGGGATCAGCTTCACGTCGTCCGGCCCTTCCATCCGCGCGTGCGGGATGCCGAACACGTCCAGGAGCGGCTCGGCGAAGCGGACCATCGAGTGGCGCGAGTCCTTCGGATCCTTGTCCTTCTCGCGGCTCAGCAGCCCGATCATGTAGAAGATCGGGACCTTGCCGTCCATCGAGATGCCGCGGATCGTGTTCACGCTCGCGTAGAGGCCAGCGTGCTGGATCATCACGATCACCGGCTCGCCGGTCATGTAGAGCCCGGCGGCCACCGCGTTGGCGTCGTCCTCGGTCGAGCACGTCAGCACCCGCAGGCTCCGCTCCTTGTCGAGCGCGGCCAGCACGCTCTTCTGGTGCGTGTCGGGCACGCTGATGATCCAGCCGAGTGGGTCCTGGTGCTTGCCGCCGCGGCGCTCGGCCTGGAAGACCTCCTTGAACGCGTCGATGATGAGCGAGGACGGGACCGATTCTGGCATTGGGCTCCTCCTGGGAATGCGCGGCTAGCCCGCGGGACCAGCGGAGAGTCTGCCACAGGACGCGGGCCTCGCGAAAGCGGTACGTGGCCCCCGGCCCGCGGGCCGCTGGCCGCGCGTGTTACGCTGCCAGTATCCCGATGGAATCCTCACCCCCGCTGCCGGACCTTCTCCGGGAACAGGACGGGCGTCACCCGTTCTGGCTGCGCCTCGTCTTCCTGGCCGCCGCGCTCGTGTTCTTCGCGGCGGGGGTGGTCGGCTGGCTCATCCCGGTGATCACCGGCATCCCCTTCTACGCCGCCGGGCTCGTGTTCCTCGGCCTCGCCAGCGACCGTACGCGCCGCTTGATCAACCGCCTG
>DATJIR010000161.1:0-18284 GCA_035493135.1 Verrucomicrobiia bacterium
TCCGCTGCAGGAACGGCGGCGGGTCGATGCCGCGCTCGTGCACCGCATCGTAGAAGTAGTAGACGCTGGCTATCACGTTCGGCCCCACGGTGCGGATGACCCGCTCGGAGTCGGCCGGCTCGCCCGGGTCGAGCAGGACCACGTTGGTCAGCGCCGCGGTGTGGAAGTCGGCTCCGAGCGTCCGTCCCGCCCGCGCGGCGCCGGCGCGGCAGCGCGCGAGGGCCTCCGCCGGCGCGATGCCGCGGGGCGGGATCGCGAACACGACCCCGTCCCCGTGCTCGCCGGCCAGCTCCATGGCGCGCGGGCCGAACGCGGAGACGTAGAGGGGGATGCGCGGCTCGAGGCTCATGTACTTCTTCTCGCGGATCAGCATCTTGATCGGGCGCGCCGCCCCGCGCGGCGCGTAGTCCACCGCCTCGCCGCGGAGGAGGCCCCGCAGCACCCGGAGGTACTCGGCGTACTCCGCCAGGCGCATGGGCGGCTGGCCCATCGAGCGGGTCGCGGTGTTGCCGGTGCCCACGCCCAGGTGCACCCGGCCCGGGGCGAGCCGGTTGAGCGTGGCCATGGCCGCCACGTGCACCGGGGGGATCCGGGTGCCGCAGATGGCCACCCCGGGGCCGAGGCGGATCCGGCGGGTCTGCTGGGCGGCCAGGGCCAGCACCACGTAGCAGTCCGAGAACAGCATCTGGCTGTCGGTGACCCACACCGAGTCGTAGCCAAGGGTCTCGGCGTGGCTGAAGAAGCCGATCTCGTCCACGTCGGCCATCACGCAGATGGAGAAGCGCATGCGCGTCCTTTCTCAGTTCTTGTCGCGGATCGCCTCGAGCATCTGGCGGGCCCGGGGCGCTTCCTTGAGGGTCCAGCGCGGGCGGTCGGTGGGCGCCTTCTCGCTGAGCACCGCCTGCAGCTCCCGCCGGGCCTCCGCGTAGCGCCCCATGTTGACGTAGAGCTGGGCCAGCTCGAGGCGCACGCCGGTGAGCCGGGGGTCGAGACGCTGCGCGGTCTTGAAGTGCTCCTCGGACTCCTTGCGGTCGCCGCCCAGCAGGAGCGGCAGCTCGCGCGCGATGCTGCCCGCCATGATGTGGGCCTCGATGTTCTTGGGGTCGAGCTGCAGCACCACGTCCACCTCCTTGCGCAGATCGCGCAGGGCGAGAGCGGAGTGGAGCAGCCCCTTGGCCTGCGACCACGTGCCGAGCGTGATCGCGTACCAGAGGTGGGCGTCCGCGTCCTTCGGCGCCAGCTCGGTGGCGCGCTTGGCCAGGTCACGCGCCCGGCCGTAGGCCGCGACCCGGGCCTCGTCGGTCTTCGCGCGCTCCTCGCCGTAGAGGAACCACGCGCGCGCCAGGGTCAGGAGGGTGGGCACGTCGCTCCCGGCCCCCCGGGCGACGGCGGCCTCGAGCAGATCGCGGGCCCGGTCGATGCGACCGGGGTCGTCCTGGTACTGCTTAAGCAGACCGCGCGCCGTCTCCACCGGAGTCTGGGCCGGGGCCGACGCGGGGGCTACCACGATTAGGATCACGGCGAGGCCGAGCAGGGAGAGTCTCACGGGCCGATGAATGCCTGCGAGATGATAGCACCGCGCGGCGGCCGGTGGTCGAGGCCGTGGGGTTCGGCTACGATGGGCTGGGCGATCGGACTCGCCGACCGCGAAAGGAGACCGGGGCGACCATGATGCTAGGGATGACGCTGGAGACGTTCACCCGGGTGCACGTCGTGATCAGCCTGATCGGCATCGTCTCGGGCCTGGCGGTCGTGTTCGGGATGGTGGCGAGGCGGCTGCGCGACGGCTGGACGACCCTCTTTCTGCTGAGCACCGCGCTCACGAGCCTGACCGGCTTCGGTTTTCCGTTCGACCACCTGCTGCCGTCGCACAAGGTCGGGATCGTCTCGCTGGTCGTGCTCGCGATCGTGATCGTGGCGGGGTCCCGGGCTCACCGTGGAGGCTCCTGGCGCTGGATCTACCCCATCGGCTGCGTGATCGCGCTGTACCTGAACGTGTTCGTGCTCACCGTGCAGGCCTTCCAGAAGGTGCCGACCCTGGCCGCGATGGCCCCCACCCAGTCGGAGCCGCCGTTCCAGCTCGTGCAGCTCGTGGTGTTCGGGATCTTCGGGTGGCTCGCGGTCGCGGCGGTGAGGCGGTTCGGGCGCTAGCCGCGGTTCACGAGGGCGGGAGGGTCCTTAAAAGCGCCAGAGAAGGCCTGTGAGCCGGGTTCTGTCTGACCGCCGAGGTTGCCCCCGTCGGCGAGATGATCATTTCTCTAGGACGCCGGTTGCCCGGCGCCTCAAGCGGCCATACCCGAGAGCCCCACGCGGGCCGCGCTTCACCTGCTCTTGCGAGCAGGATCGCTCTCCTATTTGGCCTTGCTCCGGGTGGGGTTTACCGAGCCAGCCCGGTCACCCGGGCCGCTGGTGAGCTCTTACCTCACCGTTTCACCCTTACCGCCCGTGAAGGCGGCGGTCTGTTCTCTGTGGCACTGATCCGTGGGGTCGCCCCCCCTGGCCGTTAGCCAGCACCCTGCCCTGCGGAGCCCGGACTTTCCTCCCGTGCGGTTGCCCGCACCGGCGATCATCCAGCCTTCTCTGACGCAATCAAAGAGCGTGAGTCGCTGCCCTGCAGTATAGCCTACGCGCCGCCCCCGCGCGGCTCCGCGGCCTCGAGCGCGCCGATCTCCACGTCGACGCCCGGCGAGTGATGGCAGAGCGGCGCGCCCGCGGGGGCGGGCAGGCCCACGGCGGCCAGCAGCGACTCCTGCAGCCGGTCGACGTTGGCGTCCCGGAGCGGGTAGGGCGAGTGGCGCACGCGGCCGCGCCGCAGCCGGCCCCGACGGCGCACGTACAGGCAGTAGCGCTCGATCAGGAAGTGGTCGCGCCCACCGGGCGCGGCCGGCTCGCGCGGCGCGCCCACGGTCCACTCGACCTCGATCGTGGCGCGCGTGGCCCCGCGCCGCCGGGAGGCGTAGGTGATCCGGGGGCCGTCCACCCGGCGCGACATCACGGCGTGGAAATACGGCAGGCCGTAGCAGAGGCGCGCCGCCACCACCGCGGAGCGGGAGGCCGCCTCGAGGGAGAAGAAGTGGATCCCGGGCTCGCCGTCCGGTCCTCGCACGTAGGTGCGCAGGTTGGTCTCGAGGAAGGACATCGAGAGGGCGGGCAGGGCCGCGGGGCGAGACTCGGCGATCAGGAACGGGATCAGGGTGATCCAGGCGGACCCGTGGTGGCAGTCCAGCTCGAGGCCGGCCGGCAGCAGCGGCCGCACCAGCTGCGCGGGCAGCGGCCAGTGGAGGAACAGCAGGTCGCGCCAGCGCTGCCGGATCACGGTCCCCGGCGTGGTCAGGGCTCCTGGCGCTTGCTCGCCTTCCGGCTGGCCCGCCGCTCGAGCTCCCAGTAGCGTCGATCGCGGTCCGCGAGGATCTCCTCGGTCGGCCGCAGCGGGGCCTCGGACGGCTGCTCCACCCCCAGCGCGTGGCCGATCTCGTCGACCACGTCCTGGTCCGGTGTCGACACGCTGCCCCCCACCGCTTCCTCGCCGGAGCTCTCCGCCCGCTGCCAGTCCGCGTCCAGGTCTCCGGCGGTCGCCCGGGGCCCGGTCTCGTGGTGGTCGATCAGGCTGCGCAGGAGGCCCACCGTGCGGCCGCGGTCCTCGGCGCCTTCCCGGCTGCGTCGAGTGGCCGCGGTGCGCTTCTTCGGACGGCTGCGCGCCTTCCGGGGCGGCGGCGCCGCGCGCTTCGTCCGGGCCCGCTTCGCCTGCGGCCGCTTGGTGGCGGCTCGCCTGGTCGGGGCGCGCTTGCGCGTGGCCCGCTTCGCGGCCGCTCGTCTGGGCTTGGCCTTCCGCTTGCTCATGGTCCACCTCCCGGGATCGGCGATCCCGACCGGAACATTGTGATAGGAATCGTACGCATGGTCTCACGAATCGTCCTCGCGTGGCTCGCCGTGGCGCTCTGCCTGGTGGGCGTGCGGCCCGCGCTCGCGGCGGGGCAGGGGAACCTTCCGGTCGGCACCCTGGCCGACGGGCGCGTGGGCCAGATCCCCTTCGAGAGCCGGACGCCGGCGGGCTACTTCGCCCTCGCCCGGCGCGAGGCGTCGCTCCCGGCGGTGGTCGTCGGCGCGCTCCGGCTGCCGACGGACGCGACGGGCCGCGTGCCCGCGATGGTGATCGCGCACGGCAGCGGCGGGGTGGACACCCGGGAGGCGGCGTGGGCCGACCGCCTCGGAGCGCTCGGGCTCGCCACCTTCGTGGTCGACAGCTTCACGCCGCGCAACGGCCGCGAGACCGCCACCGACCAGTCGCGGCTCCCGACCGCGGCGAACGTGGCCGACGCGCTGGCCGCGCTGCGCCTGCTCGCCACGCATCCGCGGATCGACCCCGATCGCATCGGGGTCATCGGCTTCTCCAAGGGCGGGCAGGTCGCGCTCTACACCGCGCTCGAGCCGTTCCGGCGCGCGGTCATCGACGACGACCGTTGCTTCGCCGCGCACGTGGCCCTCTACCCGTACTGCAGCGACTGGTACACCGCGGCGCGCGTGACCGGCGCCCCGATGCTGCTCCTGCTGGGCGGGCGCGACGACTACACGCCCGCCGAGGCGTGCCGCGGCTACGCGGAGTGGTTCCGGGCCGCGGGCTTGGAGACCGCGGTGGTGACGTACCCCGACGCCTACCACGACTTCGACGCGTCCCGGGCGCCGCGATTCGAGCGCGCGCTCGTCACCGGCCGCGGCTGCGACATGTCGGTGGACCTCGACCACTTCACGGTCACGCGCCTCGGGACCGGGGAGGACATCACTGCGACCGCGCGCCGGTACGGACGCGACTGCCTGGCCCGCGGGGCCACCATCGGCGGGGACGCCGAGGCGCGGCGCCGCGCCCCCGAGGACGTCGCGGCCTTCCTGCGCCGCGTGCTCAAGCCCGAGGCGCATTGACGGCCTCCGGGCCGTCTGCTACGGTTGCCGCGCGAATCGCTTCTCTCATTCCTCTCGAACGACGTGGTCAGGGAGGTGGCAATGGCGCAAGAAGCGTATGATCCGGAACAGGGCGCGGTGTCGCGTCGCACGCTGCTCCGCAGCGTGGGGGCGGCGGTGGGGGCCGCGGTCCTGGCGCCGCGCCTGGCCGGCGCGCAGACCCCGCCGATCGGGCCGCCCAGCACCATCACCCAGCCGCCACGCGACTTCAGCTCGCGCGGGGCGCCCACCACCTACTTCACCGATCCCGACGTGCTCACGGTGGAGCCGGCCTTCAACGGGCTGCGGCAGCCCAACGCGCCGATCCAGCGGCTGTGGACGGGCGCGCTCTGGTCGGAGGGCCCGGCGTGGAGCGCGCAGGGCCGTTACCTCGTGTGGAGCGACATCCCGAACAATCGCCAGCTCCGGTGGATCGAGGACAACGGGCACGTCAGCGTGTTCCGCATGCCGTCGAACAACAGCAACGGCAACACCTTCGACTTCCAAGGACGGCAGCTCTCGTGCGAGCACGTCACCCGGCGCGTGGTGCGGTACGAGCTGGACGGCTCGGTCAGCCTCATCGCGGGGATGTTCAACGGCAAGCGGCTCAACTCGCCCAACGACGTGGTGCCGCACCCGGACGGCAGCTACTGGTTCACCGATCCGCCCTACGGGGCCCAGCTCTACGAGGGCACGGTGGACGCGGCGGGCGGGCCCGCGAACACCGGAGGCCGGCTCAACCCGAAGCTCGGGCAGCCGCTCGAGCTCGGCTCCTACAAGCGCGAGCTGCCCACCGCGGTGTACCGCGTCGACAAGAGCAGCACGCTCACCCAGGTGGCGGGGGAAGACCTGGTGCCGGATCCCAACGGGCTCTGCTTCTCGCCCGACTACAAGAAGCTCTACGTGATCAGCACCGGCAAGGGGCCCGGCGACACCCACGCGGGCGGCAAGGGCGACATGTACGTCTTCGACGTGGGCGGAGACAACAAGCTCAGCAACGGCAAGCTCTTCAGCGCCTTCATGGTCGACGGCGTCAAGTGCGGGCCGGACGGCGTGCGCGCCGACGTGGACGGCAACCTGTGGGTGTCGAGCAACGCGGGGCGCGCGGTGGGCTACAGCGGGGTCACGGTGTGGACGCCGCAGGGCCAGCTGATCGGGCGCATCCGGCTGCCCGAGGTCTGCGGCAACGTCTGCTTCGGCGGGCCCAAGCGCAACCGGCTGTTCATGGCCGCGAGCCAGTCGCTCTACGCGGTCTACACCGCCACCCAGGGTGCCGCGCCCGGGTAAAAGCGGGGTCGGGTCTTTCATCCCGACATTCTTGCTGGGCTCGCGGATGGCTGGCGCGCCTGCAAGTGTCGGAATGTCAGACCTGACCCCCCGCCAACCATGAAGCTCGGGATCTATCTCAACGCGCAGCACCCGGCGGGCGACGATCCGGCGCGCCGCTTCGCGGAGACGCTCGAGCAGACGCGCCTGATCCGCTCGCTCGGGTTCGATTCGATCTGGGGTGGGGAGCATCACGCCACGCCGGGCTTCCACTACTTCCCGCTGCTGCCGATGCTGCAGCGCCTGGCCGCGGAGGTGCCGGGGCTCGAGATCGGGACCAACCTCGTCCTGCTTCCGCTCCACAACCCGGTGGAGATCGCGGAGGTGGGCGCGTTCCTCGACGTGCTCACCGGCGGGCGCTTCCTGCTCGGCGTGGGCCTCGGCTACCGGCCGGAGGAGTTCGCCATCTTCGGCGTGCCGATGGCGGAGCGGGTCAGCCGGCTCGCGGAGGGCGTGGAGATCATCCGGCGGCTCTGGACCGAGGACAAGGTCACCCACCGCGGTCGGCACTGGACCTTCGAGAACCTCACGATCCGGCCGCGCCCGATCCAGTCGCCGCGCCCGCCGATCCTGGTCGGCTCGCAGGTACCCGCGGGCATCGCGCGCGCCGCGCGCCTCGCCGACGGCTGGCTCGTGGTGCCGCTGCCGCGCGTCGACGAGTTCGCCGCGCAGGCGCGGGCCTTCACCGCGGCACGCACCGCGGAGGGGCGGACGGGTGGCGTGCAGATCTGCCGCTTGCTCGAGGTGGTGTGCGCGCCCGACGAGGAGACCGCGATCCGCCGGGCCGCGCCCTACCTGCTCGAGAAGTACGCGGCCTACTTCTCGTGGGGCCTCGAGGGCCTCACCCTCGACCCCAAGGCGCGGCCAGCGGACCAGCTCCGCGGCCTCGCGGCCAACCGGTTCGCGATCGGCTCGCCCGCCCAGGTCACCGAGGCACTGCTCGCCCAGCACGCGGCCGGCGCCACGCACCTGACGATGCGCGTGAGCTGGCCCGGCATGCCCCAGGCGGACGTCCTCGCCGGCATCGAGCTGCTGGGCCGCGCGGTGCTCCCCGAGGTCCGCCGCCGCGTCTCGACGTAGCTCGCCGGAAAGATGTCGGAATGTGAGACCTGACCCCAATCGAGGAGATCGTATGCGAGTGCCGGCTGGGAAGATCGAGGCGCAGCTGGTGGCGGTGTTCGAGGCGTGGGGGATGTCGTCGGAGCACGCGGCGGTCACCGCGCAGATGATGGTGGAGACCGACCTGCGCGGGGTGGACTCGCACGGCATCTCGATGCTGCCGACCTACGACAAGGAGTTTCGCGCGGGCCGGCTCAACATGCGGCCGCACTGGAAGGTCGTGCGCGATCGCCCCTCGATGGCGCGCATCGACGCGGACCGCTCGCTCGGCCACCCGGTCTCCGCGCACGCCATGAACCTGGCGGTGGACAAGTGCCGGGCCACCGGGGTGGGCGTGGTCGCGGTGTTCAACTCGCACCACTTCGGCGCGGCGGGCTGCTACGCGAAGATCGCGGCCGACCGCGGGGTGATCGGCATGGTCACCTCGGCGACCCGCGGGGTCACCCTGGTGCCGACCTTCGCGGCGGAGCCCATCATGGGCACGAACCCGCTCGCCTTCGCGGCGCCCGCGCGGCGCAATGCTCCGTTCCAGCTCGACATGGCCACCACCACCGTGGCCGCCGGCAAGGTGAAGGTCTACAAGCTCAACCACAAGCCGGTGCCGTCGGGCTGGGTGGTGGACGGCGACGGGCGCGCGGTGACCGACGAGACGGAGGCCTTCCGCCACGTGTTCGAGCGGCCCGAGGGCGGCATCACCCCGCTCGGCGGCAGCCGCGAGCTGGGCGGGCACAAGGGCTACGGGCTGGCGGTGATGGTGCACATCCTGGGCGGGACGCTCGCGGGCGCGTCGTTCTCGCCGCTGCGCAACCGGACCCAGCGCGAATCGGATCCGCACAACATCGGCCACTTCTTCATGGCCATCGATCCGGGCGCGTTTCGCGACGAGGGCGAGTTCGAGAGCGACCTCGACGACGTGATCGACGTGTTGCACGCGGCCCGGCGCGCCGACCCGGCCCAGCCGGTGCTGGTGGCGGGCGACCCCGAGCGCCTCACCCGCGCCGAGCGGCTCGAGCAGGGCGTGCCGGTCCCCGACGACCTGATGACGCAGCTCCGCGGCGTGGCCGCCGCCGCGAAGGTCCCCTTCGTGCTCTAGGTGTGACCGGTCAGGAGAGGGCCTTGCGCAGGGCGGCCGCGATCTCGTCCAGCAGCACGCGCGACTGGTCGAGGATGCGGGTCATCCGCAGGAAGCCGTGGAACATCCCCGCGTACTGGGTGAGCGTCACCGCCACCCCCGCGTCGCGCAGTCGCACCGCGTAGGCCTCGCCCTCGTCACGCAGGGGATCGCAGCCCGCGGTGACGACCAGCGCGGGGGGCAGATCGGCCAGGCTCTTGGCCAGCAAGGGAGACGCCAGCGGCTCGCGGCCCTGCTCCTCGCGCATCAGGTAGTGGCGCCAGAACCAGCGCATGTCCTCGGTGCCGAGCACGTAACCGGTGGCGTTCTCGCGGTACGAGACGGTGCCGAAGTCGTGGTTGGTGACCGGGTACACGAGCACCTGCAGGAGCAGGCGCGGCCCGCGCCGGTCGCGAGCCATCAGCGCCATCACCGCGGCGAGGTTGCCGCCCGCGCTGTCGCCGCCGACCGCCACCCGCGCCGGATCGAGCCCGAGGCGCGTGGCATTGGCCACCACCCACAGCAGGCCGGCGTAGGAGTCCTCGACCGGCGTCGGGTACTTGAACTCCGGCGCGAGCCGGTAGTCCACCGAGGCCACCGCGCAGCCGGCCGCGTTGACGATGGACCGGCAGATGCCGTCGTGGGTGTACAGGTCGCCGATCACCCAGCCGCCGCCGTGGTAGAAGACCAGCACCGGATGCGGGCCGAGGCCGGCGGGCTGGTACACGCGCACCGTGATCTCACCGCCGGTCACCGGGACCCGATGGTCGGCCACCGCGGCCACGTCCTCGAACGGGCCGAGGGCGGCGGTACGGGTGCGCATGGACTCGCGCGCCTCGGTCGGGGTCGAATCCTTGATCGGTTTCAGGTTGAGCGCGGCGAGGGCGTCGACGACCTTCTGGGCCTGAGGATCGAGCGGCATGTGCGCCTCCTGGGCAATCCCGCGTGCTGATTCCGAGACACTAGAGGCTCGCGCGGCCGACGTCAAGCGTGCTCTGGCCACATTGACAGCCCGCGGCGGGGCCACGTACACTCGCCGGCATCCGTCGTGCGTCCGCATCCGCCCGTGCACCGCCGCACCCCGATTCCAGGAGGAGCCTTCATGTCCCAGCCGACACGGGTGGTTCTCGCCGCCACCGGCCTCGCGATCGCCGCCGTGTTGCTCTCCATCTCCGCGGCGGAGGCCCAGGTCCCGAAGGCCGGCGGCACGCTGCGCGCGGCCCTGCGCGCCGAGGTCTCCACGTTCGACCCGCACCGGGGCGCCTCCGGCAGCGATCACATGTATCTGTACCCGGTGTTCGACACCCTGGTGCGCTTCGACGAGAAGCTGAATCCGAAGCCGGGGCTGGCCGAGTCGTGGGAGACCCCCGATCCGAAGACGCTCGTCCTCAAGCTGCGGCGAGGCGTGAAGTTCCACGACGGCACCCCGTTCAACGCCGAGGCGGTGCGCTTCAACCTGGGCCGGGCCCGCGACAAGACGGTCTCGTCCATGTCCTCGGAGCTGGTGAGCGTCCAGGACGTGGAGGTGGTCAACGAGTACACGGTGCGCCTGCGGCTCAAGGCGCCCGATGCCTCGCTGATCCTGGCCTTCACCGACCGCGCCGGCATGATGATCTCGCCCACCGCGGTCCAGAAGCTCGGCGACCAGTTCGGGCGTACCCCGGTGGGAGCGGGAGAGTACCGCATGGCGCGCTGGCAGCCGGGCAGCGAGGTGCGCCTCGAGCGCTTCGCCGACTACTACGAGTCGGGCCGGCCCTACCTCGACGCCGTCGTGTTCAAGATCATCCCGGACGCCGACACCCGCGTCTCCGCGCTGCGGAGCGGGCAGGTGGACTTCATCATGGAGGTGCCTGCGCAGGACTTCGCGGGCCTCAAGGGCGAGCGCGGTCTGCGCGCCCTCGAGGGGCCGACGCTCGCCTACTGGCGCGTCTTCCTCAACACCGCCAAGGCCCCGCTCGAGAAGAAGCCGGTCCGCGAGGCGATGAACCTGGCGCTGGATCGCCAGACCCTGCTCAGGACCATCATCTTCGGCCTGGGCGAGGTGGTGGCCTCGCCGTTTCCGGCCGGCTACTGGGCCAACAATCCAGCGCTCAAGCCGTGGCCCTACGATCCCGCGCGCGCGAAGGCCAAGCTCGCCGAGGCGGGCCTGCCCAACGGGTTCTCGATGGACATGGTGCTCGAGCCCACTCCCGAGCACGTGCGCCGCGCCGAGGCCATCCAGGCCCAGTGGGGCGCGGTCGGCATCAAGGTCGATCTCAAGCCGATGGACCTCGCCAAGGGCGTGCAGAGCTTCTTCCGGGGCAAGGAGCTGGCGGCGGCCAACTACCGCTGGACGGGGCGGCCCGATCCCGACCAGTCGGTGCGTGCGATGTTCCACTCCACCGGGTTCTACAACCCGGGCGGTCTCAAGGTCCCGCGCGTCGAGGAGCTCATGGACCAGGCGAAGGCGACCTACAAGCTCGAGGATCGGCGCCGGCTCTACCAGCAGGTGGCGGAGGTGGTGCAGCAGGAGGCGATGGACGTCGGCATCTACGTCGCGAGCTCGCTCGAGGCGATGAGCGGCGCGGTGCAGGGCTACCAGCAGAACTTCCTCGGCAAGCCGGTGTTCCGCGGGGTCTGGCTGCAGGGCAAGTAGGGGGACCTCCGCGTGGGGCGCTTCCTCCGCCGGCGGCTGCTGGCGGTGGTGCCCCTCCTGCTGCTGGTCACCTCCATGGTCTTCTCGCTGATCCTGCTGCTGCCCGGCGATCCGGCGGTGGCGCTGATCGGCATGGAGGACGCGAGCGAGGAGAAGCTCGCCGCGATCCGCGAGCGCATGGGCCTGAACCGCCCACTCGTCGTGCAGTACGTGAGCTGGCTCGGCCGGGTCGCGCGGGGCAATCTCGGCGCGTCGCTGCGCACCGGCCAGCCGGTCACCGAGGCGATCCGCGAGCGCGCGCCCATCACGCTCGGCTTGGCCCTGGCCGCCACCGCCTTCGGCCTGCTGGTGGGGGTGCCACTCGCGATCCTCGCGGCGCGGCGGCGCGGCGGGCTGATGGACGCGGCGGCCAGCGGCCTCGCCGCCTTCGGGGTCGCGGTGCCCAACTTCTGGCTCGGCTCCATGCTGGTGCTGGTGATGGCGCTGCACCTGCGGTGGCTGCCCGCCACCGGCTACGTGAGCCCGTTCGACTCGGCGGGAGACGCCCTCCGGCACATGCTGCTGCCCACGCTGACGCTCGGGGCTTCCGCGGTGGCCGAGGTGACACGCCAGCTCCGATCCTCGCTCGGCGAGACCCTCGCCGCCGACTTCGTCAAGACCGCCCGCGCCAAGGGGCTCGCCGAGAGGCGCGTGGTGGCCAAGCACGCGCTGCGCCCGGCCCTGATCCCGGTGGTCACGGTGGCCGGCCTCACCGTCTCACGGCTGGTGAGCAACACGGTGGTGGTGGAGTCGATCTTCGCGCTGCCCGGGCTCGGCCGGCTCAATCTCGAGTCGGTGCTGAACCGCGACTTCCCGATGCTGCAGGGCGCGGTGCTGGTCACGGTGCTGGCGGTGATCGTGGTCAACCTGCTCTCCGATCTGCTCTACGGCCTCATCGATCCACGCATCCGCTATGGGTGAGACGCGGCTCGCGCTCCGCCGCTTCGCGCGGCGCCGCATGGCGCTGGCGGGCACGTTCTTCCTGACGCTCCTGATCCTGGGAGCGCTGGCCGCGCCGCTCGTCTCGCCCTACGACCCGCTCCGGCAGGATCTCGCCCGCATGCTGGCCGGGCCATCGCCCGCGCACCTGCTCGGCACCGACGATCTGGGCCGCGACGTCCTGACCCGGGTCCTCTACGGTGCGCGCCTCTCGCTCGGCGCCGCGTGCCTGGCGGTGGCGATCGCCACGCTGGCCGGGGTGCCGATCGGGCTGGTGGCCGGCTACCTGGGCGGGCGGATCGACGATGTGCTCATGCGCGTGATCGACGCGCTCCAAGCGTTTCCCGCGCTGATACTGGCGATGGCGATCGCGGCCGCCCTCGGCCCGGGGCTCTTCAACGTGATGGTGGCGGTGGGCGTCGTCTACACCCCGCGCTTCGCGCGCCTCGTGCGCGGGCAGGTGCTCGCGCTGCGCGAGGAGCCGTTCGTGGAGAGCGCGCGCGCCGCCGGCGCCACCCACGCCCGCGTGCTCGCCCGCCACGTCCTGCCCAACGTGGTGGCGCCGATCGTGGTCCAGGTCTCCATCGGGGTGGCCTTCGCGCTTCTCGCGGAGACCGCGCTGTCATTCCTCGGTGTCGGCATCAAGCCGCCCGAGCCCTCGTGGGGCACCGACGTGGGCCGCGGCTACCGGTTCATGCGACTCGCCCCGTGGCTGGTCTTCATGCCGGGCACCGCCATCCTCCTGACCGCGCTCGCGTTCAACCTGGTGGGCGACGGCATTCGCGACGCCTTCGATCCGCGCCAGAGCCGGGAGAGCTAGCGGATCGAGTCGAGTCTCACGGCGCCGCCCCGCGGCGGAGACGGTGCGCGCCCAGCAGCAAGAGGCCCGCGCCCGCCCAGGCGAGCGCCCCGTCGAGCACGAAGGCGCCGGGCAGGCTGATCGCGGCGAGCCCGCCGCTCACCAGCGGGCTCGCCGCGGTGCCGATCTGCACGCTCAGGGCCAGCCATCCGAAGGCGGCGCCGCGGCGCTCGCCGGTCACGAGGCTGCCCCCGATCGAGTAGGCCAGGGTCAGCGCGCCGCCCAGGCAGAGCCCGGTGAGGCAGCGGAAGACCATGAGGCTCGGCCAGCCGCCGGCCGCCGCCATGAGGGCGCAGGGCAGCCCGCCCGCGACCAGCCCGACCAGCAGCAGCCGCTCGGCCGGCCATCGCTGCGCGAGCCGGCCCACGAGCAGAGCGGAGCCGGTGGCGCAGATCGCGGCGAGCGAGATGATCTCGCCCGAGGTGGCCGCGATGCGGGTGACGTCGGGCAGGCGGCCCACCTTGAGGGGCACGAGGAGCGAGAGCCCGCGGTCGATGAACTGGCCGATGAACAGCAGGCCCAGCACGAGCGGGAACCCCCGGGAGGTCCAGACCTGGCGCAGCGTGAAGCCGGTCTCGGGCGTCGCCGCGACGGGTCCGGTCTCGCCGTGGACCCGCGTCTCGGTGAACAGCGCCAGGAGGCCGATCAGGGCCAGCGCGCACATCCCGGCGGTGACGAAGAAGGCGTAGCGGAGGCCGAAGTGGGAGGCGACGTAGCCGCCCGCGGCGGGTCCGATGGCGACGCTCAGGAGCTGTGCGCCCTGCACGCGCCCGATGGCCACCGGCACGCGCTCCTTGGGGCACGACACGCTGGCCAGCGCCATCGCGAAGACCGAGAAGCCCGCGATCACGCCCTGGAGCACGCGCAGGATCAGGAGCTGGGTGACCGAGGTGACGAGCCCCATCGCGGCCACGATGATCACGAAGCCGACGAGGGAGCGGACCATCATCATCTTGCGGCCGACCCGATCCGCGAAACTGCCCCAGAGCGGGCCGAGCAGGCCCGAGACCGCGGGCGTCACCGCGGTGAGCATCCCGGACCAGAGCGCGACCTGGGTGGGATCGGTGACGCCCAGCTCCATCACGTACAGCGGCAGGAAGGGCGAGAAGAACTGGAAGCCGACGAAGGCGATGAAGACGACGAGCGCGAGGGCCCAGACATTCCGCTCCCAGCTCTCGAAGGTCAGAGGCCGCCGCTCCCCGGAATCGTCACCCCGTCCGGAGCCTACTACGACTTCACGTCAGGCGCACCCGACGCGCTAGCGCGCGTAGCGGTACGCCTTGGCCTCCGCCGCGATCTTGCCCACGTCCATGCGGTTGATCTCCTCGATCAGGTCGTTGGTGACGAGGTCGGTGGTCGGCACCTTCTGGGTGATCACGCCCCACTTCACGAGGAAGTCCACGTAGTCGCGGTAGTTGACGTCCGAGTTCTCGCCCCAGCGCTTCACGCCGGCCGGCTCGAGCCGGTAGTGCGGCATGCGGGCCTCGAGCACCTTCAGGTCCTCGCGCACCGCGGTGGCGTCGTCCTTGCCGGTGGGCCGGGTCTGCGGGAAGACCTCGTAGACGATGCGCACCGCCGCCTCCGGGTTGGCGATCGTGAAGATCGTGCCCTTGGCGTAGGCGCGGGCCAGCCCGACCAGCTCCTTCTGGTGGGTCCGCAGGCTCTCCTCGGAGGCGAGGAAGCCGTTGCCCGGGAAGCGCTCGATGTCGCGCCGGTCGAGATAGCGGACGCGCACCCCCGCGTTCTCCACCAGCGCGTACTGGGTGTCGAACTGGCTCAGCGCGTCCACCTGCCGGTTGCGCACCATGGCCGCGGTCTGGGCGCCCTCGCCCGCGACCACGATCTGCACGTCGCGCGCGGGATCGAGGCCGGCCGCGGCCACCTGGGCCCGCGCCACCACCACGCCGGCGGAGGCGAGGCTGGTCACGCCGATGGACTTGCCGCGCAGCTCGGCCGGGCTCTGGATGGGGCTGTCCGCGGGCACCGCGATGCCGTAGCCGTTGGTCTGGTAGGCGGTGGAGTAGATCTTGGCCTTCACCCCCTGCGGGCGGCCGTTGGCGAGCGGCTCGACGCTCGGGAGCGACACCGGGACCTCGCCGGTGGCCACCGCCTTCACGCAGTCGGTGGAGCCGGGCAGGGGCACGATCTCGATGTCGAGGCCCTCCTGCTTGAACCAGTCCATCTTCATGGCCACCGCGAACGGCGACCCCACGCCCATGCTGACGGTGCGGGCGCAGATCGCGACGCGGAGCTTCGTGGTCTGGGCGGTCGCCGCGGCGGGCACGAGCAGGACGAGCACGGCGAGGAGGATGGCGGCTTTGCGCATGGGACCGGGGTCTCCTTTGGGGGTCAGGTGGGCAGTCCGAAGAGCGACGACATCCGGGTGGCGTCGTGCATCGCGGTCATCTCCTCGTCGGAGGGGCGGCGCGTGAAGCGGCTCGCCGCGTCGAGGACCCTGGGCAGCAGGGCGAGGTCCCCGGCGGTGTTGAGAAAGACGCCGGGCCGGCCGAGCACCCAGTGGACGGCCCGGTCGATGTCTTCCGGGCGCTCGAGCGGCTGGTACCAGGTGGCGTGGCTGCGGTCGGCCGCGGCCCAGGGCCCGCGCGCGATCGCCTTGATGGTCTGCACCGCCACGTTGCGCTCGCGGCAGATCGCGGTGACCTCCTCGAAGGCCTGCCGGTAGCGCTCGTTCTGGGCCATGAAGAAGTTGTAGGGGAGCAGGATCGAGTCGAAGTCGAAGCGCGCCAGGCTGCGCCGGTGCATGGCCGCGATGGTCCAGCCGTGCCCGGTGACGCCGATGGCGCGTGCGAGCCCCTGCTGCTTGGCTTCCAGCAGCGCCTCGAGCGCCCCGCCGGGGCCCATGGCCTGGTCCCAGTCGTCGGGGTGGCCGAGGGAGTGCATCTGGATCAGGTCGACCGAGTCGACCCGGAGGCGATCGAGCGAGCGGTGCAGGTCCTCGCGCGCCTCCCGCGCCCCGCGCGAGCCGGTCTTGGTGGCGAGGAAGAAGTCCTTGCGGTGCCGGGCCATCCACGGCCCGATGCGTAGCTCGGAGTCGCCGTAGCGCGCGGCGGTGTCGATGTGGTTGACCCCGTGCCGGAGCAGCACCTCCAGCGCGCGGTCGGCCTCGTCCTGGGTGGCGCGGGCGAGCGCGGCCGCTCCGAAGAGGGTCACGGTGGACCGGTGTCCGGTGCGGCCGAACGGTCGATGCTCGATCATCGCGGCTCCTTTCTGTCGATCGGCCCGGTCTACCGGGCCCGGGATGCTCCGGGGACGGGCCAGCGTCCGGTCGCGCGCAGCAGCTCGAAGACGCGGGCGGCGGTGAGTGGCGGGCTGTCCACCCGGACGCCGTAGTCGGCGAGCGCGTCCTCCACCGCGTTGGCGACCGCGGCGGCGGGCGAGATCACCCCGCTCTCGCCCACGCCCTTGATGCCCAGCGGATTGATGACGGACGGGAAGTCCATGTGGACCACGTCGAGCGGCGGCATGTCGTCCGCGCGCGGCACCGGGTAGTCCATCAGCGTGCCGGTGAGGAGCTGGCCCGCGTCATCGTAGATCAGCGCCTCGCCGAGCGCGCTGCCCAGTCCCTGGGCGATGCCTCCGTGGAGCTGGCCCTCCACGATCACCGGGTTGATGGGGCGCCCGCAGTCGTGCATCGCGGCCAGCCGGAGGAGCGTGATCGCGCACGTCTCGATGTCCACCTCGAGCACGACGCCCTGCGCGCCGAAGGCCCAGGTGACGGTCTCCGGGTAGAAGAAGGCGCAGGCGCTGAGCCCCGGCCCGCCCGCCTCCGCGACCGCCCGGCTGCGCACCGCCGCCCGCGCCACCTGGCCGAGCGGCACGCTCTTGCCGGGCGCCCCGCGGACGCCGACGCGGCCGTCGGCCAGGACCACGTCCTCGGGTGCGCACTCGAAGAGCTCGGCGCCGACCAGCCGCGCCTTGTGCGCCACCTGCGCGGCGGAGCGCTGCACCGCGGGCCCGCCCACCGCGGCCACCCGGCTCGCGATGGTGCCCATGCCGTAGCCCACCAGGCTGGTGTCGCCGCCCACCACCGCCACCGACTCGAGCGGCACCCCGAGCTCGTCGGCCGCGATCTGGGCCAGCGTGGTCTCGTGCCCCTGGCCCTGGGCCGAGACGCCGACGTGCACGAACACGGTGCCGTCGGGGTCCACGCGGATGTCGGCGCCCTCGAACGGGCCGATGCCGGTGCCCTCCACGTAGGCGCAGAGGCCGATGCCGATGGGCCGCGGGCCGCCGCGCCGCTCCGCCTGCCGGGCGCGCCAGCCCGCGTAGTCGAGGGTGGCGAGCAGGCGATCGAAGGCGGCCGGGTAGTCGGACGGGTCGTAGGTGATCGACGCGCCGTCGCGATAGGTGAGCCCGGTGGGCGCCGGCATCTCGTCGGGGCGGATCAGGTTCAGGCGCCGGAGCGCGGCCGGATCCATCCCGATCTCGCGGGCCGCGCGGTCGAGCAGCCGGTCCAGGACGAAGGCGGCCTCCGGCCGGCCAGCGCCGCGATAGGCCGCCGCGAAGGTCTTGTGGGTGAGCACGTTGCGGCCCGCTCCGCGATAGTGCGGGACCCGGTACGGCCCGGGCAGGTGGTTGATCGTGTTCAGCGTGATCGCCTCGCCGAGCGTCGGTGCCGCGCCGTGATCGCGCGTGAACGCGGTCTCGATGGCCACGATGCGCCCGTCGCGCTCGAGCCCGATGCGCGCCTCGTGGACCTGGTCGCGGTCGCCCGCCGCGTTCAGGCAGTGCTCGCTGCGCGTCTCGGCCCACTTCACCGGCAGGCCGAGCCGTCGCGCCACCGCGGCCACCAGGATCTCCTCGGGATACACGTGGCCCTTGACGCCGAAGCCGCCGCCCACGTCGGGCACGATCACGCGGATGCGCTCCTCGGCCAGCCGGAGCACCGGGGCGATGGCGCTGCGCACCGCGAACGGCACCTGGGTGGAGGTCCACACCGTGAGCCCGCCCCCTGTTTGATCGGCCGCATCCGGGGCGGCCAGGACCCCGCGGGTCTCGAGCGGCATGCCGGCCACGCGCGGGTAGGCGAGCCGCGCGGCCACCACCACCGGGGCGGCGGCCAGGGCCTCCGCGGGCCGGCCCTTGGCGCTCGCGGTGATCGACGCCAGGTTGTCCGGCCACGTGTCGTTGACGCGGGGCGCGCCCGGCGCGGCGGCCGACGCGGCCGAGACCGCGGCGGGGAGCGGCTCGTAGGTGACCGCGACGCGCTCGACGCCGTCGGCCGCCGCGTACGGATCGGTGGCGACCACGACCGCGACCGCCTCGCCCACGTGGCGGACCCGCGCGCCAGCCAGGACCGG
>DATJIR010000162.1:0-3266 GCA_035493135.1 Verrucomicrobiia bacterium
CTTCGTGGACCACGGCAAGCAGGTGATCGTGCACCGCAAGCGGGTGCAGGGGTTCAAGCTCCACCCCAACTTCGATCTGGTGCTGACGCAGGTGTGGCTGCAGTAGGCGGGGGCGGCCTCCAGGGCTACCTCGTCCGCCGCATCCTGCTCGCGCTGCCGGTCCTGGCCGGGGTCTCGCTGCTCGTCTTCGGGGTGATGCGGCTGGCCCCCGGTGACCCCGCCGCGATCATGCTCGGCGCGCAGGCCACCCGCGAGGACGTGGAGCGCCTGCGCCGCGACCTCGGCCTCGACCGGCCGGTGGCGGTGCAGTACCTCCAGTGGATGGGCCGGGTGCTGCAGGGCGATCTGGGCCGGTCGATCCCGCTCGGGCGCGAGGTGCTGCCCGAGGTGCTGCTGCGCTTCAAGGCCACCGTGGTGCTGACCGCGGGCGCGCTCGTGATCGCGATCTCCCTCGGGCTCGGCGCCGGCATCCTGTCCGCCACCCGGCAGTACTCGTGGCTCGACAAGCTCAGCATGGCGGTGGCGGTGACCGGGGTGAGCCTGCCGGTGTTCTGGACCGGCATCATGCTGATCCTGGTGTTCGCCCTGTCGCTGCGCTGGTTTCCTTCTGCCGGGATGGTGTCGCCATATGGAGGAGGGACCGGCGACCTCCTCTGGCACCTGGTCCTGCCCGCGATCACGCTCGGGACCGCGTCGGCGGCCGCGGTGGCGCGGCTCACCCGCTCGAGCGTGCTCGAGATCATCCGCCAGGACTACGTGCGGGCCGCGCGGGCCAAGGGCCTCGCGGAGCGGGCGGTGATCGCGCGCCACGTGCTGAAGAACGCGTTCAATCCGATCCTCACCGTGGTGGGCGTGCAGGTGGGCTACCTGCTGGGCGGCGCGATCCTGACCGAGACCGTGTTCTCCTGGCCGGGGCTCGGCTCGATGATGGTGCGCGCGATCCAGGCGCGGGACTACCCGCTGGTGCAGGGCGGGGTGCTCCTGATCGCGACCACGTTCGTGGTGGTGAACCTGATCGTGGACCTGCTCTACGCGGTCTTCGACCCGCGCATCCGCTATGAGTAGCACGGCGGTCACCCTCGCGCGCCCCGTCGCCCCCGCGGGCCGCTCGAGCCTCGCCGAGGCCGCCCGCATGTTCCGCAAGAGCGGCAGCGCGGTGTTCGGGCTCGCGCTGGTCGTCGTCCTCGGCGCGGCCGCCGCGCTCGCGCCACTGCTCGCCCCGCACGACCCGAACACGATCGACACCGCGCGCCGCCTCGCGCGCCCGCTCACCGCCGGGCACGTGCTCGGCACCGACGAGTTCGGGCGCGACCTGCTGAGCCGGCTGCTCCACGGGGCCCGCACCTCGCTGGTGGTGGGCCTGGCCGCCACCGCGCTCGCGGCCGCGGCCGGCTCGGGGTTTGGGCTGCTGGCCGGCTTCGTGGGCCGCTGGGTGGACCAGGTGGTGATGCGCTCGATCGACACCCTGATGGCGTTCCCCTACTTCCTGCTCGCCATCGCGATCATCGCGACCCTGGGCCCGGGTCTGGTCAACGGCATGGTGGCCGTCGCCATCGTGAACATCCCCTTCTACGGCCGCATCGTGCGAGCCACCGTGCTGGCGGTGAAGCAGACCGAGTACGTGGAGGCGGCGCGGGCCCTGGGCGTCTCCGAGCTGCGCCTGTCGCTCACCCACGTCCTCCGCAACTGCCTGGCCCCGGTCATCGTGGCGGTCACCCTGAACGTGGGCGGGATGATCACCGCGCTGGCCGGGCTCTCGTTCCTGGGCCTGGGCGTCCAGCCGCCCACCTCCGACTGGGGTAGCATGCTCTCGAGCAGCCGGCAGTACATGAACGTGGCGCCCCACGTGGCGGCCCTGCCCGGCCTCGCGATCTTCCTCGCGGTGCTCGGCTTCAACCTGCTGGGCGACGGACTCCGGGATGCGCTCGACCCGCGTCTCCGCTAGAATGCCCGCGCGATGAGCGAGCCCGCGGCGATCCGTGCGGAGGTGGACACCATGCTCGCGCTGGTGCGCGA
Organism: Verrucomicrobiia bacterium; assembly: GCA_035493135.1. Taxonomy (GTDB): domain Bacteria; phylum Methylomirabilota; class Methylomirabilia; order Rokubacteriales; family CSP1-6; genus CAMLFJ01. Next base: position 2,017 of record DATJIR010000162.1, read on the forward strand.
GCGCTACGGCAGCCGGCTGAGCGCGGAGGAGCTCGACGGGATCCGCACCGCCATCGAGGGCATCGTGCAGGCCGCGCACGCCCTCCGCGCGGTGCGGCTCGGCAATTCCGACGAGCCCGGCCAGCCCTTCGCGGCCTACCGGGCGATCCCGTGAGACCCGAGGACGTCGTCTTCGCCCCGGTGCGGCGCCTCGGCGAGCTGATCCGCGAGCGACGTCTCTCCCCGGTGGCGCTGGCCGAGATCTTCCTCGACCGGCTGGAGCGCCTGGGCGGGCGCTACAACGCGGTGGTCACGGTCACGCGGGCCCGCGCCCTCGAGCAGGCGCGCCGCGCGGAGCGCGAGATCACGGCTGGCCGCTACCGCGGGCCGCTCCACGGCATCCCGTACGGGGCGAAGGACCTGCTCGCCACCTCGGGCGGCATCCCGACCACGTGGGGCGCGGCGCCGTTCAAGGACCGGGTGTTCGACTTCGACGCCACCGCGATCCGGCGGCTCGAGGAGGCGGGCGCGGTGCTCTGCGCCAAGCTCGCGATGGTGGAGCTGGCCGGCGGCATGGGCTACCGCCAGCCGAACGCCGCCTTCACCGGCCCCGGGGTGAACCCGTGGAGCCTCGATGCCTGGAGCGGCGGATCGTCGAGCGGCTCGGGCTCGGCGGTGGCCGCGGGGCTGGTGCCGTTCGCGATCGGCTCGGAGACGTGGGGCTCCATCCTCTCGCCCGCGGGCAACTGCGGCGTCGCCGGCCTCCGGCCGACCTACGGGCGGGTGAGCCGGCACGGCGCGATGGCGCTCTGCTGGACGCTCGACAAGCTGGGCCCCCTCGCCCTCACCGCGGACGACTGCGGCCTCGTGCTCGAGGCGATCGCGGGCCGTGATCCGGCGGATCCGACCACGGTCGATCGGCCGTTCCGCCACGAGCCCGACGGCCCGGCCGGGCGCCGCTTTCGTTTCGGGGTGCTGCGGGGGGTCACCGACGGCTGCGAGGACGCGGTGCGCGAGAGCTTCGAGCGCTCGCTCGGCGTGCTGCGGCAGATCGGCACCATCGAGGAGGTCACGCTGCCGGACCTGCCCTACGACGACATCACCCGCACGATCCTCTTCGCGGAGGCGGCGAGCGCCTTCGAGGACCTGATCGAGAGCGGAGCGATCCGCGGCCTGACCGCACCCGAGGACCGCTACACCGCCTACGCGCGCGACGCGATCCTGGCCAAGGACTACGTGAAGGCTCTCCGCCTGCGCGGGGTGATGGCGCG
>DATJIR010000163.1:0-22872 GCA_035493135.1 Verrucomicrobiia bacterium
CCGGCTCACCGCTCGACCCGGACGATCGCCTCCTTCGGGAGGCGGTCCAGGAAGCGCCCCACCGCGGCGTCGAGGTAGCCGCGGTCCTTGGACTCGAGCGTGACCTTCACCTTGTACTCGGGGTTGGAGAACTCCGGGTACGACCCGAGCATCAGCTCCGGATGGGCGGCCAGAAGCTCGTTCAGGTGGTCGGCCAGGGTGCCCTCCCCCATGCTCACGTACACGCAGCAGAGGTGGAACGGCGTCTCGCGGAAGCGCTCCTTGAGGGAGTCGAACTTCTGGCGGAAGATCTCGGGCACGCCGGGCAGGATGTAGATGTTCCGCACCACCACCGCGGGAAAGACGAGCTCGCCGTCGGCGGTGAGCTCCGCCCCCTGGGGTACCTCCGCCATCTTGAGCCGCGCCTCGTTGAGCCGGCCCTTGAAGTAGCCCTCCAGCACCCGGACCAGCCGCGGCTCGCGGATCACCGGCACGTCGAGGGCGCGGGCGACGCCCTCGATGGTGACGTCGTCGTGGGTCGGCCCGACCCCGCCGGAGGTGAAGACCACGTCGTATGCGGAGCTGAACGCGCGGACCTCGGCCGCGATCAGGTCGACCTCGTCGGGGATCACGGTGATGCGCCGGACCTCCACGCCGAGCGCCCGCAGCTCGCGGCAGAGATAGGCCGCGTTGGCGTCGGTGATCTTGCCCGATAGGATCTCGTTGCCGATCAGGAGAATGCCGGCCGTCTTCGCCATAGGCGGTCCACATGGTAGCACGGAGTGCCGGGCCGCCCCCGGGCCGGGATCGAGCTCGCGCGCCTACTCGATCACCTGCTCCGCGCGTAGCAGGCCCGGATCGCGGGCACCGCCACCGCGAGGATGACGTCCACCTTGAGGGCGACCAGCTCGGCGGCGAGGCGCGCGAGCCGCTCGTACCGGCCCTCAGCCCAGCGGGACTCGATGTTGAACGTTCGCCCTTCCACGTAGCCGAGATCCGCCAGGCCACGGCGGAAGGCGTCCACCAGACCCTGCATCCGCGGATCGGATGTGTTGGCGGGCGAGAGGAAGCCGATCCGCGCGATCTTCCCCGCCGGCTGCGCCCCGACCGCGAGTGGCCGGGCGACCAGGCCGCCGGTCAGGCCGCCGAGGAACGCGCGTCGATCCACCAGTCCTCCCGCCGGCGCGCGGGGATGACCGACAGGGGCCGCCGGCGGGACGACCTTACACCAGAGGGGCGCGGCCGGGCCTGCGACTTGGGCCGGCCCTTCTGCTAGAATGACCCCGGCCCGGCGATGAGACCATTCACGCGAGGAGTGCGATGAGCGAGAACGCCTCTCCGATCACGCTGAGCGGCTGGGCGCTCGTCCTCGGCGCTTCCTCCGGCTTCGGCGCCGCCACCAGCCTCGCGCTGGCGCGCGCGGGGCTCGACATCTTCGGCGTGCACCTCGACCGGAAGGCCACCCTGCCCAACGTGGAGCGACTGGCGGGCGAGATCACCGCGCTCGGGCGGCAGGCGCGCTTCTTCAACGTCAACGCGGCCGACGAGGAGAAGCGCGCGGAGGTGGCCACCGAGATGGAGCGCGTGCTGCGCGAGCGGAATCAGATGGGCCAGGTGCGCGTGCTCCTGCACTCCCTCGCCTTCGGCACCCTCAAGCTCTTCGTGACCGATCCCATCAAGGAGGCGGTGACGAAGGCCCAGATGGACATGACCCTCGACGTGATGGCCCACAGCCTCGTGTACTGGACCCAGGAGCTGGTGGGGCGCGGGCTCATGGGCCGCGGCGGGCGCATCTACGCGATGACCTCCTCGGGCGGCGCGCGCGTGCTCCCCTACTACGGGCCGGTGTCCGCGGCCAAGGCCGCGCTCGAGTCGAACATCCGCCAGCTCGCCGCCGAGCTGGCCCCCCACGGCATCACCGCGAACTCGATCCGCGCCGGGGTGACCGCGACCCCCGCCGCGCAGAAGATCCCGAACTACGAGGAGTTCTCCCAGCAGGCCGCCCGCCGCAACCCGCACCGCCGCCTGACGACCACCGACGACGTGGCGCGGGCCATCGTCGTGCTGAGCCACCCCGACACGCACTGGATCACCGGCAACGTGATCGGAGTCGACGGCGGCGAAGAGATCGTGGGCTGACCGTGCCCGAGTGGCTGGCGGTCGTCCTGCTGGGCATCATCGAGGGGATCACCGAGTTCCTGCCCGTCTCCTCCACCGGGCATCTCCTCCTGGTGGAGAACGCGCAGATGCTGCCCCGGCAGTCCGACCTGTTCAACATCACGATCCAGTCGGGCGCCGCGCTCGCGGTGCTCGCGGTGTTCGGCGGGCGCATCCGCGACCTTCTCGGGCACATCAACGAGCCCGCCGCGGGCGGCTACCTCGCGAAGCTGCTGCTGGCCTTCGTCATCACCGGGGTGGGCGGGCTGGCGGTCAAGCGGCTGGGCTTCGTGCTGCCGAAGGAGGTCGCGCCGATCGCGTGGGCCACCCTGATCGGCGGCGTCGTGATCCTGCTCGTGGAGTGGGGGCTGCGCGGCCGGGCGGTGCAGGCCAACGTGACCTGGACCATCGCGGTCGCGGTGGGGCTGGCCCAGCTCGTCGCCGCGGTGTTCCCCGGCACCTCGCGGGCCGCCGCCACCATCATGATCGCGATGCTGCTGGGTCTCGCGCGGCCCATCGCGACCGAGTTCTCGTTCCTGGTGGGCGTGCCCACCCTGCTCGCGGCGGGCGGGCTCGAGACGGTCCAGGCGCTCCGCCATCCGGCGGCGGGGCCGCCCACGAAGTGGGGCATGCTCGCGCTGGGGACGGTGGTCTCGGCGGTAACCGCCTTCCTGGTGGTGCGCTGGCTGCTGCGCTGGGTGCAGACGCACAGCTTCGCCCCCTTCGGCTGGTACCGGATCGCGCTCGGCCTCCTGATGCTCGCCCGCTTCGTCTAGGGTCCCTACTGGTAGTGGCGGAGGACCTCGAGGAAGGTCTCGACGACCTTGGGGTCCCAGTAGCCGCGGTCGGTCTCGCGGATCAGCAGGGACACCGCGTCGCGGCGCGACAGGGCCGCCTTGTAGGGCCGCTCGGTGTGGAGGGCGTCGAAGACGTCGACCACCGAGATGATGCGCGCGCCGAGGGGGATCGCCTCGCCCTTGAGCCCGTCGGGATAGCCCGAGCCGTCCCACTTCTCGTGGTGGTGCCGCATGATCGGGCGCACCAGCTCCATGCTGCGCAGCCCCAGCACCAGGTCGGAGCCCGCGCCGGGGTGCGCGCGGATGCGCTCCTGCTCGATGGGGTCGAGCGGGCCCGGCTTGAGGAGGATGCCGTCGGGCACCGCGATCTTGCCGAGGTCGTGCAGGTAGCCCCCGAGCCGGAGGGCCCGGATCATCTCGTGGTCGAGCCCGAGTGCCTCGCCGAGGGCCACCGCGTAGCGCGAGAGCCGGTCGCAGTGCCCGAGGGTGTACGGATCGCGCGCCTCGATGGTGAGCGCCAGGGTGGTGATGACCGCCTCGGCCCGCTCGAGCTGGCCGAGCAGCATCTTCACGCGCAGGAGCGCGGCGAGCCGCGTGCGCAGCTCGACGAATTCCACCGGCTTGGTGAAGAAGTCGTCGGCGCCCGCGGCGAGCCCCGCCACCCGCGCCTCCAGGTCGCCCACCGCGGTCAGGATGACCACCGGCATCAGCTCGTAGCGCGGGTCGGCCTTGAGCCGCGCGCAGAGCTCGATGCCGCTCATCGCGCCCAGGTGCACGTCGGTCAGCACCAGGTCCGGGCTGACCACGTTGAGCGCGTCGAGCGCCTGCTCGGCCGAGGCGGCCAGCAGCAGGCGATAGCCGAGCGCGCCCAGCAGCCCGGAGAGGACCTCGCGGATGCGGGGCTCGTCCTCGACCACCAGGACGGTCGGGCGCTCCGAGATCGCGCCCAGCGAGAGGTCGAGGCTATCGCTCATCGATCGCCCGCTCCATCCACACCAGCACGTCCTTGAAGGGCTGCTCCCAGCCGTCCTCGAGCATGAGCATATGGCCGTGCCCGGACGCCTCCTGGTACTCCGACCCGTAGCGCCGCGCGATGCGGCGCTGGAGGGCGGCCGGAGTGATGCGGTCGTCCTCCGCGCCGACCACGAGGGTCGGGCACCGCACCGCGGCCGGGTCCACCGCGATGCCGCCGAGCGCCAGCTCGCGCGTGGCCCGGCCGGACTCCGCGCCGAAGTGCGGGAAGGCCCAGTCGCGCTGGGCGGGCGTGAGCCGGTTCAGGCACAGGAAGTCGGCGTGCGCGCGATTCACCGAGAAGGGGCGCCCGGTCAGGATCGCGGGCAGGTAGCGCGTCGCGCGCGCGAGGACCGGCCACTCGAGGCTCAGGACCCCGCGCGGCGGGGCGCTGGTCATGAACACCGCGGCCGCGATCCCGCCGCCCTCGGCCGTCTTCTGCGCGATCAGCCCGCCCATCGAGTGGCCGACCACCACCGCTTCGCCGAGCCGCCCGAGGCAGCGTCGGACGTCGTCGACGTAGTCGAGGAAGGAGACGGCGCCGAGGCCGCCCGCGGCCGGGCTCTCCCCGTGGCCGCGCAGGTTGATCGCCCACGCGTCCCAGCCGGACTGGGCCGCCGCGTAGAGGTAGTTGCGCAGGTACCAGCTCCCGCCCCACATGCCGTGCACGAACAGGACAGACCGGGAGTGGGCCCGTCCGGCGGGGGCGGCGTGCTCCAGGACCAGGTCGCCGATGCGCTCGCTCAACGTTCTGTCGTCCCGGGTGGAACCGGCCCCGGTATCTTACGCCAACCGGGCCGCCTGCGGGCGCTGGTCAATGGGAGCGACCGGAGCGGGATCAGACCGCGGCGTTGAGGCGGACGGTCTCGACCACCAGGCCGGCGGTGAGCACCAGGTCGCGCACGTCGACCCACTCGTTGACGGTGTGGATCTCGCGCATGCCGCAGGCCAGGTTGGCGACCTCGAGCCCGCGCTCGGCGAAGACGTTGGCGTCCGAGCCGCCCCCGGTGCCGCGCGTGGGGCAGCTGCGTCCGGTGGCGGCGGCGGCGGCCTGCACGAGGCGCACGATGGAGGCGTCGTCCCGGACGTCGAGCCGCGAATACTGGCGGTCGACCTGGGCCTCGACCCGGGCCTGGTAGCTCCGGTCGCCCACCCGCACCGAGTGCCGGCGGGCCGCCTCGTCGAAGCAGCTCCGCATGTGCACGCTCTGGGCCTCGAGCTTCTCCAGGCTCAGGCTCCGCGTCTCGCCGCGCACCGTCGCGAGCGCGGGCACGATGTTGGTGGCGAGCCCGCCCTGGATGATGCCGAGGTTCGCGGTGGTCTCCGCGTCCAGCCGGCCGAGCCTCATCGCCGCGATCGCCTCCGCCGCGATCTGGATCGCGCTCATCCCCTGCTCCGGGCAGATGCCGGCGTGGGCGGGCAGGCCGTGCACCGTGAAGCTCATGCGGTTGGCCGCGGGCGCGCGCGTGATCAGCTCGCAGACGCCGTCGACGTCCAGCACCAGGCCCCGTCGGGCGCGGAGCCGGCCGGTCTCGAAGTTCTTCGCCCCGAGGAGCCCGTACTCCTCGCAGATGGTGAGCACCACCTCGACGTCGCCGTGCGGGATCGCCCGCTCGCGCAGCACGCGGATCGCCTCGAGGATCGCGACGACCCCCGCCTTGTCGTCGCCGCCCAGCACGCTGGTGCCGTCGGTGCGGATCACGTCACCTTCCACCACCGGGTGGATCTTCTCGGCGGGCCCGACCGTGTCCATGTGCCCGGACAGCAGGAACGGCGGCGCCCCCGGGGTGTTGCCGGGGAACCGCGCGAGGAGGTTGCCGGTGTTGCCCTCGATCTTCTCGCCCGCGCCGTCGACCTCGACGCTGGCGCCCATTCCCTTGAGGATGGCCTCGAGGCGGCGGGCGATCGTGCCCTCGCGCCGGGACGGGCTCGAGATCGACGCGAGCTCGATGAACTCTTCCTTCAGCCGTGCCGCGTTGATCATGGGGACGTCCTCTGGGGGGCGAGATGGTCTCGCAGCCAGCGCCGGCTCTGCTCGAGGGCCTCGCGGCGATGGTCGGGATCGGTCAGACGGTGGTCGGCGCCCGCGATGACGTGCAGGGCGCGGGGCTCGGCGGCGCGCTCGAGGAGCCGGCGCCCGTGCGCGGGCGGCACCACCTCGTCGCGCTCGGCCTGGACCACGAGCACGCGGGCGACGCCGGCGGGCGCCTCGGCCCGGTCGCCGCGGAGCACCTCGGCGACGAGGGCCGCTCCCGCCTGCCGCGGGTCGGCGCCGGGCAGCTCGCGCAGCGAGGCGGGCGCGTTCCACGTCACGACCGGCGGCGGGGCCGCGCCTGCGCGCGCGGCCGCCACCCAGAGCGCGACGAAGCCGCCGAGGCTCGAGCCGAGCAGGCCGAAGCGGCCGTCCAGCTCGGGCCGCTTCGCGAGATGGTCGAGCACGCTCTCGAGGTCGGCCATGCGCGTCTCGATGGTGGCCTCCTCGTGCCGCCCGCCGGACTCGCCGCTGCCCCGGAAGTCGAAGCGCGCGAGAGCCAGCCCGGCCGCGGGCAGCTCGCGGCCGAGGAGGAGGTACTTGTCGCTGTCCTTGGAGGCGCCCATGCCGTGGCAGGCCACCACGCAGGGCCAGGGGCCCCGTCCCGCATCCGGCCGATCGGGGAGGTGCAGCACCCCGACCACGTCGGCGGCGCCGACGGTGACGCGAAAGCGTGGCTCGCTCACGCCCAGACGAGGTCGAAGAGACGGCAGGTATTGACGCTGAGCTGGTACGTGGCCTCGTCCGCCGGCAGCCGCTTGATCTTGGCCACTTCCTCGGCCACCCGCGCGACGAGCCACGGGCCCGAGGTGACGTTCTCGAACTCGCCCTGATACGGCCAGGGCGCGTCGCTCTCCACCAGCAGCGACTCGATCGGCACCATCTCGACCATCTCCCGGTCGCGCGCCCGGTAGACCACGTCCGGGGTGACCGAGATCAGGTAGCCCGCATCCACGATCTCGCGGGTCACCGGGGCGCTCGCCTTGTGCCAGTGGAAGACCGCGCGCTCGACGCTCCGGCGCTTCAGCGCGGCCAGGGCGTCGGCCGCCGCGCCGTGGGGCGCGTGCAGGATGATCGGCAGGTCGTAGCGGCAGGCCAGGTCGATCATCCGATCGAGGCGCTCGCGGGCCTGGCGGCGAACCTGCTCCGCGTCGTCCACCGCGCCGAGGCCGTACCACGGGAGCCCGACCTCGCCGATCGCAACCAGACGCGCGTGGTGCGCGTGGATCTGCCCCTCGACCGCCTCCAGGTCTTCCGTGGTGAGCTTCCACTCGGGGTGGAACCCGAGCGCGGGCCAGACCCCCTTGCCGTTGTCGCGGGCCGCCTCGAGCGTGCGCTCGTTGGTCGCGGCGTCGCAGCCGACCGCCACCACGCCCCACACGTCGTGCTCGGTGGCCCGGATGACCGTGCCCCGGACGTCCGCGAAGGCCGGGTCGTGCAGGTGGCAGTGGCTGTCGATGATCATCCCGGGCCGCGTCTCCTTAGGATCCCGCGACGGTCATCCGGCCGATCAGGAGCGTCGGCGCGCAGGTGCGGTCGCGGAACACGAGGTCGTTCCCCACTCCCTCGACGGCGTGCAGCATGTCGAGCAGGTTGCCCGCCACCGTGATCTCCTCCACCGGATAGGCCAGCTCGCCGTTCTCGATCCACATCCCCACCGCGCCGCGCGAGTAGTCGCCGGTGACCCCGTTGACGCCGAAGCCGATGAGCTCGGTGACGTAGAGGCCGTTCTTCACGCTCCGGATCAGGTCGCCGGGGTCGCGATCGCCCGCGGCCAGGTACAGGTTGGTGGTCGACACGCTCACCCCGCTGCCGTCGCGCGCGCCGTGGTGCGTGGACGGCAGCCCCAGCTTGCGCCCGCTGTAGGTGTCGAGCAGGTAGGAGCACAGCACCCCCTGCTCCACCACCACCGTGCGGCCCACCGGGAGCCCCTCGCCGTCGAACGGCCGCGAGCCAAGCGCGCCGGGGATGGTGCCGTCGTCGACGATGGTGATCGCCGGCGACGCGATGCGCTCGCCGAGCTTTCCCACCAGGAACGAGGCGCGGCGGTAGAGAGCGGGACCCGAGGCCGCGCTCGCGATGTGCCGCACCAGCGAGGCAGCCATCTCCGGGTCGAAGACGACGGGCACCTCGGCGGTCTTCACCCGCCGCGCGCCCAGCCGCTGCACCGCGCGCCGCGCCGCGATGCGCCCGATCTCCTCGGGATCGTCCAGCCGCGCGCGCCGCCGGGTCACGTGGTACCAGGAGTCGCGCTGCATCTCGCCGTCGCGGGTGGCCACCGGGGACACCGCGAGGCTGAACGACGACGTCTGGTACTCGCCGGAGAAGCCGTGGCTCGTGGCGTAGGCGTAGCGGGCGCGCCGGTCCCCGAAGTCGCCGCCCTCGGAGTTGGTGATGCGCGGGTCGGCCGCGAGCGCGGCCGCCTCGCAGCGACGGGCCAGCTCGATCTTCTCCTCGGGCGGCAGGTCGTGGCCGTCGGGATCGCGGAGATCGAGATCGGGGATCCGGCGCGCGAGCAGCTCGGCGTCCGGGAGCCCGGACAGCTCGTCCGGGCTGGTGACCCGGGCGAGCGAGATCGCCTCGTCGACCAGCCGGATCATGGCCTCCCGCGAGAGATCGGAGGTCGAGGCGGCCGCCACCGACTTGCCCACGAACACGCGCAGGGCCATGTGCTGCTCGCGCGCGTGCTTGACCGTGTCCACCTGGCCCAGGCGCACCTGGGCCGAGAACGACTGGTCCTCCACCACGAAGGCGTCCGCGGCCGTCGCGCCCTTCCGGGTCGCCTGCGTCAGGAGATCGGCGAGGAGATCCTGCATGCCCCGCTCAGACCTGGGTCCCGCCGACCGTCATGCGGTCGATGCGGATGGTGGGGAGCCCCACGCCCACCGGCACCGACTGGCCGTCCTTGCCGCAGGTCCCCACGCCCTCGTCGAGCTTCAGATCGTGGCCGACGCGGCTGACCCGGGTGAGCGCCTCGGGGCCGTTGCCGATCAGGGTGGCCCCCTTTACCGGCTTCGTCACGCGGCCGTCCTCGATCAGGTAGGCCTCGCTCGCCGAGAAGACGAAGCGGCCGCTGGTGATGTCGACTTGGCCGCCGCCGAAGTTCACCGCGTAGAGGCCCTTGGGGACGCTCCGGATGATGTCGGCCGGCTCGTCCTGCCCGGCCAGCATGAAGGTGTTGGTCATGCGTGGCATCGGCGGGTGGGCGTAGGACTCGCGGCGCCCGTTGCCGGTGACCTCCATGCCCATGAGCCGCGAGTTGAGCCGGTCCTGCATGTAGGCGCGCAGGACGCCCTTCTCGATGAGCACGTTCCGGCGCGTGGGCACGCCCTCGTCGTCGACGTTGAGCGAGCCGCGCCGGTTGGCGATGGTGCCGTCGTCGACGACCGTCACCAGCTCCGAGGCGACCGGCTGGCCCAGGCGTCCGGAGAAGGCGGAGGTCTTCTTGCGGTTGAAGTCGCCCTCGAGCCCGTGGCCGACCGCCTCGTGGAGCAGGATGCCGGGCCAGCCCGGCCCCAGCACCACCGTCATGTCGCCGGCGGGCGCGTCCACCGCCCCCAGCTTCATCACCGCCTGCCGCACCGCCTCCGAGGCGAAGCGCTGCCAGCGGTCGTCTTCCGTGAAGAAATCGAGCGCGACCCGGCCTCCGCCGCCGTAGCTGCCGCTCTCGCGCTTCGCCCCGTCCTCGACGATCACCGTGATGTTGAGCCGGGTGAGCGGGCGGACGTCGCCCACCGTCCAGCCGGACGGGGTCGCGATCATGACCACCACGTCCTCGCTGCCGAGGGTCGCGATGACCTGGCGCACCCGCGGGTCCAGCGCGCGCGCCGCCGCGTCCATGCGCCCGAGCAGCTTGAGCTTCCGCTCGAGGTCCGCCGCGATCGGCGGCTCGGCGAGGCTGTAGAGGTCGTGCGGGGGGCCGTCGGCGCCCACCGCGACCACCGCGGAGGTGGAGGCCCGGTCGGCGATGGCGCGGGCCTGGCGCGCGGCCTCTTCGAGGTTGGGCAGGGCCAGGTCATCGGTGTGCGCGTAGCCGGTGCGCTCGCCCGACTGGGCCCGGATCCCGGCCCCCTGACTCACGTGGCGGGCCGCCTTCTTGACCGCGCCCTCCTCCAGCACCAGCTCCTCGCTGACGCGGTACTCGAGATAGAGATCGGCGTGGTCCACGCGGCCGGCCAGGGTCGAGCCCAGCAGCCGCTCCATCGTCCCCGCGTTCAATCCGAAGCGATCGGCGAAAAAGCGCTCGGGGCGCGCTAGCATCTCTCTCTCCTGGGACTCTCTCGAAAGCGGTTCATCCTAGCATCGGGCTCAGGTGGGGCCGGCATGTTTAGTGCGCGGGATCGCATCACCTGCATCGCTTTCGATTATCGCAGATATGTCCACGCTTTGCCGCCGCGGCACTGACAATCCCGTCGAGATCAGTCGCGGGCGTCGAGGGCCTGCTGGACGAGCTCGTGCACCGCTCGAAGCCCGGTGAGCAGCGCGGGACCGGGACTCAGCAGCGTGGAGGCGTCCACCTCGTGCACGCGGCCCTCGCGCACCGCGCTGATCCGCTCCCAGCCGGGGCGCGCACGGACCAGGTCGAGATCGGCCGGCTTGCCGCACCAGGCCACCAGGATGAGCTGCGGGTCGCGCCGCGCCACCTCCGCCGCGTCGACCACCCGCTCCTTCGCGCTGCGGTGCTCGCGCAGCTCCGCGAACACGTCCCGGCCGCCGGCCAGCTCGATCAGCTCGGACACCCATCGGATGCCCGTGATCAGCGGGTCGTGCCACTCCTCGAAGTACACCCGGGGTCGGTCGGGCCACATGGTGGAGAACTCGCGCACCTGGTTGATCTCGTCGTGCATGTCGGCGACGAGCCCGCGCGCCGCCGCCTCCGCGCCCAGGAGGCCGCCCACCATGAGGATGGACTGGAGGACGTCGTCCATGGACCTCGGATTGGAGCAGAAGACCGGCCGGCCCGCCCGGATCAGCTCGGCCACGACGTCCGCCTGGAGGTCCGAGAAGGCCAGGACCAGATCGGGCTCGAGGGCCAGGATCCGATCGACCCGGAAGGTCGTGAAGCCGCCCACCTTCGGCTTGTCGCGGGCCTCCGGCGGCCGGTGCGCGGTGCCGGGCACGCCGACCACCCGGTCCCCCGCCCCGAGCGCGTAGCAGATCTCGACGTGCTCGGCGCTCAGGCAGACGATGCGGCGGGGGAAGTCGACCGGTGACTTGCCGTACAGGTCAGACGTCCTTGGAGCCGTCGTAGAGCTCGGTCTTCGAGATGGAGCGCTGGAACGAGAGGTACTCCTCCTTGGTCATGCGGGGCTTCCACGTCTTGAGGATGTCGCGCGCCCCCGCCGCGTCTCCCCAGAGCAGGTCGACCGCCATCAGGGCGAGCTGCTTGGCCGGCTCCACGTAGGCCACCTGGGGATCGACGATCGCGTAGTCGGCCCCGTGCCCACTCCCGGTGGCACCGCCCATGTACGGATGGAGGGTCGGCATCACATGGGAGATATCGCCCATGTCGGTGGAGCCGCTGCGGTGGCCGGACTCGGTGACCTGATCGGCGCCGAGGCCGGCCGCCGCGTTGGCTTTGAAGATCTCGGCCATGCCCATGTGGTTGAAGAGCGGGAGGTAGCCCGGCAGGGTCTCGATCTCGACGGCAGCGCCCATCGCGAGCGCCCCGGCCCGCAGCGCGCGGTCGACCTTTCGATTGGCCTCGAGGATCGCCTCGACCGTCTTGCCGCGCACGTAGGTCTCGAGGCGCACTTCGCCCGGGATCACGTTCACCTGGCTGCCGCCGTGGGTGATGATCGGGTGCACCCGGATCGAGTCCTCGTCGCGGAAGGTCTCCCGGATCGCGTTGATGGCGGAGAGGCCGATGTTGGCCGCGTAGAGCGCGTTGACGCCGAGGTGCGGCGCCCCGCCCGCGTGCGAGGCCCGCCCGACATAGCGCACCGTCTTCACGATGCAGCCGTTGTTGGAGGCGGCCACCCCCGCCTTCTTCATGTCGGGCTGCGAGGTGGTGTGGATCATCATCGCGAGGTCGACGTCGTCGAAGTGGCCGAGGCGCAGCAGCTCGGGCTTGCCGCCGAGGAACTCGATGCGCCCCGCCCGTGCCTGCTGCACGCGCCACTCCACGTCGCCGTACTCCTCGGCCGGCACCGCGAAGAAGACCACGCGGCCGGCCAGGTGCTCGAAGGCGCGGGCCTCGAGCAGCCCCATCGCGGCGCCGAGGAGGCCCGCCATCTGCGCGTTGTGGCCGCAGGCGTGCGCGGCCCCCGTCTCCGGGTCCGCGATGGGGTGCCCCTGCACCACCAGCCCGTCCAGCTCGCCGAGCAGGGCGAAGGTCGGGCCGTCCTTGGCGCCCGCCGCCTCCGCGCGCACTCCGGTCACCGCCAGCCCGGCCCGCGGCTTCAGCCCCAGCTCGCCGAACGTCTCCTCGGCCAGCCGCGCGGTCTTGAACTCCTTGAAGCCGAGCTCGGGCTGGCGCCGGATGCGCTCGCCGAGGGCGATGATGCGCTCGGCGTTGCGATCGATGGCGGCGCAGATGGACTGCTTGAGGCCGGTCTTGGTTTGCACGGGAATCCTCCTATGCCACGAAGCGCTGCGGCAGGAACGGGGTGATCGAGTCCGGCGCCTTTCCGTCGACGATGCAGTCGGCCATCACCGCGGCGGTGATCGGCGCGAGCAGGATGCCGTTGCGGTAGTGCCCGGTGGCGACGAAGAGGCCGGCGACGTCGGGCCAGGGCCCCAGCACCGGCAGGGCGTCCGGCGCGGCCGGCCGGAAGCCGCACCAGGACCGCGTGATCGGACGGCGCCCGATGTCGGGGACGAGCGCCACCGCCTGGGCGATGAGCCCGCCCAGCCCGTCCGGGGTCACCGCGCGCTCGAAGCCCACGCGCTCGACGGTGGCCCCGATGAGCAGCTCTCCCGACGGACGCGGGACGAGGTAGATGTCGTCGTGGTGGATCGCGTGAGAGACGAGCGCCGGCACGTTGCTCACCGCGAGCATCTGGCCGCGCACCGGCCCGACCGGGAGGCGCTCGCCCAGCTCCGCGGCGAGCGCGCCGGACCAGGCGCCCGCTGCGAGCAGGACGACGTCTGCGGTCAGCCGATCGCCGTCCGCGAGCACGCCGCCCGCGCGGCCATGCGCGACCAGGATGCGCCCGACCTCGACGCCGGACCTCACCGTGACCCCGCGCGCGGCCGCGGCCAGCGCGTAGGCGGTGGCCAGGCGCTGGTTGTTCACCCACTGGTCGCCGCGCACCAGGCAGGCCGCGGTCACGTCCTTGGCGAGCGCCGGCTCGAGCGCGACCAGCTCGGCTCCCTCGACCACCTCGAGCCCGAGCTCCGCGGCGAGCGGCCACTCGCGCCGGGCGTGGGCGTGCTCGAGGTCGCCCGGGGTGGCGATCGGGTGGAGCGTGCCCGCGGTCACGTGCTCCACGTCGATCCCGGTGCTCTCGCGGAGCTCGGTCACCACCTGCGGGTAGAGCCGCCAGCTCGCGATGGCGAGCCGGTGGAACGGATCCGGCTCGGGCGTGCTCCCGAACGGGGCGAGGAGACCCGCGGCCGCGCTCGAGGCCTCCCCTCCCGGGGTGCCGCGCTCAAGGACGGTGACGCGGCAGCCGCGCCGGGCCAGCTCGAGCGCGGTGGCGCAGCCGATGATGCCGCCGCCGACGACCAGCACCGACGGCCCGGTGGCCATCACGCGCTCCCCAGCACGTCGAGGAAGGCCTTGGTGGCGTCGGCCGGCCGCGCCGCTCCGTAGACCGCGCCGATCACCGCGACGCCCGCGGCGCCGGCCGAGCGGACCTCCCGCACCCGCTCGGGCGTGATCCCGCCGACCGCGAGGAGCGGGCGGCTCGTCGCCGCGGCGGCGGCCTCGAGCGCGGCCAGCCCCTGCGGTGGACCGTAGCGACGCTTCGAGGGCGTGTCGTAGACCGGGCCGAACACGACGAAGTCCGCGCCCTCGGCCGCCGCCTCGCGGGCCTCGCCGGTCGAGTGCGCGGAGGCGCCGATCAGGAACCCGGGCGGGGTGATCCCGCGTAGCGCGGCCACCGGCAGCGAGGTGTGGGTGCGCTGCACCCCGTCGGCGCCCACCGCCAGCGCCACGTCGGCGCGGTCGTTGATCAGCAGGCGCGCCCCGTGACGTCGTGTCGCCTCGCGCAGCGGCTCGGCCAGCCCGAGCAGCGCGCGCACCTCCAGATCCTTCTCGCGGAGCTGCACCGCGCGGAGCCCGGCCCCGAGGCACTCCTCGACCACCTCGAAGGGCGGCCGCGTCGACGCGGCGCGGTCGGTGATCAGATAGAGCCGGAACCCTAGCTGGTCCACTCGGGCACGCCCTCCAGCGGGGAGGACGCGGTGGCATAGAGCTTCTTGCCGATGCGCCCCGCCTTGAAGGCGAGCCGACCGGCCTCGACGGCCAGCCGCATGGCGGTGGCCATGGCGACCGGGTCCTTGGACCCCGCGATCGCGGTGTTCATGAGCACCCCGTCGCAGCCAAGCTCCATCGCGATGGCCGCGTCGGACGCGGTTCCGACTCCCGCGTCCACGAGCACCGGTACCGTCACCGCTTCCAGGATCAGCTTGATGTTGTACGGGTTGCGGATGCCGAGGCCGGACCCGATCGGGGCGCCCAGGGGCATGACCGCGGCGGCCCCGGCGTCCTCCAGCTTCTTGGCCATCACCGGGTCGTCGTTGGTGTAGGGCAGCACCGTGAAGCCTTCCCGGGCGAGCGTGCGGGTGGCCTCGAGCAGGCCCAGGACGTCCGGGAAGAGGGTGCGCGAGTCGCCGATCACCTCGAGCTTCACCAGGGTGCCGAGCCCCGCCTCACGGGCCAGGTAGCAGGTCCGGACCGCCTCGTCGGCCGAGTAGCAGCCGGCGGTGTTGGGCAGGAGCGTGTACCGCTTGGGGTCGACGTAGTCGAGCAGCGACTCGCCCTGTCCGGGCAGGCTCACCCGGCGCACGGCGACCGTGACGATCTCGGAGCCCGAGGCCTCGATGGCCTCGCGCATGTTCTCGAACGACGGGTACTTTCCCGTACCAACGATGAGACGCGACTTGAACTCTTTCCCGCCCAGCCAGAGTGACGTGTCGTACATGGGAACCCCCCTTACTGCTTTATTGATCCGCTCGGCTCGCCTTCGGCTGCACCTCGCCCTACCCGCCCCCCATCGGATGAACGATCTCGACCTTGTCTCCGTCGTTGAGCACGGTGTCGGCGTAGCGGGCGCGTAGGGCCACCTCGCGATTGAGGGCCACCGCGGTGAACTCGCGACGCACCTTCAGGTGCGCGAGCAGGCCGTCGATGGTGAGGCCCGCCGGCAGCTCCATCGACTTGCCGTTGACGGTGACAGTCATGAAAAAACCGCACGCCTTTCCAAGAAAGGGTGCGGTCCAGTGATGCCTCGCGTCGCATTCCCTTCGCTGGAATTACCCAGTGCAGGTTCGAGGGGTCCCGGGCCGCACCCGGTTCTCAGGAAACCTCCCCCAGCGACGCGATCGGATTATACCCCAGGGTCGAGCAGGCGCGCGAGGGCGTCCGGCTGGGTCACCGGGAGCTGGCAGACGTAGTGCTGGCACACGTAGGCGGTGGGCCGGCCGCCCACCGCGGCGCGCTCGGCCAAAAGCGGCAGCCCGGCGCCCGCCGGGTCGCCCTCGGCCGCGCCCACCACCACCCGGTTCGGCTGGTAGCGGCCGAACACGGTGTCGAGCAGCGGCGCCAGCGCGCGCTCCTGGCCCCGGGGCCAGACCAGCGCCACCTCGGCGACCGGCCCCAGGTGGAAGTCGAGCGCGGAGAGATACCGGCCGAACCCCGACGGATAGCGCTGGATGAGGTCCGCCATGGGGCGCAGCGCGGCGAGCGCGACGGCCTGGTAGCGCTCCTCCCCCAGGATCACGGCCAGGCGGAGCAGCCAGTCGATGGCCACCGACGTTCCGCTCGGCACCGCGTTGTCGAACAGGTTGCGCGGCCGGACCACGAGGGCTTCCTGGTCGTGGCCGGTGTCGAAGAACGTCTCGCGGTCGGCGCTCCAGAAGAGCCGCAGGGCCTCCTCCGCGAGGCGGCGCGACTCGTCGAGCCAGCGCCGGTCGAAAGTCGCCTCGTAGAGGGCGAGCAGCCCTGCCCCCACCATCGAGTAGTCCTCGAGGTAGCCGGTGATGCGGGCCTGGCCGTCCTTCCAGGACCGCAGCAGCCGCCCGTCGCGGACCATCTGCCGCGTGAGGAACTCGGCGTTGCGGACCGCCACCGCGAGGTAGTCCGCGCGGCCCAGCACCGCGGCGGCTTCCGCGAACGCGGCGAGCGTGAGCCCGTTCCACGAGGCCAGCACCTTGTCGTCGAGACCGGGATGCACGCGCTTCTCCCGCTCGGCATACAGGAGCGCGCGGGCGCGCTCGATCGCGGACGTCAGCGCGTCGCCGGTGAGGGCGAGCGAGGCCGCGACCTCCGCCGGCTCGCGCGGCACGAACAGGATGCTGTGGCCCTCGAAGTTGGGCCCGTCGTCGAGGCCCCAGTAGGCGAGCGCCACGCGCGCCAGCGCGGGATCGCCCAGGACCGCGCGCATCTCGTCGGGCGACCAGACGAAGAACTTGCCCTCGACCCCCTCCGAATCGGCGTCCTGGGCCGAGTAGAAGCCGCCCGCCGGGTGGGTCATCTCGCGCCGCACGTAGTCGAGCGTCTCCTCGACCACGCGGCGGTAGAGCCCGTCGCCGGTGGCGAGCCAGCCGTGCAGGTAGAGCGAGGCGAGCTGGGCGTTGTCGTAGAGCATCTTCTCGAAGTGCGGGACGAGCCACTGTCCGTCCACCGAGTAGCGGTGGAAGCCGCCGCCCAGCTGGTCGTAGATGCCGCCGCGGGCCATGCGGGTGAGCGTGCGCTGGAGCATCTCGAGCCCGCGCGCGTCCCGGACGCGGCGCCCGATGCGGAGCACCGCCTCCCAGGTCATGGGCTGCGGGAACTTGGGCGCCTGGCCGAGGCCGCCGTCGCGCTCGTCGAACTCGCCGCCCAGTCCCATGTACGCCCGGACCAGCACGTCGCGGGTCAGGAGGCTCGTCGACCCGGTGAGCCTCCCCGACTGGCCCATGGCCTCGACGAGCTGGCGGCCGGCCTCGAGCACCTCGCCGCGGCGCGAGTGGTAGGCGTCGGCGATGGAGCGGAGCAGGCGCGGGAAGGCGGGCATGCCGTGCCGATCCTCCGGAGGGAAGTACGTGCCTCCGTAGAACGGGACCCCGTCCGGGGTGAGGAAGACCGTCATCGGCCAGCCCCCGCGGCCGGTCATCGACTGCACGGCCTGCATGTAGATCTGGTCGACGTCGGGCCGCTCCTCGCGGTCGACCTTGATCGACACGAAGAGCCGGTTCATCAGGGCCGCGATCTCGTCGTTCTCGAACGACTCGCGCTCCATGACGTGGCACCAGTGGCAGGCGGAGTAGCCGACCGAGAGCAGCACCGGCTTGTCCTCGCGGCGCGCCAGGTCGAAGGCCTCGGGGCTCCAGGGGTACCAGTCGACCGGGTTGTGGGCGTGCTGGAGCAGATACGGGCTGCTCTCGGCGGCGAGGCGATTGGCCGGGCGGGACGGGGACACGCGGGAGGGGTCCGTCAGGCCTCGGCCACGAAGGGCAGCGCGCTCACCCGGGCCGGCTGCTCCCCCGCCCCGTCCGCGACCGTCACCGCGGTGCCCGGCTCGAAGTGCTCGCGGCGCACGTAGCCGAGCGCGATCGGGCGGCCGAGCGCGATCGAGCGCGCGGCCGAGGTCACCTTTCCCACCTCGGCTCCCGCCGCGAGGATCCGCGCGCCCACCTCGGGCACGCGATCGCCCTCGACGACCAGGCCGCTCAGCGCGCGATTGACGTGGCCGCGGTACTTCACGCGCGCCACCGTCTCTTGGCCGATGTAGCACCCCTTGGTGTAGCTCACGAGCGACTCGAGGCGCGTCTCCGGCAGGATGACCGAGGCGTCGACGTCCTGGGGATACCAGGGCTGGCCCGCCTCGATGCGGAGGATCTCGAGGGTCTCCGGTCCCGCGGCGACGGCGCCCGCGGCGAGGGCCGCGCCACGCAATGCCTCGGTGTGCTCCACCCGGGTCCAGCAGTGATAGCCCGGGGCCGGCCCCTCCGCGCGGTTGATCACCCGCACCGGCGCGCCGGCCACCACGGCCTCCGCGTGCGCGTATGGGGCGAGGTCGAGCGCGGCCCCGGTCAGACGCTCGAGCAGGCCGCGCGCGCCCGGACCCTGCAGGGAGAGGATCGCGAACGCGTCGTCGACCGCCTCGAACTCCGCCTTCTCGGAGATCAGGAAGTGGTCGAGGGTCTCGAGCGTCTTCGCGGTCATCTGGGGCGGCAGCTCGATCAGCACGCGATCCGGAGCCGCGTAGACGACCAGCAGCGCCACGACCTTGCCGTGCGCGTCGAGGAAGGCGGCGGGGGCGCCCTGCCCGGGCGCCAGGGCCTTCACGTCGTTGGTGAGCATGCCCTGCAGGAAGGCGAGACGGTCGCGACCGGTCACGCTGACCTTGCCGAGCGCGGAGCGGTCGAACAGCGCGATCGCGTGGCGGGCGGCCTGGTACTCGCGGGCCTGGTCGGGCATGGGCTCATTGTTGTCGGGGGGCGGGCGGCTGTCAACTCGCGGCCGGCTTGCGGGACGCCGCGCACCTCGTACACAATGGCCGCCGTGTCGTCCACCGTCCTGCCCGACCGCCGGGCCCGCCTCCACTTCCGGCGGCGTCTCCTCGTCTGGTACGCCCGCTACCGGCGCGACCTGCCGTGGCGGCGGACCGAGGATCCCTATCACATCCTGGTCTCGGAGATCATGCTGCAGCAAACGCAGGTCGATCGCGTGGTGCCCAAGTACCACGAGTTCCTCGGTCGCTACCCGACCCTCGAGGCGCTCGCCGCCTCCTCCCCCGATGACGTGAAGCAGCTCTGGTACCCGCTTGGCTACAACGTCCGGCCGCTCCACCTGCACCGCATCGCGCGCGAGGCGGTCGCGAGCTACGGCGGCCGGCTGCCCGACGACGAGCTCGCGCTCCGGGCCATGCGAGGGATCGGCCGCTACACCGCGGGTGCGGTGCGCTGCTTCGCCTACGGCCGCGCGGTGCCGATCGTGGACACCAATGTCCGCCGCGTGCTCGGCCGCGTCTTCCTGGGTCCGCGCCGCCTCGCCCGGCTGCGCGGGCAGAAGACGATGTGGGACCTGGCCGGCGCGCTGGTGCCGCCGCGGAGGGCCTACGACTACAACCAGGCGCTGATGGACTTCGGCGCCACCTGGTGCACCGCGCGGGCGCCGCGCTGTGGCCCCTGCCCGATGCGCCGCGCGTGCGCGACCTACCGCGCGGGTCGCCGCGGGCGCGGAGGAGCCGATGGGCGCGCTCGACGGTAAGGTCGCGATCGTGGCGGGCGGCGGCACCGGCATCGGCCGGGCGGTCGCGCTCCGCTTCGCGCGCGAGGGGGCGCGGGTGGCCGTGTTCGGCCGGCGGCCGGAGCCGCTTCGCGAGGTCACGGAGGCCATCGCGGCCGCCGGCGGCGTGGGCCGCGCGGAGGCGGGCGACGTGGGCGCGGAGGCGGACGTGGCGCGGCTGGTCGCGGAGACGCGCCGGCAGTGGGGCGCCGTGGACGTGGCCGTGAACTCCGCGGCGGTGCGGCTCAACGCCCCGCTCGAGCAGGTCGACGCGGCCGACTTCGCGGAGGTGCTACGGATCAACCTGGTGGGCGCCTTCGTGCTCACCAAGATGGTGGCCGGCCCGATGCGGGAGCGGGGCGGCGGCTCCATCGTGCACATCGGCTCCGCCCTCGGGGTCGTCGCGGCGCGGGACTTCTCGCCGTACGTCGCGTCCAAGGGCGGGCTCAACGCGCTGGCCCGGGCCGCCGCGGTCGAGCTGGTCGGGGACCGCATCCGGGTGAACGTGGTGGCGCCCGGCACCATCGATACCGTGATCAATCCCGGCGTGAGCGACTTCCGCCGGCGCATGCTCGAGCACCGCATCCCGGTCGGGCGGCCGGGCCATGTGGACGACGTCGCGGCGGCCTGCCTCTACCTGGCGTCCGACGCGGCGGGTTACGTGACCGGATCCGTCCTGGCGGTGGATGGAGGGTGGACCGCGTCGTGAGCGCGCCCGAAAGCCCCCTCACCCTGCCCCCCCAGGGGGGAGAGGGAGTGGTCGAGGTTGTGGCGGCGGTGATCGAGCGGGAGGGGCGGATCCTGATCGCGCGCCGGCGGGCGGCCAGCCACCTGGCCGGGCTCTGGGAGTTCCCCGGGGGCAAGCGCCAGCCGGGCGAGAGCGCGGAGGCCGCGCTGGTGCGGGAGATCCGGGAGGAGCTGGACGCGGCGGTGGCGGTGGGGGAGCTGCTCGACACCGTCGACTGGACGTACCCGGAGAAGACGGTGCGGCTCCGCTTCTTCCGCTGCGCGCTGCAGGGAGAGGCGCGTGCCGCGGAGGGCCAGGAGATCGCGTGGGTGAAGCCGGCCGAGCTGCACGACTACGAGTTCCCGCCGGCCGACGCGGGGCTCGTGGGCCGGCTCAGCTCCCGCTGACCGCGGGCACCGGGGCGCGCCGGCGGGCGCTCAGGACCAGGATGCCCGCGTAGAGGGCCAGGCCGAGCGCCTGCACCGGCCCGGTGCGCACCACCATCATCCCGGCGGCCACCAGGCACAGCCAGCGCAGCCACCCCGCGACCGGGCCCCAGCCCTGGCCCACCACGCAGGAGGCGAGCGCGATGGCGGAGGCGGCGGCGAACGCCGACATCAGCACGATCTCGGGCCACGTCCCCTTGAGCAGCAGCTCCTGGTGGTAGACGAACGCGAACGGAACGAAGAAGCCGGCGACGCCGAGCCGGAACGCCTCGATGCCGGTGGCGAACATGTCGGCGCCCGCGATGTTGGCGGCCGCGAAAGCGGTGACCGCGTCGGGCGGGGTGAGATCGGACAGCACCGCGTAGTAGAAGACGAAGAGGTGGGCGGCGAGGAGGCTCACCCCCAGGTTGCCCATCGCGGCGGCGCCCACCGTGACCGAGATCACGTAGGCCGCGGTGGTCGGGATCCCGGTGCCGAGGACCGAGACCACGACGAAGACCAGCAGCATCGCCACCAGGAGCACCCCGCCCGCCGCCTGCACGACCACCCCGCTGAACGCCAGCGCGGCGCCGGTGCGCGTCAGCACCCCCACGATCATGCCGGAGCCGGCCAGGGCCACCGCGATGGTGGCGGCGGAGAACGAGGCCTCGGTGAGCGCCTCCCAGCAACGCCACGGGGTCATCCACGTCTTGCGGTCGAGGAAGGAGAGCGCGAAGGTCACCACGATGGTGTAGAAGGCCGCGCCGGTCGGCGAGTAGCCTTGAGCCAGCAGGTACACGATGAGCGCGAAGGGGATCGCGAAGTAGGCGTGCCGCAGCACCGGCTTCCACGACGGTAGCTCCGAGCGGGGTACCGGCCGCATGCCGTAGCGCAGGGCGAGGAAGTGGACCATCGCCATCAGCCCCACGTAGTAGAGGATGGCCGGGATCGCAGCGGCCTTGATGATGTCGAAGTAGGAGATGCCGGTCACCTCCGACATGATGAAGACGCCCGCCCCCATGACCGGGGGCATGATCTGCCCCCCGGTGCCCGCGATGGCCTCGATGGCGGCCGCGTTCTTGGCGGTGTACCCGCCCTTCTTCATGAGCGGGATCGTGAACGACCCGGTGGCGTAGACGTTGGCCACCGTGGAGCCCGAGATGGTGCCGAAGAGCGCGGAGGCGATCACCGCGATCTTGGCCGGGCCGCCGCGGGCCCAGCCCGCGAGCCGCACCGCCACGTCGATCACGAACTCCCCCACCCCGGCCTTCATCATCACCGCCGCGAACAGGACGTAGATGAAGAGGATGTTCGAGGAGATGCCGGTGAGGAAGCCGTAGATGCCCTCGTCGCCGGTGAGGTAGACGAACTCCACCATGCGCGGGAACGAGTAGCCCTTGAAGTTGAAGAGGCCGGGCACCCACTGACTCGTGGCCAGGTAGAGCAGCGAGACCGAGATGGTGACCGCCATCCACGGCGAGAGCGAGCGGCGGCACGCCTCGATGACCAGCACCGCCATCATCGAGCCGAGGACGACCTCGATCGGCAGCACCGGAGAGGCGCCCTCCCAGCGGTGGTTGAGCCGATCCGCGTCCCAGATGAGGTACAGGCTGCCGACCGCGGTGAGGGCCGCCCACAGCCAGTCGAAGCGGCTCGGGCGGGTCCGGGGCGAGGTCGCGCGGAAGGGGAACGCGACAAAGACGAGCGGGACCAGGAACAGCAGGTGCACCGAGCGCTGCAGGCGGGGCTCGAGGGTGCCGTACCCCGCGGTGTAGAGATGGAACAGGGCGGCCGCCGTCGCGTAGACGCTGGCCGCCCAGTAGACCCACCCCTCGAGCTTTCTGATGGTGGTCGGCCCGGGCTACTTGAGCCAGCCCTTCTCCCGGTAGTAGCGCTCGGCCCCCGGATGGAGCGCGACGCCGAGGAAGAGGTAGCCCTTGGAGGGCTCGTAGTCCGAGAGGCTGCCGTGGATCTTCCGCACCCGGTCCGCGTTGTCGTTCAGCGCCTTAGTGATCGTGTACGCGAGGTCGTTGGGCATCGCGCTCGACACCGTGATGGTGGTGCCCATCGTCGCCGAGACCACCGCCTCGTTGCCGTTGGCCGCCTTGGGGTACGTGCCCGCCGGGATCACGCCCTCACCCATCCCGAACTTGCCGAGGTGCTCGAGCAGCGGCTTCGGGAAGGCCAGGATCTTCAGGTCGCGGCCCACCGAGGCCTCGGTGATGGACGCGCCGGGCAGGGCCAGGAAGGTGAAGGTCCCGTCGACGTTGCGGTCCTTGAACGCGCCGGCCTGCTCGGAGTACGAGCCGCGGAAGAACTTGGTCCCAGCCGCCTCCCAGGTCTTGTAGCAGTCGGCGGTCTTGCCG
>DATJIR010000164.1:0-4417 GCA_035493135.1 Verrucomicrobiia bacterium
GCCGCCTCTCCTACGAGTACATGGCGTACTCGCTCCGTCTCTTCCGCCGCACCCGCGGGCACCTGCGCGAGACGATGGCGCGCTTCCACCAGGGCGGCATGAAGCGCTTCGCGCTCTGCGGGGTCGGGGAGGCGGCCGAGCTCGCCTACCTCACCCTGCGGGAGTTCGGGCTCGAGCCGGTCGGCGTGTTCGACGTGGCGGCGGGCGGCCAGTTCCTGGGCTTCCCGGTCCGGGCGCTCGCCGACCTGGCGCCCGACGAGGTGGATGGCGTCATCGTGGCCACCTTCGACCGGCCGGAGCAGCGCGTGGCCGAGCTCACGCG
This sequence comes from Verrucomicrobiia bacterium, assembly GCA_035493135.1. Classification (GTDB taxonomy): domain Bacteria; phylum Methylomirabilota; class Methylomirabilia; order Rokubacteriales; family CSP1-6; genus CAMLFJ01. The sequence goes on from DATJIR010000164.1 coordinate 323, forward strand.
GCTCGGCGTGCCGCCGGAGCGCTGCCTCACCCTGCGGCGCCTCACCACCACGGACGCCCGCCGGTGAGCGTCCCCACCGTCCGCTCGTCCGGCTCCGCGCGCCGCCTGCTGATCCTGGGGGCGGGCGGCCACGGCCGCGCGGTGGCCGATCTGGCCCGGGCCTGCGGCTTCACGGTGGCCGGCTTCACCGACCGCTCGCTGTCCGCGGGCGGCCCGGGCGCTCCGGTGCTGGGCACCGACGCGCAGCTGGCCGCCATCATCCGGCCCCAGCAGATCGACGGCGGCGTGGTCGGGGTCGGCAACACCGCGCTGGCCCGGCGCGGCCAGCTCTACGAGGTGCTGATGGCCGCGGGAGTCCCGCAGCCGGCGCTCGTGCATCCGCGCGCGATCGCGTCGCCCTCCGCGGAGGTCGGCGCGGGCTCGGTGGTCTTCGCGGGCAGCGTGCTGGGCAGCGGGGTGCGGATCGGGGTGAACGCGGTGCTCTACAGCGGGGTCGTGGTCGAGCACGAGTGCGTGATCGCCGATCACGCCTATCTCTCGCCCGGCGTGGTCCTGTCGGGTCAGGTGACGGTGGAGGCCGGCGCGTTCCTCGGAGCGGGCGCGGTCGTGCTGCCGGGCCTGCGCATCGGGGCGGGGGCGGTGGTGGCGGCCGGCGCGGTGGTGACCGGGGACGTGGCGGCGGGCCAGACCGTCATGGGCGTGCCGGCCCGCGCAGCCCGCCGCGAAGGAAGCGAATGAACGCGCCGGGCGAGAGCAGGGCCTGGGTGTAGCGCAGGTTCTCGGTGGTGCCGGGATGGCGCGCGAAGAGGTAGCCGAAGTAGACGCACGCCGCGCCGATCGCGGCGGGGACGCTCGCGGCCCAGCCCTCCGCGCCGACCGCGACGCCGCCCACGTGAAGGGCCTGGAACAGGCCGACCAGCAGCGCGAAGCCGCCCACGTAGGTGGCCACGTGGCGGTAGAGCGGGACCGCGGCCAGCTCCCGCGTCCACCGCACGTAGATCCAGCACGGGAACAGGACGAGGAAGAGGCGGGCCGCGGCCGCGCCCGGCGGGCCGGGCCAGAGGCCGGCCCAGCCGTCGATCAGCGGCTGCGGCGGCACGAGGGCCACCAGCGCGATCGCATAGGCCACCACCCGCAGCAGGTTGACCGGCACGAAGCGGCCGGCGCGGTCGAGCGCCATGACGATGAAGGTGTAGGGGTTGACGACGTTGGCCACCACCGCGGCCAGCACCAGGATGCGCAGGGGCAGCGCGGCGGGGCGGAAGGCGGGCCCGTAGAGGAGGGTGATGCCGGGCTCCGCGAAGGCCCAGAACGCGAACGCGAGCGGGACGGTGAGGAAGAGCAGCTTGTCGAGGGCGTGGAAGAAGAACTCGCGCGCCTCGCGGTCGCCCGCCTCGCTGCGCCGGGCGTAGAGGGCGGAGAGCCGGGTGAACAGGAACGTGGCGGGCGCCGCGATCACCCCGGACAGCGCCTCCCACAGCGAGCGGGCGATCTGGTAGTGGCCGGCCGCGGTGAGGCCGGCCCAGGCTCCGACCGCCACGCGGTCGATGGAATCCTGGAAGAGGGCGAGCGGCGTGGTCACCAGGAACGGCCGGGCGTAGCTCCAGTAGGCGTCGAGGCTCGCGCGGGTCGGCGCCCGCGGGGCCACCCGGTAGCGGCCGGCGAGCACGAGGGCGGCGGCGAGCCCGCTGACCACCGGCTCCACCACGAAGGTGAGGGCGACCGCGACCAGGCTCGGCGCCGCGGCCAGCACCGCCCCGGTGGCGAGCAGGCGGAGCAGGCGCGCGGCGAGCAGGATGACCGCGTGGGGGACCACCCATTCACGGGCGACCATGACCTTGAGGAAGATGTCGGCGAAGTTGGTGGCCACCTGGGCGCCCAGCAGGCCCAGGAACACGAGGGTCAGGTCTGAGCGCGTGAAGATCCCCTGCACGGACCACAGCACGAGGACCGCCGCGACCAGCACCGCGTGCAGCGCGAGCTGGATGGCCAGCATGGTGCCGACGCACCGGCCGGCGTCCTGCCCTTCCGCGAGCCGCTTCAGGTGGGCCTGGGCGAAGCCGGGGAGCAGCGCGGCCATGACGAGCCCGACCAAGCCGGTGCTGAACCCGAGCGAGCCGAGCGCGGCCGGGCCCAGCACGCGGCCGACCAGGATCGAGACCAGCATGCCGAGCGCGGCGCCGCCCCACGTGCTGCCGAGCAGCAGGAGCGACTTGCGCGCCAGGTCCTGGGACGGCATCGCGCCCGATTCTATCCCACCCCGGAGTTTGAGGATTCGGGGCGCGTTGTCTATCATGCGTTAGGCCCACATGGCGAGCATTCCCCAGAATCTCTGCGTGCCGCCCGGCACGAGCATCCGCCTGACGCTCGAGGCCATCACCAAGAACGGACGCCAGGTCGCCCTGGTGACCGACGCGGACGATCGCCTGCTCGGCATCGTCACCGACGGCGACGTGCGCAAGGCGCTGCTGCGCGGAGCGTCCCTCGACGCGCCGGTGGGGGCCAACATGAACGCGGCGCCGATCACCGGCCGGGCCGGGCTCGGGCGGAGCGCGGCGACCGAGCTGATGCGGGCCCGCGCCATCCGGCACCTGCCGCTGGTGGACGCGGGCGGGCGCCTGACCGACGTGGTCTTCCTCGACGACGTGCTCGCCCGGGTGCCGCTGCCCGCCGCCGCGGTGATCATGGCGGGCGGCATGGGCACCCGCCTCCGGCCGCTCACCGAGGAGACGCCCAAGCCGCTGCTGCGCGTGGGCGGCCGCCCGCTCATCGAGATCCTGATCGAGCGGCTCGAGCGCTCCGGCATCGGCCACGTGCTGGTGGCGGTGCACCACAAGTCCGACATGATCCGCGAGGCGCTGGGCGACGGCTCCCGCTTCGGGGTGCGGCTCACCTACGTGGACGAGCCGGAGCGCCTCGGCACCATCGGCGCGCTGACCCTGATCCGGCCGCGGCCGGCAGAGCCCTTCTTCGTGATCAACGCCGACATCCTCACCAAGTGCGACTTCCGCGCGATGTGGGAGTTCCACCGCGCCGAGGGCTCGCGCATGACGGTGGGCGTCTCGCTCCACCAGGTCGACATCCCGTACGGCGAGTTCACCCTGCACGGGACCCGGATCAGCCGGGTGGAGGAGAAGCCGAGGAAGGAATTCCCGGTCAACGCGGGGATCTACCTGCTCGATCCCTCGCTGACCGACCTGATCCCGCCGGAGCAGTACTTCGACGCGACCGACCTGATCCGCGCCTGCCTCGAGCGCGACCTCCCGGTCTCGGCCTACCTGATCCGCGAGTACTGGCTCGACGTGGGCCGCCACGACGACCTGCGCAAGGCCGATCGCGACGTCGCGGAAGGGCTGCTGGACTAGCCGCATGCAGACGGTCGGCATCGTGGGGATGGGCTACGTGGGGCTCACCATGGCGGTGGCGCTCGCCCGCAAGGGCTTCACCGTCCACGGGGTGGACGCCTCGCCCGCGGTGCTGGCCGCGCTCGGCGCGGGCCGCGCGCACCTCTTCGAGCCCGGCGTGGAGGAAGGCCTGGCCGCGTTCCGTGGCGAGCGGCTCCGGGTCGCCGCCTCGCTGCCGGCCGGGGGCGTCGACGCGGTCATGATCTGCGTCTCCACGCCCACGAATCCGGTCACCCACGCCCCCGAGCTGGAGAATCTCCGCGCCGCGGCCCGGCACGTGGCGGAGCGCGCGCGGCCCGGCACCCTGGTGATCGTGCGCTCGACCGTGCCGGTCGGCGCGAGCCGGAGCGTGGTGCTGCCCGAGCTGGCCGCGCGCTGGGGCGCGGGCGTGCGGCTGGCCTTCGCCCCGGAGCGCACCATCCAGGGCCAGGCGCTCCGCGAGCTGGAGGAGCTGCCGCAGGTGGTGGGCGGTCTGGACGACGCGAGCCGCGACGCGGCCGCCGTGCTCTTCGCGCGGGTCACGCGGCGCATCGTGCCGGTGGGCTCGCTCGAGGCCGCCGAGCTGGTGAAGCTCGTCAACAACTGCCACACCGACCTCATCTACTCCTACGGCAACGAGGTGGCGCTGATGGCCGAGCAGTGGGGCCTCGATCCCCTCGAGGTCATCCGCGCCGCCAATCTCGACTACCCG
>DATJIR010000165.1:0-2707 GCA_035493135.1 Verrucomicrobiia bacterium
AGCCGCTCCGCGCAGCGCTCGGGCGGTCCGAACAGGCCGAAGGCGTCCGCCATCCGCCGCGCGTGGTCCTCGGGGATCGCGGCGGGATCGAGCGGCTCGGGCAGTGACAGCCCGGCCTCCGCGAGCCAGCGAAAGTTGGCGACGCTCGGATAGGCGAGGAAAGGCTGACCCGGCGCGAACCAGCTCCGCACCCAGCGCACGCCGATCGTCTCGTCGGCGCCGAGCCCGAGGGTCACCACGAAGACCACCGGGAAGCCGTCGAGCGATCGCCCGGCCCGCCGCGCGCCCGTCTCCAGGTGCGCGCGCGCGGCCCGGATGCCGGCCGGATCCAGCCCGACCATGAGGAAGGCGCCGTCGGCCACCTCGCCGGCCAGCTCGATCATGCGCGGCCCGGCGGCGAGCAGGTAGACCGGCGTGGGCGTCGCGCTCCGGTTGCGCAGGCGCGTCTCGGTCGAGCCGAAGTCGACCGCCTCGCCCGCGAGCAAGCGTCGCACGTCGCGCACCGCCTCGCGCATGATCGCCACCGTGGCCCGCGGGCGCCCCACGCTGCGGGCGGAGATGAAGCCGGGCGCCATGGTCAGGAGCGCGCGGCCCGGCGCCAGCTCCTCGAGCCCGTGGGCCAGCGAGGCCAGCAGCAGCGGATGGCGGACGATCGGGCTGGAGGTGGCCGGGAAGAGGCGGAGACGGCGGGTGGCCTGCGCGGCCAGCGCCAGGGCGAGGTAGGCGTCGCGCCCGCTCGACGGATGGTCGTGCACGCCCACCCCGTCGAGGCCCGCCCCCTCGCAGCGGGCGATGAACGCGGCCAGCTCCGGCAGCGGCCGGCCCATCGGCACGCGGATGGTGACCCGCAGCCGGCTCACTCCACCACGCGATCCGCCCGGGAGAGCACCGACGGCGGCAGGGTCAGGCCGATCGCGCGCGCCGCCTTGACGTTGACGATCAGCTCGATCGTGGTCGGCTGCTCGACCGGGAGATTCGCGGGGCGGGCGCCCTTCAGGATGCGGTCCGCATAGACCGCGGCGTGCTGGTACAGGCTCACCAGGCTGGCCCCGTAGAACATGAGCCCCCCGGCGTCCACGAACTCGCGCTCGGGATACACGGCGGCAAGACGGTTGCGCGTGAGCAGCTCCACGATCCGCCGGCGCTCGGTGATGAACATGACGTCGGTCAATACCATCACCGCGCCGGGCCGCTCGGCGGCGATCGCGGTCAGGCGCCGGTCGATCGCGCCTGGATCCCGCGCCTCGTGCACCGGCAGGGCCAGGCCCAGGGCCCGCCCGGTGGCGTCGCGCTCCCGCATGAACGGTGGCGTATACGGCGACGCCGGGTTCACCAGGATGGCGACCCGGCTCACGCCGGGCAGCGCTTCCTTGAGCAGCTCGAGTCGCTTGGCGTTCAGCACGTGCGCGAGCGCGGTCACGCCGGTGATGTTCCCGCCCGGGCGCGCGAGGCTCGCCACGACGCCGCCCTGCACCGGATCGCCCGTGGTCACCATCACGACCGGGATGCTCGTGGTCGCCTTCTTCACGGCCAGGGCGCCCGGAGTGGAGCCGACCAGGATGAGGTCCACCCGCTGCCGGACGAGATCGGCGGCGAGATCGGCGAGGCGCTCCGGCTTGCCGTCCGCGAACCGTTCCTCGATGACGAAGCCGGCTCCCTCGCGCCAGCCCAGCTCGAGCAGGCCCTTGCGGAAGGCCTCCAGGTTGGGCGCGTCGGTCTCGGCCGAGAGCGGGGAGAGCCGTCCGATCCGCACCGGCTGGCCGGTCCGGGCATCCTGCGCGGGCGCGGATGCAGCCGGCAGGAGCACGAGCAGCGCCAGCAGGAGGGCGCCGGCCCACGTCGGGGGCCGGGGGGCAGGCGCCGCCCGGGGCCTTGCGGCTACCGACGCCTGAAGTCGAACTCGCACTTGCGCTTGCCCAGGCGCACGCCGCTGCCGTGGGTTCCCTCGAAGGTCGCGCGCACCCGGAACGTGTACGCCTTGCCGCGCGCCGCGTGGTTGACCGCGTAGTCCGCGCTCTTCACGATCCCGTCGATCGTGAGCATCGCCTTGCCGTCCGGCGGGATCTCCCCGGTCAGCAGGTGCCAGCTCGGCTGCCTCTCGACCCCGTGGGCGGCGCGGAGCATGCCGTCCCTCACCTGGCCCGAGAAGCGCTGGATGTAGCCCTTGGCGTCGTCCTCGTCGTCTCGCAGCGGCGGGCACGTCAGCGTGACGTCCCAGGTGCCGTCGAAGACGGAGGGGGCCGCGGCGACGGGCGCGGGGACGCCCGGGCCCAGCGCGGCGACGATGATCAGAGCGGCGAGGCCGAGCGCGGCGGTCTTCATCCCTGGATCGCGAGCGCGAGTATACCGGCTGGCTCACATGAGGGCAAAGCGCGGCGTCACACCCGATGGAAGCGGTAGAACTCGGTGACCGGGGCCTCCACCGCCAGGGCCTGGAGCGGAAAGCACGCGGCGAGGTTGCCGCCGGCCGACCAGCGCGCGAGGCGCTCGCGCAGCTCCTGCGCCGCCGCCTCCCGGATGCCGCCGGCCCGGGTTGCGAACTGCCCCCAGAGCGGCATGTACCGGAATGCGCTCGCCAGGGGGCGCGCGGTGGCCAGATAGGGGGCCGGGAACAGCCGCCGGTAGGCCTCGAGGTTGTAGAGCCACGAGCGCCCGATCACCCGGCGCGGGCCGTGTCGCGTCCGCCGCACGTGGGCGAACAGCGCGG
>DATJIR010000166.1:0-2018 GCA_035493135.1 Verrucomicrobiia bacterium
CGACGCGGGTATCGGCACGGTCCCCTGACCAGGGGTCGTTGCGGCATCCAGCGCCGCGAGGACCTCCTCGGCGCGCTGCGGTCGGTCGGCGGCGCGCTTGGCCAACAGCCGCCGCACCAGCGCGGCGAGCGCAGGCGGAACCTGGCGTCGCCGCTCCAAGGGGACCGGTTCCTCGGTCGCATGGGCGGCGGCCAGCGCCTGCGGGGTGCGTCCGACGAACGGCGGCTGTCCGGCCAGCATCTCGTAGGCGAGGACACCCAGCGCGTACAGGTCGACCCGATGGTCGGCGCCAGGATCGGCGAGCGACTGCTCGGGCGCCATGTAGGCGGGCGTGCCGAGGGCAATGCCGATCGACGTCAAGGTGCCGGCCTCGCTCGCGGCGCTCACCGCCTTCGCGATGCCGAAATCGGTGACCACGGCCTGGCCGTCCTCGATCAGCACGTTCTCGGGCTTGATGTCCCGGTGCACGATCCCGCGCCGGTGGGCGTACCCCAGAGCGCGCGCGATCCAGCGCATGATCTCGACGGCGTCCGCCACCGGCAGCTCGGTCTCCCGGGCCAGCCGGGCGCGCAACGACTCGCCGGTCACGTACGGCATGGTGTAGTAGAGCAGGCTGCCGGCGGAAACGAGGGCCTCGCCGGCCGAGAAGACGGGCACGATGTGGGGATGCTGCAGACCGGCGGCCACCTGGATCTCGCGCCGGAACCGGTCGGCGCTTACGCCGCGGGCGAGCTCGGGCGCGACGACCTTGACCACCACCCGTCGACCCAGTGCCTGGTCGGTCGCGAGGAATACGCGAGACATGCCACCGCCGCCGAGTTCGCGCTCGATGGTGAAGGCGCTCGCGAGGGCCGCCTGAAGGTCGCCGCCGAGGGTATCGGCCATGGCGCTGCCGTTGGTGGAGAGAAGAGGAATCTACCTCCGGGGCGGCACGCTGCCCAGCAAGCTCAGGTAGCCCGGTAGAGGCCCCAGACGGCGCGCAGCGCGTCGCTGATCTCACCGAGGGTCGCGCGGGCACGCACCGCCGCCACGATCAGCGGCATGAGGCTACCCCGGCCGGCCGCCGCACTGCGAAGTTGAGCCAGCGCCGACTCCACCGCCACCGGATCGCGCCGCCGGCGCACCTCGGCCAGCCGGGCCTTCTGCTGGGCCTCGAGCGCCGAGAAATCCGGCGTCTCGATCGCCGGCGGCGGCGACCCGTCGGTGAAACGGTTGACGCCCACCACCACCATCTCGCCCGACTCCTGGGCCTTCTGGATCTCGTAGGCGCTCCGCGCAATCGCCTCCTGGAAGAACCCGCGCTCGATCGCGCGCGCGGCGCCGCCCAGCGCGTCCACCTCCGCGATCAGCGCGCGGGCCCCGGCCTCGATCTCGTCGGTGAGACTCTCGACGTACCAGCTCCCGGCCAGCGGGTCGATCACCTGGGGCACGCCGCTCTCGTAACCGATGACCTGCTGGGTGCGGAGCGCGAGCGTGGCACTCTGCTCGGTCGGCAGCGCCAGGGCCTCATCGTAGCCGTTGGTGTGGAGCGATTGGGTGCCGCCGAGCACCGCGGCGAGGGCCTGCATCGTCACCCGGACCACGTTGGTGAGCGGCTGCTGCGCCTGGAGCGTGACGCCGCCGGTCTGGGTGTGGAATCGGAGCCGCGCGGTGGCGTCGCCCGCGCCGAACCGCTCGCGCACCAGGTGAGCCCAGAGGCGGCGCGCGGCGCGGAACTTGGCCGCCTCCTCGAACAGGTTGTTGTGGCTGGCGAAGAAGAACGAGAGCCTGGGCCCGAATGCATCCACCGCGAGGCCCGCGTCGACCGCCACCCGCACATACTCCAGCGCGTTGGCCAGCGTGAAGCCGACTTCCTGTACCGCCGTCGCGCCGGCCTCCCGCATGTGGTAGCCGCTGATCGAGATCGGGTTGAAGCTCATCCCCTCGTCGCTCACGAACCGGAAAATGTCGGCCACGAGGCGGAGCGACGGTGCGGCGGGGTAGATGTACGTCCCGCGCGCGATGTACTCCTTGAGCAC
>DATJIR010000167.1:0-33221 GCA_035493135.1 Verrucomicrobiia bacterium
GAGCAGCCGGGCCGCGTTGAGGCCCAGGATCTTCGCCTTGTCCGCCGGCTTGAGATCGGCGCCCCCCACGAAGCCCCGCGGGTCGTACATTCCCATGTCGTAGGGATAGTCGGTGCCGACCAGCACGTGGTCGGCGCCCCACAGGTTCACCAGGTGCTCGAGCTGGATCCGGTCGAAGACGATCGTGTCGAAGTAGACGCGGGCCAGCGACCGGCGCGGCGCGCTCTTCAGCACCGTCCGCGCGTCGAGCCGCGCGCCCCACACGTGGTCCATCCGCGCCGGGTAGTGCGCAACGTAGCCGCCCCCATGGGCGGCAACCAGCTTCAGCTTGGGGAATCTTTCCAGCACCCCGTCGAAGACGAGATGGCCGAGCGCGACGGTGGTGTCGAGCGGGTTGCCGATGACGTTGGTGAAGTAGTGGTCGGCCAGGCGCTCGCCCTGGGTGAAGCCGTTCGGGTGCATGAAGACGACCGCGTCGAGCTCCTGGGCCTTCCGCCAGAACTGGTCACGGCCCCGCGAGACCTCCGCGCCGACCACGTTGGTGCCGATCTCGGCGCCGCGGAACCCGAGCTGGGTCATGCAGTACGCGAGCTCCTCGGCCGCGAGGTCCGGCGCCTGCAGCGGCACGTGGGCGAGCGCGACGAAGCGGTCGGGGTGCGCCTTCACGATGGAGGCCAGGTGCTCGTTCACCGAGCGGCTCACCTTCCGCGCCAGCTCGGGCTCGAGCCAGTACATGAAATGAAAGGGCGACGGCGAGATGGCCTGGACGTCCATGCCCATCTTGTCCATGTCGCGCAGCCGCTGCTCCACCGAGGTGAGGCACGACCAGACGTTCTCCATCTGCTTGCGGTTGGTGGCCCGGGAGAGGTCGTTCGAGAAGCGGGCCGAGGGCTCCCGGTCGGGCGTGAGCAGGTGCTTGACCATCTCGTCCGCGGCCGGATGGTGGACGTGGCAATGGATGTCGACGCAGAAGGGGCGGCGGCCGGCGCTGGACCGCGGCCCCCCGCCCCGGGCGGCGTTGGCTGGGCACGTGAAGAGCATGGGTCTCCTCTCCTGGATCGCGAGTTGCCGGGAGTCTAGGCGCACGCCCACTCCGTGTCAAAGGGCTCGGGCCGGGTCCCCCGGAATCCCGTGCTAGGGTAGGCGTGCTATGCGGGTCACCGAGCTGGGCCACGTCTCGCTCTTCGTCCGCGACCTCGACGCCGCGGTCGCCTTCTACCGGGACCTCCTCGGCCTGCGCGAGACCGGGCGGGGCAAGGGCGGGCGCATCGCGTTCCTGTCCGCGGGCGTGCACCACCACGACGTCTCGCTCGAGGTCGCCCGCACCGACGGCGCGACGCCTCCCAAGGGCGCGCCCGGGCTCTACCACATCGCGTTCTGCGTCGGCCGCTCCCGCGGAGACCTCGAGGCCGCCCGCGCCGAGTGCGCGGCGCGCGGCCTGATGCCGTTCGGGGAGCAGGCGGACGGGCGCACCCCGTGCTTCTGCGTGCGCGACCCCGACGGCCACGAGGTCGAGCTCTACGTCGAGGTGGCCCCGGCCGGGCCCTAGCCCTCGGGGGTCGGTATCGCTTCGAGCGCCCGGCCCGCCCTCAGGCGAGGAGGCCGGCCAGGATCCCGGTGAGGAACACCCCGTCGAAGGTCCCCGCCCCGCCGATGGAGAGCATCGGCGCGCCCATCTCCGCCACGCGACCCAGGTTCAGCAGGTCGCCGCCGATCAGCGCGCCCATGCTGCCCGCGACGTAGGCAAGCGCGGGAGCGCGGCGGAAGGCGAGGATGAGGGCCACCCCCGCGGCCAGCAGCGGTGGCAGCAGCATCGGCACTGCGATCCCCACTCCGGGGACCACGCGGGCCAGCTGATGCACCACCAGCGCGACCACCGCGGTGCCGAGCAGCATGCGGCCCGGCATCCGCGTCCGAAAGAAGAGGTAGATCGAGAGCAGCGTCGGGATCAGGGCGCCGCCCACGTTGATGGCCACCACCGTCGCGCCCTGCTGCATCACCTCCGGGACCGCGTACGGCTGGCCGAACCGCCACACGGTCTGCGGAACCGCCATCTGCCGGGCGGGCACGGAGTAGAGCGGGATGTTCACGTGGCTCCCGACGAGGGTCAGCACCAGGATCAGGAAGACGTAGCGCGCGGGAATGCCGATCTTCCGGTAGGCGTAGGACAGGACCCGCAGCTCCACCAGCACCACGAAGACCACCAGCAAGAGGACCAGCAACAGGAGCAGCAGGGGGACCGCCACCGGGAGGAGGATCATGCGGTGCACTGTACCGCGGACGGCCGCCGGGAGGCGCGGCTTCGGAGACCGGTCCTGGCTGGACTTCGGCGCATGCCGCACATAGATTGCGTTGGATGAGCCCATTCGTTACCCAGCTCGCCGAGCTCTGCCGCGCGGAGCTCACCCGCGCCAAGTGGGTGATCGCGCCGACCCACACCCTCGGGCACACGCTGGGCGAGCGGCTCGCGCTCGCGGGCGCCGGCTGGTCCAACGTGCGCTTCACCACGCCGCTCGACCTCGCCTTGCCGATGGCGGCGCCCTTCCTGGTGGAGCGCGGCGTCGACCCCGCCCCCGACGGCATCGGGCCCGCCCTGATCATGCGGCTCCTGCTCGAGCTGCCGTCCACGGTGCCGGTCTACTTCCGCGACCTGGCGGAGCAGCCGCAGATGGCGGACGCGCTCTGGGCCACCATCGCCGAGCTGCGCATGGCCGGCATCACCGCGGCGGCCCTGCCGCGCGAGGCCTTCGCGAGCGAGCGCAAGCACGCGGAGCTGCGGGCACTGCTCGCCGGCTACGAGCAGCACCTGGCGGAGCGGCGGCTCGCCGACCGGGCCCTCGTCTACCGGGAGGCCCTCCTCCATCTGGACGTCTGCCCGATCCAGGCCGGCGATCTCCGCGTCGAGCTGCCGACCGTCATCCGCGGTCCGCTCGAGCGCCGGCTGCTCGACGCGCTCCCCGGCACCCGCGTGGTCCCGCGGGCCCTGGACCTGCCCGGCCTCGACCTGCCACGACGCATGACGAGCCTCGCCGGCCCCATGGAGGCGGTCACGCCCGCGCCCACCTCGAACGCGGAGCGGCTGACGCGGCTGATGAGCCCGACGGGCGCGCCGGCGAGCGACGACACGCTCACGATGTTCTGCGCGGGCGGCCGGGAGGCGGAGGTGGAGGAGGTGCTCCGGCGCATCGCCCGGAGCGGCGAGCCGCTCGATCACGTGGAGATCGCCTGCCCCATGCCCGAGCAGGCCGCGCTGGTCTGGGAGAAGGCGCAGCGCCACGAGTGGCCGGCGACGATCGGGCCGGGCATCCCGGTCGCGCTCACCCGGCCGGGACGGGCCCTGCTCGCCTTCGGCGAGTGGGTCGCCGGCGGGCTCGCCGCGAGCCGGCTGCGGCGCATGCTCCAGTCGGGCGACGTGCGGCTCGACGCCGACGGGCTGACCGCGGGCCAGGCCGCGCGGCTGCTGGCGCGGGCCCAGGCCACGTGGGGCCGGCAGACGTACGCCGCCGCGCTCGGTCGCCTGATCGAGAGCTGGGAGGCCCGGGCCGAGGATCCCGAGCGCGCCGACGAGGAGCGGGTCCGATACCGCGAGCGAGGCGCCCAGGCCGAACGGCTCAAGACGTGGATCGGCGCCCTGCTGGCCCTCGTGCCCGAGCCGGACGTCGCGCCGCTCGGGCAGTGGCTCGATGCGGCCCTCGCGTTCGTGAAGACCTTCGGGCGGAAGGCCAGCGAGCTGGACGGCGAGGCCGCGGTGGCGCTCACCGAGGCGCTCGCCGACCTGCGGGCGCTCGGCGACCTGGCGCGCCCGGCGTCCGACGCCCTCGCGCTGATCCGCGGGCGCTTCGAGGGCCTCACGGTGGGCGGCGACCGGGCGCGGCCGGGGCACCTGCACGTCACCACCCTGGCCGACGCGGGCCACGCCGGGCGGCCGCGCACGTTCGTGATCGCGCTCGAGGAGGGCGGCGTGTTCCCCGCGCTGGTGGAGGATCCCGTGCTGCTCGACGCGGAGCGCACCCGCATCGATCCCGCGCTGCGCACCTCGGAGGACCGGGTGGGCGAGGCGCTCTACCGCATCGTGTCGCGCCTGGGCAGCCTGGGCGGCCGCGTCTGCCTGAGCTATTCCTGCCGCGACCTGAGACAGGCGCGCGAGACCTTCCCCTCGTGGCTCCTGCTGCAGGCGGTGCGCGTGTTGCGGCCCGAGGAGAGCTGGACCTACGACCGGCTGGTGCGGGAGCTGGGCGAGCCGGTCTCCGCGGTGCCGGCCGAGCCGGGCCAGGCGCTGAGCGACGCGGGCTGGTGGCTCGCGAGCCTGCGCCGGGCGGATGCCACCGCGCTGCCCGCGGTGCGCGAGGGCTTCCCCGACCTGGCGCGGGGCGCGGCGGCCGAGGCCGCGCGGGCCTCCGACGCGTTCACCGCCCATGACGGGCTCGTGCCCGACGCAGGGCCGCGGCTCGATCCGCGCGTGTCGGGCGCGGTCGTGTCGCCCACCAGCCTCGAGGATCTCGCCAAGTGCCCGTTCCGCTACTTTCTCCAGCGGGGGCTCGGGCTCGATCCCATCGACGACTCGGAGCCCAATCCCGACGTGTGGCTCGATCCGATGACCCGCGGCTCGATCCTGCACGATCTCTACGCGACGATCATGCGCGAGATCCGCGACCGGAGCGAGACGCCCGATCCGGCCCGGCACGGGGCCCGGCTGCGCGCGCTGGGCGAGCAGGCCCTCGCCGAGCACCGGGCCCTGGTCCCGCCCCCGTCGGACGGCGTCTTCGACCGCGAGGCCCGCGAGCTGCAGACCGACCTGGTGCTCTTCCTCAAGTTCGAGGCCGAGGACCATGGCGAGCGGCGACCGCTCGGCTTCGAGGTGGCCTTCGGCGGCGCGACCGAGGGCGAGGCGCTCGGCCGGCGGGAGCCGATCACCATCGACCTGGGCGACGGGCTTCGCTTCCCGCTGCGCGGCCGCATCGACCGCATCGACCGGCTGGCCGACGGCACCTACGAGGTCGTCGACTACAAGACGGGGGGCGCGTTCCTGCCCGGCGGGCTCGACGCCACCTTCGCGGGCGGGCGGCAGCTCCAGCACGCGCTCTACGCCCTCGCCGCCGCGGAGCTGCTGCGCGAGCGCGACGGGCAGGCGCGCGTGGTCGGCTCCTACTACTTCCCCACCACGCGGGGCCGGCGCGAGCGGCAGGTGCGGCCGGCCGCCACCCAGGCGCTGGCCCCGGCGGTGCTGCGCGACCTCTTCGACCTGCTCGCGGCGGGCGCCTTCGTCCACTCGCCGAACCAGGAGGAGGACTGCCGCTTCTGCGAGTTCGGCCGGGCGTGCGGACCCGGAGCCGCCGAGCGGGCGAAGGCGAAGATCGACAACGGCGCCAACGACCCGCTCGAGGCGTACCGGCGGCTGAGGGCGCATGAGTAGGCGGCCGCCCGCGCCCGACCAGGCGGCCCGGGACCTGATCCGCGAGCGCCTCGACGTCAACCTGCTGGTCGAGGCCGGCGCCGGGTCGGGCAAGACCGAGTGTCTGGCCCTGCGGATGGCGATGGGCGTGCTGGAGGGCCGCTACCAGGTCCAGCAGATGGCCGCGGTCACCTTCACCCGGAAGGCCGCCGCGGAGCTGCGCGCGCGCTTCCAGCTCACGCTGGAGGGCGCGCTCGCGGGCGAGCGGCAGGCCGGCCGGCGGGAGCGCGCCCAGCAGGCGCTGCGGCACCTCGAGCGGCTCTTCGCCGGCACCATCCACGCCTTCTGCGCCCACCTGCTGCGCGAGCGGCCGGTCGAGGCCGGCGTGGCGCCGGGCTTCCGCGAGCTCGACGAGGTGGCGGAGATGGACCAGCGGCGATGGGCCTGGCGCGACTACCTCGACCGCCAGCGCGGCCAGGGCTCGGCGGCGCTGCGGGAGCTGCTGGAGGCGGGGGTGCGACCCGTCGATCTCGACCCGGCGTTCGACCGGGTGTGCAACTACCCCGAGGTGACCTTCCCGACCGGTGACGCGCCGCGGCCGGATCCGGCGCCGGCGCGCGCGGCGCTCGAGCGCTTCTGGGCGGGGCTGACCGGCCTGCTGCCCGACGGGCCGGCGCGCGAGAGCACCTGCGGCGTCCAGAAGCGCATGCGCGAGTTCGCGCGGCGTCTCCGGGTGGCGGCCCTCGACGAGCCGCGCGTGGTCGCCGAGCTGGTCGCCGAATGGGAGGGCGAGCCCCGGATCGTGCAGAAGTGGTGGCCGCGGGGCCGGGCGGACAAGGAGCCGGTGGAGACGCTCTTCGCCGTGCTCCATCGCGACGCCCTGCCCTTCATGGACGCGTGGCTCCAGTACGTCTATCGCCTCGCCCTGACCCTGCTGCTCGATGGCCGGGAGCACGCCGCCGCGGCCCGCCGGCGGGCGGTCACCCTGAACTACAACGACCTGCTCCAGTACGCCGCGACCCTGCTCCGCGACAACGTGGAGGTGCGCGCTGCCCTCCAGGACAAGTATCGCTGGCTCTTCGTGGACGAGTTCCAGGACACGGACCCGATCCAGGCCGAGGTGATCCTGCTGCTCGCGGGCGCGCCGAGCGTGGAGCGGGACTGGACGCGCGTGCCGCTCCGGCCGGGCGCCCTGTTCGTGGTGGGCGATCCCAAGCAGTCGATCTACCGCTTCCGGCGGGCCGACATCGACATCTACCAGCGGGTGCGGCAGCGGATCGAGGCGACCGGCGGCCAGGTCACCACGCTCACCGCGTGCTTCCGCTCGGTGCCCGCCCTGTGCGACTGGGTCAACCGCGCCTTCGGCACGCTGTTCCCGGCCGAGCCGACCCCGCATCAGCCGGGCTTCGCCGGCCTCCAAGCGGCGCGCGACGAGACCGGCGCCGCGCTGGGCGTGCGGGCCCTCGAGATTCCCGACACCGTCTCGGGCGGCGACGCGGTGGCGGCCTTCGACGCCGCGGCGATCGCGCGATTCATCCGGGCGCAGGTGGACGCGCGCCGACGCGCGCCCGGCGACTTCCTGATCCTGACCCGTACGCGGAAGGCCCTGCCGACCTACACCCGGGAGCTCGAGGCCCTGCGATTGCCCGTCGAGGTGAGCGGGGGGGCGGCCTTCGCGCAGTCGTCCGCCGTCACCGGGCTGGCCGGCCTGCTGCGCGCGCTGGCCGACCCCGACGACGGGCCCGCGGTGGTGGGGGTCCTGCGCGGACCGCTCTTCGGCCTGAGCGACGCCGACCTGTTCCGGCACCGGCAGACCGGCGCGGGGTTCCTCGTCACCGCGCCGGACGTGGCCGAGATGGCCGACCCGGTCGGCGGGGCGCTGCGGGCGATGCGGCGCATGTACGAGTGGACCCGCCGCCTGCCGGCGCCGGCCGCGGTCGAGCGCATCCTGGAGGCGGTGGGCCTGCTGGCCACCACCACCGCGGGCAGTCCCGGCGGGGCGGAAGCCGGCGACCTGCTGCACGCGGTGGACCGCATCCGCCAGGTCACCGAGGAGGGCGGCACGCTCGCCGACGCGGCCGAGGCCCTGATCGACGACCTGGGCTCGGCCGAGGTGGAGTCGGTGCCGCTCGAGCCCGGTCGCACCAACGTCGTGCGCGTGATGAACCTGCACAAGGCCAAGGGTCTCGAGGCCCCGGTGGTGTTCCTCGCCGATCCGGTGCGGGGCTGGATCGATCGCGTCGACGTCCGCGTCGTCCGCGACGGGCTCAGTGCCCAGGGCTACTTCGAGCTCTCACGGCCGAAAGGCGAGTTCGGCCGGGCCGTGCTCGGACGACCCGCGGGATGGAAGGCGCACCAGGAGGAGGAGCGCGCCTTCGTCGAGGCCGAACAGCGCCGGCTGCTGTACGTCGCGGCCACGCGGGCGCGCGATCTCCTGGTGGTGAGCCGACCCGTGAGCGCCGGTGGACGCGGCCGACCGTGGCAGATGCTCGAGCCCTATCTGGCCAAGGCGGCGGCCCTGCCGGTCTCACCGATCGCGGTCCCGCCGGTGGCCGCGCCGCCCGACCTGGGCGCCCGGACCCGGGCCGCCGCCGCGCTCGCCCGGCAAACGAGGGAGGAGGCGCTGCGCGCGCCGTCCTGGCAGGTCGAGTCGGTGACCGGCACCGCCCACCGGGCCGGCCCGTACGGCCACCCGCTGCAGGAGGGCAAGACGCGCGAGCCGGACACCGGCATGGCCTGGGGCAGCCTGATCCACTTCCTGCTCGAGCACGCCATGCGCGGCCCCCGGCGCGACCGCGAGCACCTGGAGCGCCTCGCCACCTGGTTCGCCTTCGACAAGCCGGAGCTGCGCCGGGTGATCCCGGAGGCGCTCGACACGGTGGCGCGTGTGATGGCCGCCGAGTTCTGGCGAGAGGCGGTGGCGGCCGAGGAGCGCGCGGTGGAGGTGCCGTTCGCGATCCGGGTGGACGCGCCGGGGGCTCCTCCACGCCTGCTACACGGCGTCATCGACCTGGCCTTCAGGACCGCCCAGGGCTGGACGCTGGTCGACTACAAGACCGATCAGCTCGCCCCCGGGGTCGATCCGCTCGCGGACCGCTACGCGCCGCAGATCCTGGCCTACGCGTCGCACTGGGCGGCCCAGGTCGGTACCGCCGTCCGCCCCGGCCTTCACTTCGTCCGGAGCGGCGAGACGCGCTGGATCCGGTAGGCGCGGCCATGCGGCACACGCCGGCTCCCGGCCGTGCGTCAGCCGAGTGACAATGAAATCCACTTCACCGAGCGGGCGGCCTCTTCGGCCGGCCCGGAACAGCTTACCGTGCAGGAATTCCCGGGACGTGCCGGGCCGACGACGATGCGCGCTCCGGGAAGCCCCATGATTGCGTGCGGTTCGCGCTCCTGGCACGTCGAGTGCTGGCTGCGTACGGGAGACGAGCACTCGAACAGGAGGGAGCCCATGACCGAGAGGAAGAGATTTCTCGCCGTCGCGGCTGCGGCAGCCACGCTCGCTGCTTCCGCCGGAGTCGTCTCCGCCAATCACATCCGGATCGAGTCTCCGGTGCCCACCACCCCGCCACCCACCGCGGTGATCGTGCCGGTTCCCGCGCCGACCCAGACCGTGCAGGCCGAAGAGATCCGGGCGGGCGTGGTGCGCGCGAACGTGATCTACGCCAACAAGATCGAGGCCGATCAGGTGCGCGGGACGGTGCACCAGACCCACGGCGTGAAGGTGCGGGACAGTCAGGGCAAGATCAAGGCCCCGGAGGTCGTGGCGTCGACCATCTACGCCGACACGATCTCGGCCAACACCGTCGACGCGGACACGATCTACGTCCGAGAGATGGATCGTCACTGAGGAAGGAGGGCGATCATGAGCAAGACCAGGAGTCTCGCGGGAGCCGCGCTGGCGACGCTGCTGTCGGCCGCTCCCGGCCTGGCCGCCCAGGGCGCGATGTCGGCGCCCGCGGAGCGGCCCAGCATGTTCTCGATGCCGCACCAGGTAACCGGCCAGGTGGTGGCGGTGAACCAGGAAACCTTGATGCTCACGGTGAGGACCCCGGACCGCGGGACGTTCAGCCTCAAGGCGGACACGGACACCGCGCCGCAGCTCGGCAGCCTGAAGCGCGGCGACCGGGTGAAGGTCACCTACAAGAACAGCCGGGGCGAGATGGTCGCGACCAGCATCACCCCGGCATAGCTAGAGCGGACGATGGGGCCGGCGCCCGTCGGGCTCGGCCCCGGTCGTCCGATCTCGATCCGACAGGGAGAGCGGAGATGGCGAGGAAGAAAGCCAGCAGCCGGAAGTACAGCCGCGCCGCGAGCCGTGACGTGGAGCGCGCGATGCGTCGCCGCAAGCGCGGGACGCTGCGAAGCGGGAAAGGCGGCAAGGGCGGCAAGGTGAAGAGCCGCAAGCAGGCCATCGCCATCGCGCTCTCGGAGGCCCGCAAGAAGGGCAAGAAGGTCCCGCGCAAGCGTCCGGGGCGTCGAAGCTAAGCCGTCCTCGTCCTCATCCCCGGCGGGTGTTGCGGAAGG
Source organism: Verrucomicrobiia bacterium (assembly GCA_035493135.1). Lineage (GTDB taxonomy): Bacteria > Methylomirabilota > Methylomirabilia > Rokubacteriales > CSP1-6 > CAMLFJ01. Next base: position 9,923 of record DATJIR010000167.1, read on the forward strand.
GCAACCCGATTGGCTATCCTGGCCCGCGCCGCGCACGCGGCAAGCCATGAGAGCCGCCACGCGGAGGGAGCGGGCTCGGGATCTCCTGCGGACCCCGCTTCGCCTGATCCGGGCTGGGTGGTCCGACCGTCCCCTCCGGGCCGGGGACGACTCGCCGGAGCAGCTCGCGGTCAGGACCGTCGTCTGGATCTCGCCCAGGCCCAGGTCGCCGAGAGCCTCTTCCGGGAGGAGGCCTCACCTGATGGGTCTGCTGGTGGAGCTCGGCCCGCAATGATCCGCGTCCTCGCGGGCGCCAGCCTGATCGACGGCACCGGCGCCGCCCCCGTCCCCGACGCCGCCGTCGTCATCGACGGCGACCGCATCGCGGCGGCCGGTCCGCGCCCCGCCGTCACCTGGCCTCCCGACGCCGAGGTCATCGACGTCCGCGGCCGCACCGTGATCCCGGGGCTGATCGACGCCCACGATCACCTCGCCTCCCACGGCTACGGGCTCGCCACGCGCTGGGGGCTCGACGAGCCGGCCAGCACCGCGCACCTGCGGACCGCGCGCGTGCTCGCCGAGACGCTCGCCATGGGCTACACGACCGTCCGCGACGCGGGCGGGCTCGACGCGGGGTTCAAGCTCGCGGTCGAGCAGGGGCTGATCCCGGGGCCGCGCCTGGTGCTGGCGGTCCAGATCATCTCGCCGACCGGCGGCATCGGCGACCGCGTCAGCCCCTCGGGCCACCGCGCGGCCGGCCCCGGCTGCTGCGCGGCCTACGATCCGCTCCTGCCGGACAGCGTGGCGAACGGGCCGGACGCGGTGCGCGACGTGGTGCGCGCCATGGTGGCCGCGGGCGCGGGCGTGATCAAGACCGCGACCACCGGCGGGGCCAGCTCGCGCGCGGGCCACGGGCCGCTCGACGCGGCCTTCACGCTCCCGGAGATGGAGGCGCTCGTCGCGGAGGCGCACGCCCTGGGGCGCCGCGTGATGTGTCACGCCCTCGGCGGGCCCGGCCTGCGCACCGCGCTCGAGGCGGGCGTCGACTCCATCGAGCACGGCTGCTATCTCGACGAGGATCCGACGCTGCTCGGGCAGATGGCGGTGCAGGGCACCTTCTTCGTGCCCACCCTCACGGTGTACGTCTACCACCGCGAGAGCCCGGCGCCCCACGTGCGCGAGCGCGCGATCGCCCTCCATCCGCACCACGTGGCCAGCGTCCGGCGGGCCCTCGAGCTGGGCGTGCCCATCGCGGCGGGCACCGACGCGGGTGGCCACGGGCACCCGCGGAACGCGCTCGAGCTCGAGTACCTGGTGGAGGCGGGCCTCACCCCGATGCAGGCCCTGCGCGCGGCGACCCAGTGGGCCGCCCGGTGCCTCGGGCTCGCGCACGAGATCGGCAGCGTCGAGAAGGGGCGGCGGGCGGATCTGGTGGTGGTCGGGGGCAACCCGCTCGACGACGTGACGGTGCTCCGGGATCCCGCGCGCATCGAGCTCGTCCTCAAGGGCGGGGCGATCTGCGCGGACCGGCGGAGCGTCGCCGCGCCCGGCGGGCCGGCCACGCCTCGCTGACGTCTGCTAGACTGCGCCCAGCTCACGGCGGGACGCACCACGGCCGATCCTTGGGAGGCCGACGCGATGTGGGATGCCCTCTGGCGAAACGGGAAGGTGGCGACGATGACGGCCGGTGCGCCCTTCGGGCTCATCGAGGCCGGCGCGGTCGCCGCCCAGGACGGCCGCATCGCGTGGGTCGGCGCGGAGTCGACACTGCCCGCCGCACCCGCCACGTGCGCCCGCGCCGTGCACGACCTCGACGGCCGCCTGCTGACGCCCGGCCTGGTGGATCCCCACAACCACGCGGTCTACTACGGTGACGCCCTCGCCGACTTCGAGCTCCTCACCCAGGGGGGCACCCGCGCGGACATGATCGCCTCCGGTGGCGGGGTCGGGGGCCTCGTGCGTCAGACCCGCGCGGCCAGCGACGAGCAGATCCACGCCGCGTCCGCCGCGCGCGTGGCCAAGCTGATCGCGGCGGGCATGACCACGCTCGAGAGCAAGTCCGGCGCGGGCCTCGATCTGGACACGGAGCTGCGCTGCCTGCGGATCGGGCGCGCGCTGGGGCGGACGCTGCCGGTGCGCATCGTGACGACGTTCCTGGGCGCCCACGGCATCGCGCCCGAGTACCGGGGCCGGGCCGACGACTACATCGACTACCTGTGCGGGACCGTGCTGCCCGCCGCGGTGACGCAGGGGCTGGTGGACCAGGTGGACGGCTTCTGCGACCCCACCGGCTTCTCCCACGCCCAGATCACGCGCCTGTTCGAGGCCGCCCGCGCCCACGGGCTGCCGGTCAAGCTCCACGCCGAGCAGTACCGCGACTTCGGGGCCGCCGACCTCGTCGCCCGCTTCAAGGGATTGTCGGCGGATCACCTCGAGTTCGCGGGCGAGGCGACCATCCGCGCGATGGCGGAGGCGGACACCGTGGCGACGCTGCTGCCCGGCGCGCACTGGACGATGGCCGAGACCCAGCGCCCGCCGGTGGCGCTCTTCCGTCGCCACGGGGTCAAGATGGCGCTCGCCACCAACTGCAACCCGGTCAGCTCCCACACCTGCTCGCCGACCATGATGATGAACATGGCCTGCCGCCTGTTCGGGCTGACCACCGAGGAGGCCCTGCTGGGCTTCACCCGCCACGGGGCCAAGGCCCTCGGGGTGCTCGACTCGCGGGGGACCCTCGAGATCGGCAAGCTGGCCGACTTCGCGATCTGGGACGTGGACCGGCCGGGCGAGCTCGCCTACCGCATCGCCGACAACCCGTGCCGCGAGGTGGTGCAGGGCGGGCGCCCGGTCTACCGCGCCGCCCCCATCACCTTCCTACCCTAGCGGGGGCGGGCCTACCCTAGCGGGGGCGGGCCTGGCCTAGCGGGACGTGCCGAGTTCGACTATCCTTCCCGCCAGTGCCATCTCGCTCGATTCGACCCCGCGCCCGCGCTAACAGGGAGTCCACCATGCATCGTCTCAACCTGCGCCTCGCCCGCCTCGCCACGGTCTTCACGCTGCTCGCCGGGGCCGTGCTCCCGGCCGGAGCCCAGCCGCGGGCCGGCGGCACCCTCACCATCGTGCAGGGGGCGGAGCCCGCCTCGCTGGTCTCGGGCGTCAACACCTCGACCTTCATCGGGACGGTGTCGACCAAGATCCACGAGGGCCTGCTGGACTACGACTTCGACTTCAAGCCGCGGCCGGCGCTGGCCGAGTCGTGGACGGTCGCGCCGGACGGCAAGACCTACAGCTTCAAGCTGCGGCGAGGCGTCACCTGGCACGACGGCAAGCCGTTCACCTCCGCGGACGTGAAGTTCTCGCTCGAGGAGATCTGGAAGAAGCTCCACCCGCGCGGGCGCGTCACGTTCAGCAAGGTCACCACGGTCGATACGCCCGACGCCAGCACGGTGGTGATCCACCTGTCGGATCCGACCCCGATGATGCTGTCCGCGTTCAGCTCCTACGAGTCGCAGGTGCTGCCGAAGCACGTCTACGAGGGGAAGGACTTCACGACCCACCCGGCCCTGAACGCCCCGATCGGCACCGGACCCTTCGTGTTCAAGGAATGGAAGAAGGGCGACTTCATCCGCCTCGAGAAGAATCCGAGCTACTGGGACAAGGGCAAGCCGTACCTCGACGCGATCGTGATCCGGATCATCCCGGACGCGGCCGCGCGGGCCGCCGCCCTCGAGAAGGGGGAGGTGCAGCTCGGGGTGTTCAACCCGGTGCCGCTCTCGGACGTCAAGCGCCTGACCGCCCTGCCCAGCGTGAAGGCGGAGACGCGCGGCTACGAGTACTTCGCGCCGATGTACATGATCGAGGTCAACCTGCGCGAGGAGCACCTGAAGGACAAGCGGGTCCGGCACGCGATGCTGCACGCGCTCGACCGCAAGTTCATCGCGGACAACATCTGGTTCGGCTTCGCCAAGCCGGCCACCGGTCCCATCGTCTCGTCCTCGCCGTTCTACACCACCCAGGGCGTGCCCCAGTATCCGTACGACGTGGCGAAGGCCAACACGATCCTCGACGAGGCCGGGCTCAAGCGCGGCGCGGGCAACATGCGCTTCAAGGTTGGGCTGACCTTCCCGCCGGTGCAGCCCGAGGTCCCGCGCACCGCGGAGTACATCAAGCAGGCCCTCGGTCGGGTGGGCATCGACGTGGAGCTGCGCAACATCGACATCGCCACCTTCATCCGCCAGGTCTACAACTGGGAGTTCGACCTCACCCAGAACTACCTCTACCTCCTGCCCGACCCGACGCTGGGGGTGCAGCGGCTCTACATCAGCGCCAACATCAAGAAGGGCACTCCGTTCGCCAACGCGGCGGGCTACGAGAACAAGGACGTGGACGCGGCCTTCACCGCCGCGCAGACCGAGAACGACCAGGCCAAGCGGAAGGAGCTGTTCGCCCGGGCCCAGCGCCAGATCCAGGAGGACCTGCCCGCGCTCAACCTGCTCGAGCTGTCCTTCGTCACCCTCTACAACAGCAAGCTCGTGAACCACACCATGGGGGCCGACGGGCCGTACGGGAGCTTCCGCGACACCTACTTCCAGCCCTAGGCGGCCGGCGCCGCGGCCGGTGTGGCGGTGACCCTGGCCCGACCGGGCGTCGCGCGGTTCCTCGCGCGGCGCCTCGCCCAGGCGGTGCCCACGATCCTCCTCATCATCGTGGTCAACTTCCTGGTCCTCCACCTCACGCCTGGCGACGTGGTGGACGTCCTGGCCGGCGAGGCGGGGGCGGCCACCCCCGAGTACGTGGCCATGCTGCGCCAGCGCTTCGGTCTCGACCGCCCGCTGGCCGCCCAGCTCGCGAGCTACGTATGGGGCGTTGTGAATCTCGACCTCGGCTTCTCCTTCCGCCACAACACCACCGTGCTCTCCTTGATGCTGGACCGGCTCCCCGCCACCCTGATCCTGATGGGCACGAGCCTCGGGCTGGCGGTGGCGCTCGGGGTGGTGTTCGGGGTGACCGCGGCCCGCCACGTCAACCGGCCGGCCGACGGGGCCATCGCGGTCCTGGTCCTGCTCTCCTACGCCACCCCGACCTTCTGGATCGGGCTGATGTTGATCGTGCTGTTCTCGGTCAAGCTCGGCTGGCTGCCGACCGGCGGCATGATGACCATCGGGGCCGGCCTCTCCGGGCCCGGCCGGATGCTCGACGTGGCTCACCACCTGATCCTGCCCGCGGCCTCGCTCGCGCTCTTCTACGCTGCGATCTACACCCGGCTCATGCGCGCCTCCATGCTCGAGGTCGCCGGCCAGGACTACGTGCGCACCGCGCGCGCCAAGGGCATCAGCGAGCGGCGGGTCCTCTATGGGCACGCGCTGCGCAATGCGCTGCTGCCGCTGCTCACCGTGGTCGGGGTGCAGGTGGGCTCGCTCCTCGGCGGCTCGGTGCTCGTCGAGAGCGTGTTCGGCTGGCCCGGCCTCGGCCGGCTCGCCTTCGAGGCGGTGCAGCAGCGCGACTACAACCTGCTGCTCGGCATCCTGCTCATGAGCTCGATCCTGGTGATCGCGGTCAACCTGGCGGTGGATCTGCTCTACGCGGTGCTGGATCCCCGCATCGAGCTGCGCTGATGGCGGTCTCGGGCCTGCGCCGCTTCGCCCAGGGCTTCTTCCGGCGCTGGACCGCGCCGGTCGGTCTGGCCATCCTGCTCCTGGTCCTGGCCATGGCGGTGAGCGCGCCCTACGTGTTCCGGGAGGATCCCTTCGCGATGGTCACGCGCCCGCTCCAGTGGCCGGGCGAGAACCGCGAGTACCTCCTGGGCTCGGACATGCTGGGCCGCGACATCCTCGCCGGCATCTTCCACGGGGCGCGGGTCTCCCTCGCCATCGGCGGCACCGCCACCGCGGCGGCCCTCGGCGCGGGCGTGCTCATCGGGGCCCTCGCCGGGTATTATGGGGGTCTGCCGGACGACCTGCTCATGCGCGCGACCGAGGCGTTCCAGACCATTCCCCCGTTCGTCTTCGTGATCGTGGTGGTGGTGATCGCCCGTCCCTCGATCCGATCGATCATCCTGGCCATCGCGCTCGTCTCCTGGCCCGCGGTAGCGCGGCTGGTGCGCGCCGAGTTCATCGCGCTCCGCCACCGCGAGTTCGTCCAGGGCTGCCGCGCGGTGGGGATGGGCGACGGGCGCATCATCTTCCGCCAGATCCTGCCCAACGCGCTCGCGCCCATCATCGTCACCGCGTCGATCATGGTGGCCACCGCGATCCTTACCGAGTCGGCCCTCGCGTTCCTCGGCCTGGGCGACGCCAACGTGATGAGCTGGGGCTCGATGATCGGCGCGGGGCGCGAGATGCTCCGCACCGAGTGGTACCTCACCGCCATTCCGGGGCTGGCCATTCTGGTGACGGTGCTGGCCCTCAACCTGATCGGCGAAGGCCTCAACGACGCGCTCAATCCCCGGCTGCGAGACCAGTAGGCCCACGACCCGGAACCGGAGACCCTCCGATGACCAAGACGGTGTGCGTCAAGAACGCGGACTGGGTGGTGGCATGGGACGCCTCGAGCGCCCGCCACGCCTACCTCGAGCACGGCGACGTGGCCTTCACCGGCGACACCCTGACCTTCGTGGGCCGCGACTACCCGGGCCGCCCCGACGAGACGATCGACGGGCGCGGCCTCATGGTGATGCCGGGCCTGATCGACGTCCACTCCCACCCGTGCCTCGAGGCGAGCTACCGCGGCATCCGCGAGGAGCACGGGGTGCCCGAGATGTACATGTCGGGCCTCTTCGAGCGCGCGGGCGCCTACTGGCCCGACGACGCGGGCAAGCTCGCCTGCGCGGAGGCCGCCTACTGCGAGCTGCTCCGCTCCGGCGTCACCACCCTCGTCGACATCTCGGGCGACTACCCGGGATGGGTGGATCTCATCGCCCGGAGCGGGCTCCGCGGGGTGCTCGCCCCCGCCTACGCGTCGTCGCGATGGGTGGTGCGGCGCTCGCACCTGCTCGAGTACGAGTGGAACGAGGCCGCCGGCCGCCGGGGCTTCGAGGAGGCCCTGCGGCTCTGCGACGAGCTGGCCAAGCATCCCAGCCGCCGGCTCTCCGGCATGATCTCCCCCGCCCAGATCGACACCTGCACCGAGGGTCTCCTGCGCGACAGCGTCGCGGCCGCGCGCGAGCGCGGGCTGCCCTTCACGGTGCACTGCGCGCAGGCCGCCGGCGAGTTCCACGAGATGGTGCGCCGCCACGGCATCACCCCCATCCAGTGGGCGCACCAGATCGGGCTCGCGGGGCCCGGCACCATCCTCGGCCACGCGATGTTCATCGACGAGCACTCGTGGCTGCACTGGTGGTCGCGCCAGGACATCGCGATCATGGCCGACACCGAGACGTCGGTCGCGCACTGCCCGACCCCGTTCGCCCGCTACGGCCACACCCTCGAGCACTTCGGCAAGTACCGCCAGGCCGGCGTGAACCTGGGCATCGGCACCGACACCGTGCCCCAGAACCTGATCGAGGAGATGCGCTGGGCCACCGTGCTCGCCCGCATCGCGGCGGAGGACATCCGCGCCACCGAGATGGCCGACGTCTTCCACGCCGCCACCGTGGGCGGCGCGCACGCGCTGCTGCGCGACGACCTCGGCCGGCTCGCCTCCGGGGCCCGGGCGGATCTCGTCCTCGTCGACTGCAAGAGCCCGTGGATGATGCCGGCGCGCGATCCCCTGCGCTCGCTGATCTTCCACGCCGCCGACCGCGCGGTGCGCGACGTCTACGTGGACGGCGAGCGGGTGGTGGCGGACGGGCGCGTGCTCACCCTCGACCAGGCCGGCTCCCTCGAGCGCCTCACCGCCGCGCAGCGCCGCATGGAGGCGAGCGTGCCCGAGCGCGACCCCCGCGGCCGCCGCTCGATCGACATCACCCCGCTCAGCCTGCCCTCGATGCCATGAGCGACACCAGGCGCGCGCTGCTCGAGCGGATCGAGGCGGACCGCGACCGCCTCGTCGGCTTCCTCCAGGCCTTCACGCGCATCGACACCGCGAACCCGCCGGGCGACACCCGCGCCGGAGCCGCCTTCATCGCCGACTTCCTCGACCGCGCCGGCCTGCCGTACCGGCGCATCGCCCCCCAGGAGACGATGCCCAACCTGGTCGCCGCCACCCGCTTCGCCGGGCCGGGCCGGCACCTCGTGCTCAACGGCCACATCGACGTGTTCCCGGCCGGCGACCGTGCGCGCTGGACGCACGACCCGCTCTCGGGTGCGATCGTGGACGGGCGCCTGCACGGGCTCGGCACCGTGGACATGAAGTGCGGCAGCACCGCGTCGATCTTCACGTACCTCTACCTGAGCGGGCTCGCCGGGGAGCTCGGCGGCGCGCTGACCCTCACCCTGGTGTCCGACGAGGAGACCGGGGGGCGATGGGGCAGCGGCTACCTCGTCGAGCACCACGCGGACCTGGTCCGGGGCGACTGCGTGCTGAACGGGGAGCCGAGCAGCCCCCACACCATCCGCTTCGGCGAGAAGGCGATGTTCTGGCTGAAGCTCTCGGTCCGCACCCCGGGCGGGCACAGCGCCTACCCCCACGTCAGCAAGAGCGCCAACCGCATCGCGGCCGCCCTCGTCCGCGACCTCGAGTCGCTCGAGACCCTGGTGCCCACCGCCCCCGAGAAGGTCGCGCGCGCGCTCGCCGGGCCCGGGGTGCGCGCGGGCGCCGAGCGCGGGCTGGGCGCGGGCGCCACCGACATCCTGGACAAGGTCACGCTCAACGTCGGGGTGATGCGGGGCGGGGTCAAGGTCAACATGCTGCCCGCCGCGTGCGACATCGAGGTGGACGTTCGGCTGCCGGTGGGCGTGGACCGCGCCGACGTGCGGGGCGTGGTCGAGCGGATCGTCGCCCGCTACCCGGAGGTGAGCTGGGAGGAGGGCGCGAGCCAGCGGGTGAACGCCACGTGGTCGGATCCCGAGCACCCCATGGTCGGCCACCTCCAAGATAACGTCGAGGCGCTGCTCGGCTTCCGCCCGCCCGCGATCATCTCGCTGGGCGGCACCGACTGCCGCTTCTGGCGCGCGGCGGGCACGCCCGCCTACGTGTACGGCTGCTCGCCCTCCGGCATGGGCGCGCCCAACGAGTCGGTCGCGATCGACGAGTTCCTCCACGTGGTGCGCACCCACACCCTCTCCGCCTTCGACTACCTGAGCGGGACCGCGTCGTGAAGTTCGGCCTGCACTTCGCCAACATGACCTTCCCGGACCCGGCGGCCGCCCACCGCGTGGCCCGCGCCGCCGAGGCGGCCGGCTTCGAGTCGCTGATCACGGTCGAGCACGTGGTGTGGCCCACGCGGTATGCCTCGCGCTACCCGTACGCTCCCGACGGCCGGCTCCCGGGCGGGCCCGGCACCCCGCTGCCGGATCCGCTCATCTGGATGGCCCACGTGGCCGCGGCCACCACGCGGCTGCGGCTGATCACCGGCGTGCTGGTGGTGCCGCAGCGCAACCCGCTGGTGCTGGCCAAGCAGGTGGCCACGCTCGATCACCTCTCGGGCGGGCGCGTCTCGCTCGGGATCGGGGTGGGCTGGCTCCGCGAGGAGTTCGACGCGCTCGGCGTGCCGTTCGAGCGCCGCGGCGCGCGCACCGACGAGCACGTGGCGGCCATGCGCGCGCTGTGGGCGGGCGACGACGCGAGCTTCCGGGGGACCTTCGTCGCCTTCGAGGGCATGAGCTGCAACCCAAAGCCGGTTCACGGCGCGGTGCCCATCCTGGTGGGCGGCCACTCCGAGGCGGCGGCGCGACGGGCCGGGCGCCTGGGCGACGGCTTCTTCCCCGCCACCGGCATGGCCGGGCCGGTGGAGCCGCTCATCGCGCTGATGCGCCGGGCCGCCGCGGAGGCGGGCCGCGATCCGGACCACATCGAGGTCACCACCGGCTGCCCGGGCGCGCTGGGCGACGACCCGGTCGGCGCGGTGGAGGCGTGCCGGGCGCACGGCGCGCAGCGCGTGCTGGTGCCCTCGGCGGCCTTCCTCCCCGATCCCGAGGCCCGGCTCGCCGCCTTCGGCGAGCGCGTGATCCGCCGCACCGGCGCGTGATCATCACGCGCCGCGAGCTCGAGCGCTGGCTCCTGCGCGAGGGGGCCACCCGCGTGAAGCGCGCGGACGGCCACAAGCACTTCACCCTGCGGGGCCACCACGTGGTGGTCCTCGGCCACGGTCCCCAGGCGCTCAGCGCCACCAGCGTGTCGCTGGTCATGAAGCAGCTCGAGCAAGCCGGGTACACCCGGGAGCAGCTCCGGCGGGAGTGGGGCGGCGCCCGGTCTTGATTCGCGCGCCGCCGGCGAGTAGGCTCCGCTGGTGTCCACCCCCCGCAAGGAGACCCCGATGCGCGTATCCCCCGACCGTCTTCGCCGGCTGACCGCCACCATCATCGCCCGCGGGGGCAGCGAGCCCGCGGAGGCCGACCTCGTCGCCGGGCATCTGGTCGACGCCAACCTCGCGGGCCACGACAGCCACGGGGTGAGCCTGATCCCGCACTACGTGCGGCACCTGAAGGAAGGGCTGGTCGTGCCCAACACCACCGCGAAGGTGGTGAAGGACGACGGCGCGTTCCTCATGTTCGACGGCCAGCGCGGGTTCGGCCGGCGGATGGCGGGCGAGGCGATGGCCGCCGCGATGGCGCGCACCCGGGAGACCGGAGTCGCGGTCATGACCCTCGCGAATTCGCATCACATCGGACGCGTGGGCGCGTACGGCGAGATGGCCAGCGCGGCCGGGCTGGTCTCCATCCACTTCGTCAACGTGGCCGATCACGGCGGGCTGGTGGCGCCCTTCCGGGGAACCGACTCGCGATTCTCCACCAACCCGGTCTGCATCGGCATGCCCGGCACCGCCACCCAGCCGCCGCTCCTGCTCGACATGGCGACCAGCGGGGTGGCGATGGGGAAGGTCCTGGTAGCCAAGCTCGCGGGCAAGCGCCTGGCCGAGGGCAACCTGATCGACCCGCAGGGCGCGCCCACCACCGATCCCGAGGTGATGTACCGGGAGCCGCGCGGCTCGCTCCTGCCCTTCGGCGCGCACAAGGGCTACGCGCTCGCCGTCCTCACCGAGCTGCTGGCCGGCGCGATGTCCGGCGGCGGCACCATCCAGCCCGAGAACCCGCGCCGCGGCGGCGTGGTCAACAACATGTTCAGCATCGTGGTCGATCCAGCGCGGCTGGCGGGCGTGGACTGGATGCGGCACGAGGTCGACGCCTTCGTGGGCTACGTGAAGGCCTCCCCGCCGGCCGACGCCGCGAACCCGGTGCTGGTGCCCGGCGATCCGGAGCGGCTCTCGCGCGAGGAGCGGGGGCGGGCGGGCGTCCCGCTCGACGCGGCGACGTGGGACGCGATCGTGACCGCCGGGATCGCGATGGGCGTCACCCGGGCGCAGGCGGAGGAGATCGCCGGGCCGCCCGCGGGCTGAGCCGGTCCGGGCGCCGGGCTACGCCGGGCGCCCGCGCCGCTCGCGGATCTCGCGCAGGAGCGCGGAGAGGCTCGGACGATCCTTGCGGGGCCCGAGCGACGTCGACCGGCGTACCGGCACCGACAGCGTCGAGTTGTGGTGGCAGACCAGGCAGTACTCGCCCTTCACCGCGCCGCAGTCGTTCAGCGAGTGCTCGCAGCGGGCGTCGCTCTTGCACGCGAAGCACATCGTGCGCGAGCCGGGCGGCTAGGGGCGGCCGCGCAGGAAGTGGACGATCAGCAGGACGGCCGCGACCACCAGGAGCACGTGGATCAGCCCGCCGGTCAGGTGCAGGACGAAGGCGTCGAGAGCCCAGGCGACGAGCAGGATCGCGAACGCGATCAGGAACCGCGACATGAACATGGGGCGCGTCCGCTCAGCCGCCCCGCCGGCGCAGTCTCCAGGCCGCTCGGCGGCCGGGATGCCTCGCGGTGCCCTTCCTGAGCCCTTCGATGAACCGGTCGCGGCACTGGTCGCCGCAGAACCGCTCCACTCCCGCCGTCAGGTCCTTGTGGCACGTCTCGCACCGGCTCAGCGCCATGGCTGCACTCTAGGGGACGGCCGGCCCCGCGCCTATTGGACCTTGGTCCAACTGCCATCGCGGGGGGTCCAACTACCGTCACCGCCTGGTCTCGGTCCGCATGCGGACCTCAAGCTCCCGATCTCGTACAGGTCCTCCGGAGACTCGGCAAGGAGCTTGACGCCGCCGCGCACGAGACGGACCGGGTGCTGATCTGGGGGCCGCCGACGCCCATGGCGGGACGACCTGCTCAACCGAGCACCGGAGGCAGTCATGCTGCATGATCGCTACACCACCGGCCGCCGATGAGACGATTGCTCCGCTGGCTCCGGCGCTGGTTCGGACGGGGTGGCGGGAAGTCGCCGGAGGCTTACCGTCCCAAACGGTACGAGCCAGCCCCATTTCGACAGGGGTGAGTGCGACACTCTTGCTACTTCGGCGCGGCGCACGCACCGGCCGGTGAGACTTCAGGCGTCCCTCGAGACGATCTGATCCGAGAGCCACTTGAGGAGCTCGAGCGTGAGCTCGGGCCGGTTCCGGATCAGCCACTCGAGGCGTTCGCTCCGCATAACGAGAAGCTCCGCGTCGGTGATGGCGACCGCGGCGGCCGAACGTGGCGCGTGCCTGAACAGCGCCATCTCCCCTAGCAGCTCCCCTTCCTTCACTAGGTTGAGCCGGCGTTCACCGCCGGTGGATCGCTTCACGATCTCGATCGTGCCCGCGTGAACGAGGTATGCCTCTCCATGCGCGTCGTCGCCCTCCTCGAAGATGACCGCGCCGGGCGCGTAGTGGCGCCGCTCGATGTCGCCGTGCGTGAGGTTCCGGTAGATCTCGATCCCGATCGAGGGCAGGTGCGACTTGCTCTCCACGGGCAGACGGGCGTTGGCCCACGCGCCGAGACCGCCCTTGAGAATCCGGACTCTGCTCCACCCCTGGCGGCGCAGGAGCCGAGCGACCTTGGCGCTCGTTCGCTCTTCCGGACTCGTGCAGAACGTGACGATGAGCTGGTGCTTCTCGACCGGCAGATCGATGCGCTGCTCGGTGATGTGCTCGGGGTCGAGGCGGATCGCCCTCGGGATCGAGAGCGGGCTGGTCTCGTAGTGGGCGGGGACGCGCACATCGAGAAGCACGGGATTCAACCCTCTCTCCAGGAAGTCGACGACCTGGCCCGGATGAACTCGATACCGGTTGCGCGTCCAACGTCGGACGCCCCACGTGCCCCACGTGGTGACACTCAGCAGCGCAAGCGCGCCGGCGGTCGTCCACGCCCAGGGAAAGGGCCGGGTCGGAGGGTGGGCGAGCTTGTACTCGGCCTCCTGCATCGAGCGCTTGACCACCACGAGGCCCGGCAGCAATGCATCCGCTTCACGGAACTTCGCGAGCGCGAGCGAGTACCGCTCGCCCAGCAGGGCCGTGACCCCGGCCGCCCATACCGGATTGAAGCGGCTCTCACCCCGCCTCACATCGGTGCCCGCCAGGAAGGCGCGCACGTCCTTGGCAGGAATCAGAAAATTGAAGCCCTGGACCTCGGCGTTGCCGCGGAGGGAGATGAACGTCATGACGCCGACGACGGATCCGCTGTCATCCACCGCGGGCCCGCCACTGTTTCCATAGACGGCGGCAGCGTCCGTCTGGATCACGTCCTGACCGATGGCGTCCGTGTTGAATCCCGACACCTGTCCCTTCGTGGCGGACGCCTCCCTCAAGGCCGTCCGGCTGAGAAGCTCATGATCCCTGACCACCCCTGGGAAGCCCAGGATGTGGAGCTCGTCGCCGAGCTTGGGCTCCTTGTCGGTGATCGACATGACCGGATACGCGCCGTCCTGGATTTTCAGCAAGGCCAGATCGCGCCCGGAATCCTTGAGCGGATTGCCCTTCGCGTCGAGCGTGATCGGTGCGCTGAACTTCGCGACCTGGGCCTCGAGATTCGCGCCGTTGGACAGCAGCACGCTCACCCGCCCCGTCGGCGTGAGCTTGACCGCGGCGATGGGAATCGCGCGCAGTAGCTCTTCCTCGAGGTCAGGCCGCTGACCCCGCGCGACGCCGCGCGCCTTCAGCGCGGGGTCCACACAGCCTTCCTCGACCGCCCTTAGCTTCAGGTTGAACTCGACCCACGGCGGCACACGGTAAGCGGGATCGATGACGTGCGCGTTGGTGATGAGGTAGCCTCGACCATCCACGAACCATCCGGTGCCGACCTCGATGAACGGCTTCGGGCTGACCGTGATGGGACCCTGGCCACAATTCACCGTGGCGCTCGCCCTGACCTCGGCGCTCACGAGCGCGACAGCCGGCACGGCGTGGAGCAAGGCCTCCTGGACGGAGAGGGCGAACGAAGGCGGGGGCGTGGCGGCAAGGCCGACGCTCACGGCCAGCACTGTGGCCCACCGCACTCTCGAGGCTCGCGCGCTCATCGCGTCAGGGGCCGACATCTTAGCACTCCTCGCCTGACGCGAGGCGCAGGCGGTCCCCTTCCGGCGAAGACCCGTCGTTCGCGAAAGCCCTCTATCGCCAGCGCGCAGCGGGCCGAGATCAGCGGCCGCGCAAGAAACGACAGCTCCTGACTGCTCAGGAGGCAGTTCACCTACAAGTGGTTGCGGGGGCCCGCAACCACCTGCCGGCAAACAGGCCGCTCGAGTTCAGCTTCGAAGTAGCAACCTGATGTCAGCGATGGGCTCGGCGGAGTCCGTTGAGCCCCCTTCACCGCCTGGGGGCGAGGCGAGGATGAGTCGGCGTGCTTCGACCCAGAGTTGTCACCGGGTCTCACGCCTCGTCGGGGGGCCGAGCCACCAGTCGACGAGCGCCGCGAGCTCTTCCTCCTGGAGTGTGTGGTCCACCCGGAAGACGCGCAGCTCAACTCCGGGGAAGCCCTCTTGTCGCAGGTGCTCGGCCACGCTCCTCGTGTACTCGACGGTCCGGACCCGATCCCGGTCGCCGGCCGAGAGCCAGGTCCGCGGGCGCCGGGGCCCCATCGCGCTCGGGATCACGTGCCCGTGGAGGACCGCGAGCGCGGTGAAGACGGTCTCGTGCGTCGCGAGGTACGCCGCGCCACTGCCGCCGACGGAGAAGCCGGCGGCGAGGACACGCCCGGGATCCACGCGAACGCCGGGAGCCGCCATCACCTCGCGCACGCACGCCATGACGTGGCGATGGTCCGCGGTCGTATCGCCCGGGTGTTGCCCGACCATCCAGACGCCCGAGACGCTCACCGAATCCGGCGCGAGCACAATGAACCCCTCCTGCTCGGCCAGCGCCTGCAGACGGAGGATCGCCAGGGAGCCCTTGCCCCCTGTTCCGTGGAAGAAGACCAGCAGCGGGAGCACCCGGGATTCGTGGCCCCGCGGAAGGTAGTAGGCTCCCTGCCGGCCGGTGCTCGTCGCGACCTGCACGGCGCGCGTCACGCCCGTCCCGCCGGCTTCGGCGTCGGCCGGGCCGGACGACCAGACGAGCACGCTCGCGCGGATCGGACTCACACCGGCGGTGAGCACCGCTAGGAGCACGACCGCGACGAGCGAGAAAGGGCGCCCTCGCACGTCGCCTATCCTAGCCTGCCCGGGAAGGCCCGGGTCCAGGCGGACCGCCCATCCCGGAGCTGTCCTGGTCAGCCGTCGGGGTTCCTTCGTCACAAACCCTGTCACAACCCCTGGCCCCCAGTCACTGAGCGGGGATTAGGGTCAAGACCGGCCTACTCCCTCACTTCAATCAGATAGCCAAAGCGGTGGTGCTGTCCCGACCGTGACCGCGGGGGGTTCAACTGCCAATCGGGGGTCCAACTCCCGATCGGGTCCGGCCTCAGAGCGCGCTCGCCGCGATGTTGACGGTCAGGGCCAGGAGGGCCACGTTGAAGGCGAACGAGACCACCGCGTGGGCGGTGACGGTGCGGCGCACCGGCTTGTTCGTGATCGTCACGTCGGAGACCTGAGAGGTCATGCCGATCACGAACGAGAAGTACACGAAGTCCCAGTAGTCGGGCTCCTCGTCTTCCCCCGGGAATGCCATGCCCCCGGCCGGGCTCCCGCTGTCGCCGTAGAACTCGTGGGCGTAGTGCAGCGCGAACATGGTGTGAATGAACGCCCACGACAACAAGATGGTGAGCGAGGCGAGCGCGAGCTGACCCGGCCGCCGGCCCCCGCTCCCGGAGGTGAGCTCCGCCTGGATCGCCGCGAGGCTCGCCAGCCCGGCCGCCACCGTGAGCACCAGGATGGTGAGCTGCCCCTCGTCCTGCCCCGCGGCGCGCCGGCGGATGTCGCGGACCCGGGAGCCGGCCATCATCTCGAAGACGAGGACCAGGTACACCGCGACCGCCACGTTCCAGCCCACGAGCAGGCGCGACGCGGGCGGCCAGGTGGTCGACGCGGCGAGCGCGGCGGTGACCACGATGCCCAGCCCGGCCGAGGAGAAGAGCCGGGGGCGCGATCGCAGGATGCGATGCGGCAGGAAGACGCGGCCACCCCGGCGACCCTTGGTCGACATTCTGTGCGGCCGACGATGGTGCGAAACCCGCGCCCTGTCAAGGGCGGAGCGCGCCCGCCGAACGACCGGGACGGTAATTCCCTGGCAGGCTACAGTGAGAGGTGCATGGAGAGGCGCATGACCCTCCGGCTCGTCGCGCTCGCGGCCCTGCTCCTGGGCCCGCCCCGTCCCGTCTCGGGGGCGGAGACCTGGATCCTGTGGGAGAAGAAGGAAGGGCAGACGAGCGGCGAATTCAACGACACCTGGACCCCGATCGGGAGCTACGAGGGCGCGCGGGGTTGCCGCGCGATGCGGCGTGAGATCGTCGCGCGGTATCGCCGCAAGGACGTCACCGCGGTGGGCGCCGACACGGTGCGGATCAAGGATCCGCTCGGCTGGTGGCTCACCTACACCTGCCGTCCGGGTGGCGCCCCCCCGCGGTAGTCCCGCCGGGCCGGGACGGCCCGGTCAGCTCGACTTCTTGCTGAAGAACTCCCCGATCGTCTGGCCGCTGAACTTCGCGCCCTCCACGATCGTGTTGCCGATACCCTTGAAGAGGCCCACGAAGCCCGGGCCCACGGTGCCCTGACCGATCTGCTTGGCGCCCTGCTCGACCTGCTTGGTCGCCTGGTCCACCTTGGTCTTGTCGGCGGCGACGGCCGCGCCCGCGCCCAGGCTCACGACCATGAGGAATGCCGGAGTGACCCACAGCCAGCGAAGTTTCCGTGTCATGACGGACCCCTTTCCGGTCGATTTGGCTGACATCGCCCTCATGCTACCACCGCGGGGAAGCCGACCGGCACGAAGACGTTGACACCCGGCCCGGCCCGCGTAGACTCGGCGGCGGTCGAGGCGGACCCGGCACGTTCGGAGGAGGCCCACACGGAGGCACCACGGAAGGAGCGGCCATGGCACACACGCCCGCATCGTCGTCCCGCATCTCCCGCCGTCGTTTCCTGGCCGGCACCGGCGCGGCGGTCGGCGCCGCCACCTTCGGCCGCGCCCCCGCGGTGATCGGCCAGCAGGTGCGCGAGCTCCAGGTCTGGCACACCGAGGTCGAGCCCCAGACGGTCAAGGTCATCCAGGACACGAGCATCGCCGAGTTCGAGAAGAAGTTTCCCGGCTTCAAGGTGCGCCAGCAGGCCCTCGGCTGGGGCGACCTCAACACCAAGCTGCTGGCCTCGCTCGCCGCGGGCAGCCCGCCCGACCTGACCCACCTCAACCCGTTCATGACCGCGTCCCTCTACACCAAGAACCTGCTGCGCCCGATGGACGAGCTGATCCGGGCGGTGGGCGAGAGCGACATCCACGAAGCGACGCGGAAGCTCCAGTACTTCGACGGCAAGTACTACGGGATCACCCACGCGATGGGGGCGACCTACTTCTGCGAGCGCCGGGACCTGCGCGAGAAGAAGGGGCTCAAGCCGCCCGCGACGTACGACGACATGCTCAAGCTGGCCGCGGCCCTCACCGAGGACGGCCGCTACGCGTTCCAGATGCCGGGCGAGAAGCTCTACATGGGCTTCGTGCACCCGGCGGAGTGGCTGGCCGGCAACGGGGGCTCGTGGGTCGACGCCAAAACGTGGCGGCCGCAGCTCAACAGCAAGTCGATGCTGGAGACGCTCGACTATCTCCAGAAGCTGAACAAGTTCCAGTCCCAGGGCTGGTCGGGGCAGAAGTACCTCGACACCCAGGCCGCGCTCGCCACCGGCAAGATCGCGATGAGCTACCTCTCGGGGGCGCGGGCCATCGGCTACATCGAGAAGTACGCCCCCGAGGGCATGCGGGACCCCGAGCACTTCATGCCCATGCTTCGCCCCCACGGTCCATCGGGCAAGGTCGGCATCTCCGCGCTCGACGGGGAGAACTGGGCGGTCTTCAGCCAGTCCAAGTACCCCAACGAGGCCTTCGAGTTCCTGCGGCTCTTCTACAAGAAGGAGCACTACCTCCAGTATTGCCACTCGGTGCCGATCCACCTCACCCCGATCTTCACCTCCATGCTCGGCGACTCAGCCTACCTGGCCAACGAGCGGATCAAGAAGTGGAAGGCGTGGCACGACGTGATGCTGACCGGCCTCCGGGGCAACCGCTTCCTGCCGCTCGGCTTCACGCGCCCGGAGGACAACCTGCTGCCGTTCCTGGCCGAGCTCGACGGCTCGAGCATCGTGGCCGACATGGTGGTGGAGGTCATGGTGGGGGGCAAGAACCCGAAGGCGGAGGCCGATCGCGCGCAGAAGCGCGCCGAGGAGCTGCTCGCCCAGCTCGGTCACAAGCGCTGGTCGTAGCCGCGGTTCCCGGGCGGGGCGAGTGAGGAAGAGCGCGCTCGTCGGCTGGCTCCTCCTCGCCCCGTCGCTCCTGCTCCTGGGCGGGCTGGTGGTCTTCCCGGTCCTCTACAACGTCTGGCTCAGCCTGTTCGACAAGCACGCGTTCATGCCGGTGCAGAGCTTCGTCGGCCTCCGCCACTACCGCTACTTCGCGAGCGATCCCGAGTTCTGGACCAGCTTCTACTACGGCAGCGTCTACGCGGGCGCGACCATGGTGCTCCAGCTCGGCGTGGGCGTGCCCGCGGCCCTGCTGCTGAACGAGGCGTTCCGGGGGCGCAATCTCCTGCGCGGGTTCGTGCTCTTCCCCTACATGATCCCCACCATCGTGGCGGTGATCCTCTGGAAGTGGCTGCTCAACGACTCCTACGGCCTGGTCAACTACCTGCTCACCAGCGCGGGCCTCGTGCGGGCCCCGGTGGCCTGGCTCGGCCCCGACTACATCATGACCGCGCTGATCGTCACCAGCGTGTGGCAGTTCTTCCCGTTCGTGGTGGTGACCTACCTGGCTCGCCTGCAGACCATCGCCCCCGAGCTCTACGAGGCGGCCACCGTCGACGGCGCTTCCGCCTGGCGCCGGTTCCTCCACGTGACCCTGCCCCAGACCGCGAGCGTGCTCTTCGTCATCGTGCTGCTGCGGAGCATCTGGATGTTCACCAAGTTCGACACGGTCTGGCTGCTGGCCGGCGAGGGCGGGGTGAGCCGCTACATCCGCACCCTGCCGGTCTACGCCTACGCGCGCAGCTTCACCTACCTGCAGGCCGGCATGGGGGCCGCGCTCGCGGTGATCATGTTCGCGATGCTGCTGGCCGCCACCGCGGTGTACTTCCGCGCGTTCCGCACCGAGGAGGTCTTCTCGTGAGGCGCGCCTCCGCGCTCTACGCGGCCGGCGCGGTCCTGCTGCTCGCGGCGGCCTTCCCGCTCTTCTGGATGCTCTCCACCGCGCTCAAGCCCTCGGGGGAGATCTTCGCCACCCCGCCGCGCTTCGTGCCCCTCCACCCCACCCTGGAGAACTTCCGGCGGCTGTTCGCGGACACGAGCTTCCTGGTGTTCTTCCGCAACAGCGTGGCGGTGGCGGGCGCCACCGTCCTGCTCACGCTCGCGGTCTCCTCGCTGGGGGCCTACGCCCTCACCCGCTACCGCTTCCGCGGGCGGGAGGCGGTGGCGGGCCTGATCCTGCTCACCTACATGTTCGCCCCGATCATGATCATCATCCCCTTCTACATCCTGGTGAAGCAGCTCGGGATCGTGAACACGCGCCTGGCCCTGGTGCTGTCCTACACCACCTTCTGCCTGCCCTTCTGCCTGTGGGTGCTGCGGGCGTTCTTCCAGTCGATCCCGCTCGAGCTGGAGGAGGCGGCGCTGGTCGACGGCGCCGGCCGGGGCCGGACGGTGTGGCACGTGGTGCTGCCGCTGGCCTTGCCCGGGCTGATCGCGGCCGCCATCTTCACCTTCATCCTGGCCTGGAACGACTTCCTGTTCGCCCTGGTGCTGATCACCTCGGAGGAGCTGAAGACGCTACCGGTCGGGGTCAACGACCTGTTCAACGCCACCATCGTGGACTGGGGGATGATCATGGCCGCGGGCGTGATGATCACGGTGCCCACCGTGTGCTTCTTCGCCGCGGTGCAGCGCTACCTCGTGCAGGGGTGGGGGTCGGGCGGGGTGAAGGGCTGAGCGGGCCGCCCGGTCAGTCGCGGCGGCCGCGACGCTGCCGGATCTCGCGGAGCATGGCGGACATGCCCCGCTGATCCCTCCGCGGGCCCGCCAGCGTGGACCGGCGCGGCCGGGTGGCCAGGGACGAGCCGTGGTGGCAGACGGGGCAGTACTCGCCCTGGACCGCGGCGCAGTCCTTCAGCGGGTGGTCGCAGCGCTGGTCGCTCTTGCAGGCAAAGCTCATGATGGTTCCGCGCTGTAAGCGAGCAAGAGCCGGGCCACCGTGACATGAGCGCGAATCCGCGCCCTTGCGGGAGCCGGGGCGCGGCAAGATTCGTCAACTGGAGCAACGAAGTTCCCAGGCTGGCTATCCGGTTCCCCGGGCCGCCCGCGCGGGCCCTCGCCGCGATCAGAGCGAGCCGAGCACCCAGAAGACGAGCAGGGAAAACGCGGCGAGGGCGCCGAAGGGCAGCGAGAACCCGCCGGTCGTGGCGAAGAGCGCGCCCACCGCGGGGGCCCCGATCGAGATCCCGAGCACGCCGACGCCGCTGACGAGCCCGACCGCGGCCCCCGGGGCGCGGGGCAGGACCGCCCCGGTGGTGTGCATCACCGCGGCGTAGGGCGCGTTGAAGGCGACGCCGAGCGCGATGATGGCGGCGGCCGCCACCATCAGCGGCCGGCCGGGCCACGCCAGCGCCACGAGCCCGAGCGCGCCGCTCAGCACGGTGAGCCGCATGACCGCGCGGGCGCCGAGCAGGCCCCGATCGACCACGAGGCCCCCGAGCGGACGCGAGAGCACCCCGAGCGCGAGGATCGTGGAGCCGGCGGCGCCCGCGCTCACCAGGGACAGGCCGAAGTCGTGGACCAGGAAGGTTGTGACCCAGATGCCGATCAGCACTGCGAGGCCGAAGGTGGCGGTGTGCACGAGCCCGAGGGTCCATACCTTCGCGCTGCGGACCGCCTCGGTGAGCGGCGCGGCGGCGAGCGACGGACGAACGCGCGGGGCCAGCGCGAGCCACCCCACGGTCGCGAGCGCGATCAGCGCGGAGGAGGCCACGAAGGCCCGGCGCCAGCCCATGAGGCTGGTGAGGAGCGGGATCAGGTAGAGCGCGGTGCCGCCGCCCAGCTGGACGAATCCGCCGTAGAGCCCGAGGGCCCGGGGCACGCGCGCCGGCGGCACGACCAGGGCGGCGTAGCGCATGCCCGCGACGAAGGCCAGCCCGCAGCCGAGGCCCCCCACCACCTTGACGACGAGGAGGTCCGGGAAGTCACGGGCGTACCCCAACGCAAGATTGCTCGCGAACACCGCGACGAGCCCCGCAGTGCCCACGCCGGTGGGTCCGAGGCGGTCGCACAGCATGCCGGCGGGGACGCACGCGACGGCGAGGGTGACGAAGAAGGCGGTCGAGAGCAGGCCGGCCTGGACGGGCCCGAAGTGGAGCTCCGCCATCAGGAGCGGGATCACCGCCGCGTGGTTGGTGTAGTTGGTGGTGGCGGCCCAGCCCATCAGGCACGCGGCGGCCAGGCGCATCGCCATGGGCCGGCAGTCTAGCACCCGGTGCTCCTCACCCGAGGCCAAACCGGGTATCATCCCCGCAGCATGCGCGTGGACCTGCCGTACGCCGATGGCACGCTCTCGGCCACCCTGCCGCCGGGCAGCCGCCTCCTCTCCGGCGAGGCGACCGCCGCGCTCCCTCCGCTGCCCGACCTCGACCGCGCGGTGCGCGACGCGCTGGCCGCTCCGCTCGGCCTGCCGCGGCTGCGCGACCTGGCGCGGCCGGGCGCGCGCGTCACGATCGCGTTCGACGACCACACCACCGGCTCGTTCGGGCCGATCCGCCCGGTCGCGATCCGCGCGGTGCTGGACGAGCTGGCCGCGGCCGGGGTGTCGGCCTCCCAGGTGCGGCTCGTGTGCGCCAACGCGCTGCACCGCATGTGCCGGCCCGCCGAGCTGACGCGCCTGCTCGACGCCCCGCTGGTGCGGGACTTCGGCCCGCGCCTGACGTGCCACGACGCGGAGGATCCCGACCAGATCGTCGACCTCGGCGTCACCGCGGAGCACGGCTACCCGGTGGAGGTGAGCCAGCTCGTCACCGACGCCGATCTCACCGTCTACGTCAACACCAACTACATCCGTGGCTTCACCGGGGGGTGGAAGTCGGTGTGCATCGGGCTCTCGACCTGGCGCTCGATCCGGGTGACGCACGACCCGGACGGCATGTCGATGTCGCTCCAGCGCAACCGCATGCACGCGGTGCTCGACGAGATGGGCCACCACCTCGAGGAGCGCCTCGGCCGGCGCATCTTCAAGGTCGACACCCTGCTCGCCGATCCGCTCCACGCCGCGCGGGTGTTCGCGGGCGGGGTCGACGAGACGCGCCGCGCGGCCCTCGAGGTGCAGTCGCTCCGCTTCCCGCCCCGGCGGGCCGCCGCGCCCGAGCCGGTCGACATCCTGGTCTACGGGGTGCCGGACTCGAGCCCCTACGCGATCTGGGCCCAGGTCAATCCGATCCTCACCCTGATCTCGATGGGGCTCGGATACCTGGGCGGCATGATCGACGCGGCGGGCAAGCCCGGCTGCACGGTGGTCATGGCCGCGGCGGTCCGCGAGGCGTGGGATCGCGTGCACCACCCGTCCTACCCGGAGGTGTGGGAGCGCGTGCTCACCCGCACCCGCGACCCCTACGAGATCACCGCCCGCTTCGAGCAGGAGTTCGCGCGGCACGCCGGGCACATCGAGGCCTACCGGCACCGGTTCGCCTTCCACCCGATCCACGGCATCCTGGCCACGCACCCGCTCAAGCGCCTGCGCCGCGTGGGCCGGGTGATCGTGGCCGGCGCGCGCGACGCGCACGTGCCGCGCCATCTCGGCTGGGAGGTGGCCGCCACCGTGGAGGA
>DATJIR010000168.1:0-9018 GCA_035493135.1 Verrucomicrobiia bacterium
TGCGGGGACGCCTGCCCGCCGGCATCGCGGTGTGGATCCCCAACGCGCTCCTCGCCCTGGTGGGAGTGGCCATGCTGCGCGCGGCGGTGGTCGGCGTCTCGACCGCCTGGCTCGATCTGTTCTGGCGGCTATGGGCCAAGGTCGGCGAGCGGTGGGCGGACCGCGCGGCCAAGCCGCTCGACGAGCGCCGCCGGCGCCGGCTCGGGCGGCTCACCGGCCCGCGCGAATCCACCTTCATCATGGATCGCTACCTGATCCGACAGTACCTGATCTACCTCGGCATCGGCACCGTGATCGGGGCGGTGCTGATCGGGGTCGTGGACCTGCTGCAGACCCTCGACCGCTTCCTGCGGGTCAAGCCTCCCTTCACGACGATCCTCGAGCACTTCGCCTACCGGCTGCCCGGCGAGCTCTACAAGGGCTTGCCGATGATCGTGCTGATCGCCACCGTCTTCCTGTTCCTCTCGCTCACCCGCCAGCGCGAGCTCGACGCCTTCAAGGCGGCCGGCATCAGCCTCTACCGGGCGAGCCTGCCCATCCTGCTGGTGGCGGGGGGCATCAGCGTGCTGGCGGTCACGTTCCAGGAGATCGTGCTCCCCGATATCAACGCCAAGTCGGAGGAGGTCGACCGGGTCAAGATCCGCGGGCAGCTGCCCCGCCACCTCCAGCGGCAGACCCAGATCTGGTACCGCTCGTCCGACACCCGCTTCTTCCGCATGGCGCTGCTCGACCCGGTCGGCAAGTCGATGGAGGGACTCACCGTGCTCGACATCAGCCGCGACTTCCGCCTGCTGGAGCGGCTCGACGCCCGCACCGCGCAGTGGTCGGCCGAGGGCTGGCAGGTCACCGACGGCGTCTTCCGCCGGGTGGGCCCCCAGAACCGCGTCACCTCGGAGATGTTCGACTCCCGCGTGCTCGCCATGCCCGAGCACATCGACGACTTCATCCAGCTGCAGAACGCGCCCGACACCATGAGCTTCCTGGAGCTGCGCGCCTACGTGGCCCGCCTGCGCGACGGCGGCCACCGGGTCACCCGCTACCTCGTGCAGCTCTACTCCAAGCTCTCGTTCCCGCTGGTGCACGTGATCATGGCGCTAGTGGCCATCCCCTTCGCGCTGGTCTCGCCCCGGAGCGGGGGCCGGGCCATGGGGATCGGGGTGGCCATCGTGATCGCGGTGGGCTACTGGGTGGTCCACTCGGTGGCGCTGGCGTTCGCCCAGGCCGACCTGCTGCCGGCCGCCCTGGCGGCCTGGACCGCCAACATCGTCTTCGCCGGCATCGGCACCGCCCTCTTCCTCAGCGCCCGAACGTAAGAGCGGTCAGCGGCCCTCGCGCAGGCGGCGGAGGGCCTCCTCGACGCGCTTCTGCTCCTGGCCGTACGTGGTCCAGTCGCCCTTGCGGAGCGCCTCCTGGCCGCGCTGCCAGGCCTCCCACGCCTGCTGCACCGCCGCGGAGATCGCGGCGGTCGCCGCGGGCGCGGGCGGCGCCTGGCCGCGCTCGCCCGGGCGCGCGACCACTTCCTCGCCCCTCACCCGCCCGCCGAAGACCCGGGCGAGCGACGCCTCGAGGGTGGGCTCCATCGCGATCTGGTTGCCGTAGGCCACCACGACCCGCCGCAGCTCGGGCAGCGCGCCCTGCTCGGTCGCGGCCAGGTAGAGCGGCTGCACGTAGATCAGCGACTGGTCGATGGGGATCGCGAGCAGGTTGCCGCTGATCACCCGCGAGCCCTGCTGGTTCCAGAGCGAGATCTGCTGGGAGATCACCGGATCCTGGCTGATGCGAGCCTGGATGTTGCGCGGGCCGAACACCAGCTTCTGCTTGGGGAAGTTGTAGGCGATGATGCCGCCGTAGAAGGGCGGGTCCATGCGGGCCACCATGAGGGCGATCATGTTGTCGCGCCCGCTCGGATTGAATCCCGCGAGCAGCACGAACTCCTCCTTGGGCTCGGAGGGCAGGCGCATCACCGTGAAGTAGGGCTCCATCTCGCGCTCGCGCCCGTCCTGCTGCAGGCGCGGCAGCACCCAGAGGTCCTCCTTGTTGTAGAAGACCTGCGGATCCTGCATGTGGTAGGTGGCGTACATGCGCGCCTGTACCGTGAAGAGATCCTCCGGGTAGCGGATGTGCGCCTGGAGGTCCTTCGGCATCTCGGCGAACGGCTTCAGTAGCCCGGGGAACGCCTTGGCGTAGGTCCGGACCAACGGATCGTCGGGGTCGGCGATGTAGTAGTTGACCGTCCCGTGGTACGCGTCCACGGTCGCCTTCACCGAGTTCCGGATGTAGTTGAATCCGCGCACCGGGGTCGCATACGGGTAGCGATCGCTCGTGGTATAGCCGTCGACCATCCACACCAGGCGGCCGTCGGCCCCGATCACCAGATAGGGGTCGCGATCGAACCGCAGGAACGGGGTCGCCTCCCGGACCCGGATCCCGATGTCCCGGTACATCATCAGCCGGCTCTCCGGACCGAGGTCGGAGTTCAGGAGGATGGTCAGCGACCCGAAGCGGGCCGCGAAGGCCGCCTTGCGGGCGATCGAGGCCACCGAGATGCCTCCGCGTCCCTCGTACTTCGCGTAGACGTTCTGGTCCCCGGACGGATAGTCGAGCTCCTGGGCGCGGGTCCGCACGAAGACGTACTGGGCGCCGGGCTCGGTGCTGCCCATCTCGCCGTAGTAGATCTCCGGCCGCGTGATCCGGGGCAGGCCCGATCCCGCGGGCGGGATGTCCTTGATGAAGAACTCCGGGAGCCCCTCCGTGCTGATCCGGTTGACCGGCCCCGCCACCAGGCCGTAGCCGTGGGTGTAGTTCAGGTGCTGGTTGATCCACTCCTTGCTCGGCAGGTCGCGATACGACAGCTCGCGGGCCGAGAGCGTGATCTGGCGGTACTCCCCGTTCACGGTGTAGCGCCCGACGTCGACGTCGAGGAACTTGTAGTAGGTCCGGATCTCCTGGAGCTTGCCGTAGGTGGTGAGCAGCGGCCGGTGGTCCCACAGCCGGATGTTCTTGATCGTGAGGTTGTTGCGCTCGAGCGCGGCGGGGGTCAGGTTGTCCTCGGCCGCGAAGCTCTTCTCGACCACCCGATCGAGGGCGTAGGCCTGCCGCGTCATCCGGACGTTGTGCTGGATGTAGGGTCGCTCGAAGTCCAGCTCGTTGGGCTTGACCCGGTAGGTCTGGAGCAGCGCGGGCGCCACCCCGAGGCCGGCGATCCACAGCACCACCAGCACCACGAGCCCGGCGACCAGGAAGCGCCAGCCGGGCCGGAACATCTGGAACACGCAGGCGCCCGCGCACAGCGCGGCCAGCACCACCAGCCACTGCAGCACCGGCAGCGAGGCGTGCACGTCGGAGTAGGAGGCCCCGAACACGAGCCCGCGGGCCGAGTAGAGCAGATCGAAGCGGTCCAGCCAGAAGCCGACCCCCCGGATGAGCAGCAGCACCGCGGCCAGCCCCAGCAGGTGGGTGCGCGCGCCCGCGGCGAGGCGGGGGCCGCGGGCGGTCAGCACCAGGCTCCGCTGGAGCACGTAGACCGCCGCGACCAGGACGAGCGTGCCCGCCACCAGCGCGGTGCCCCAGGCGTGGAGCAGCCGCCAGAAGGGCAGCACGAAGAAGTAGAAGCCGAGATCGCGCCCGAAGAGCGGATCGACCTGGCCGAACGGGGTGCCGTTCAGGTACTCGATCACGGTCGGCCACGAGCCGGTGGCCCGCGCCCCCGCGAAGAACGCGATCACCGCGATGACCGGCAGCAGCAGGCGGCGGACGAGCGGCTCGAGGATGGCGCGGCCGGGCAGCCCGAGCTGATCCTCGAGCTCCCAGAGCACGTCGGGCGGCGCGGTCCGGGCCGCCACCGAGAGATTGACGAAGAGGAACACGAGGACCGCGGCGCCCACGCCCAGGAAGAGCCAGCCGCTGACCGTGAGCCGGGTGGTGAAGACGGTGGTGAAGCCGACCTCCTGGAACCACAGCCAGTCCGTGTACAGCGGGACGGCCTGGCCCACCAGGCTCAGGAGGATGAAGCCCAGGAGGACCCAGAGGCCCAGCCGGGAGCGACGCAGGGGCACGACCCGACCGCCGGGAGGCATCTGGGCCAAGGCGCTCCGTTCTAGGTCCGCCGCCCGCCGGACGGGGCCGGCGAGCGCTCGGTGACGATCATGAGAACGCCCCGCGGCTCACGGCCCACGGGGCGCGGGCTTCACCGGCGCCCGGCGTCAGACGCCGGCGTCGTCGCGAAGGTCCTTGATCCGGTTCGTGCGCTCCCAGGTGAACTCGGGCTCGTTGCGCCCGAAATGCCCGTAGGCCGCCGTCTTGCGGTAGAACGGCCGCCGCAAGTCCAGGTACTTGATGATGCCGGCGGGGGTGAAGTCGAAGTGACGGCGGATCAGCTGCTCGAGCTTGCTGTTCGGCACCTTCCCGGTCCCGAAGGTCTCCACCATGATCGAGACCGGATCGGCGACTCCGATCGCGTACGCCACCTGCACCTGCGCCCGCTCGGCCAGGCCGGCGGCCACCACGTTCTTGGCCACGTGCCGGGCCATGTAGCAGGCCGACCGGTCGACCTTCGTCGGGTCCTTTCCGGAGAACGCGCCGCCCCCATGCGGGCAGGAGCCACCGTAGGTGTCGACGATGATCTACCGCCCGGTGAGGCCGGTGTCGCCCATGGGCCCGCCGGTGACGAAGCGGCCGGTGGGATTGATGTGGTACGTGACCCGGTTCGGATCGATCAGGTGCTTGGGAATCGTCGGCAGCACCACCTGCTCGATCATGTCCTCGCGGATCTTGGAGAGGCCGGTCTCGGGGCCGTGCTGCGTCGAGATGACCACCGTCTCCACCGACACCGGCTTGCCGTCCACGTACCGGACGCTGACCTGGCTCTTGCCGTCGGGACGCAGGTACGGGAGCTGACCGCTCTTCCGGACCTGGGTGAGCCGCAGGCAGAGCTTGTGGGCGAGCATGATCGGCAGCGGCATCAGCTCCTCGGTCTCGGTGCAGGCGTAGCCGAACATGAGGCCCTGGTCGCCCGCGCCCAGCTTGTCCACGCCCATCGCGATGTCGCCCGACTGCTCGTCGATCGCGGTGATGACCCCGCACGTCTCGTGATCGAAGCCAAACTTGGCGCGGGTGTAGCCGACCTCCCGGATCGTCTCGCGTGCCACCCGCGGGATGTCCACGTAGCACGAGGTCGTGATCTCCCCGGCCACCACCACGAGGCCGGTGGTGAGGAGTGTCTCGCAGGCGACTCGACCGGTCGGATCCTGCGCCAGGACCGCGTCGAGGACCGAGTCCGAGATCTGGTCGGCGATCTTGTCCGGATGTCCTTCGGTCACCGACTCCGAGGTGAACAGGTACTCCTCACGCGCCATGCCTCAAAGCCCTCCGTCGCTTCGTCAGGGATCTACTGCGAATACGTGACATTAGCACGCCCCCCGGGGGCTCTCAAGCGGATTCCCCGCTTTCCGGCGCGCCGGCGGCCATTTCTCCGACGCGCAGGCGCAGCGACACCTCCCACGTCTCGCCGGGGGCCAGACGCACCGGCCAGGCCACGAGCACCGCAGAACCCTGGTAGATCCGCTCGAAGCCGCTCTCGGAGAGCGAGACCGTCTCGACCGGAGCCCACGCGATCTCGGCGGGGGCGGAGCAGCTCAGCGCGATCTCGCCGCCCAGCCACTCGTCCACCATCGCGAGACCGTGCGCCCCCTCGAGACGTCCCCGGCTGCCGAGCGAGGGCCGTCCGGCCACCCGGAAGTATCGCCCCGGCGCGTCGCCCGCGCTGAGCGTGAGATTGCACTGCACCGCCCAGCGCGCGTCGAGCGGCTCCCCGCCCTCCCAGCGCAGGCGATAGCCGGCGGTGACCGCCGGCTCGTCCGCCGCCACCACCAGCGACTTCTGCAGCGACATCGGGCGACCGTCCGGGCGCAGCAGCGAGCAGTGCACCGCCACCTCGCGCGGCGAGGACTTCACCTCGTGGTCGAGCGGCCGCTCGCCCACCGCGACCCACGCGGCGTCCCACGGCTCGACGGGATCGAGCGGCTCGCGCCCGTCGGCGGGCGGGAACAGGCCGTCGAGGAGCACGGCGCGACGGAAGCGATCGTAGCGCAGCAGTGCGGTCAGCCCGGCCTCCTTGACCGCGGGCGCGGCGTGGATCGTCTGCACCTCGCCGGGGCGGCTCTCCCGCGGCCGCTCCTCGACCTGGCGGTGATAGGCCTCGGGCCGCCGGGTCAGCACGTCCGCCACGTCGACTTCCCCGCCCATCCACGCGAGCTCGGTCAGACTGCCGCCGCGGGCCGGGCGCACCATCGCTCCGAGCGAGCGGGTGCGCACCGTGACCTCGACCTGGCCGTCGCCGTCGACGTCCGCGCGCGCGCATTCGATGCCGATCGGCTTGCCCGCCCCATCGAGGCCCTTCTCGCAGCCGATCAGGGCCGACTTCACCGCGCGGCGCAGATGCGGCAGGTAGCAGCCCCCGAACACCCCGTGCCAGTACGCGTCGTTGGCCTGGCCCTGCCACAGCCGCTCGCGGGCCGCGAGGAGTCGCGGGTCGCGCGGACGGGCCGTCAGCCCCTCGTGCACGCGACGGGAGAGCCGGAGCATCTTCCAGTACAGGTCGCCGATCTCCGGATACTTGACGAGGAAGTTCCGGAAGAAGCCGCCGCGCAGGAGACGGGCGAGGCGCTCCCCGTCCGGCAGCTCCTGCAGCCGATGGCGGGCCGCGGCCAGCTCCGCGGCGGCGGCCACGGGCAGTGCCCATTCGCCCATCTCGGTGTAGGCCGCGGTGGGCAGGTACACGCGCCCGGCGGGCGGGTGCGTGTCGAGGTAGCGCGAGAACGTGGAGACCGCGAGCCACGGGGCCGCGCGCAGGGCGTCCAGGAAGCGCACCAGCCATCGCTCGCCGTAGACAAGGCGGTCGGTACCCGGCCACACCCCGAACTTCTCGCCGTCGTCCACGAGGGTGACCGCGCCCGCCCCGCGCCGGCCCTCGAGGTAGCGGAGGCTCTCGGCCGGCTCCGAGAACGGCACCAGGTAGCGCAGGCGCTGGTTGATCGGGAACACCGCGACCGAGGCGCCCTGCTCCTCGGTGAGGTAGTAGCCGCCCAGCGTCTCGGGGTCGAGCCCGGCGAGCGCGAAGTGCGAGTCGTCGACCAGGACGAACTCCACACCGGCCTCGCGCAGCACCCGCGGCAGCTGGGGTTCCCAGATCCGCTCCGCGAGCCACATCCCGCGCGGGGTGACCCCCCAGTGGGACTTGAGGAAGTGGGCGAGGGCCTGGATCTGCCCCACCTTGTCCCAGTCCGGCAGCAGCGCGAGGATCGGCTCGTAGAAGCCGCCGCCCAGGAGCTCCACCCGCCCGTCCGCGGCCAGCCGCCCGAGGAGCTCGAAGGTCGGGCGGGCCCGGGCCTTGAGCGCCGCGAGCAGTCCTCCCGAGCAGTGCACGGTCAGCGGCAGGCCGCTCCCGGCGCGATCGATCGTCTCGAGGAACGGGTGGTACGCCCGGATGACCGCGTCGTCGACGACGGAGTCGAAGTTGCCGACCGGCTGGTGATTGTGAATGCCGAGCAGGAAGTGGAGCCGGTCGTCACTCACGGTCGAGGTCCCGGTGCCTGACGATCGGACTCAGGCCGAGACCGGTCAGGAAGGAACGGAGCGCCTCCACCAGCATCACGGAGCGGTGCCGCCCTCCGGTGCAGCCGATGGCCACCGTGAGGTAGGCCTTGCCCTCGCGCTCGTACAGCGGCAGGAGAAACTTCAGCAGCCCCTCCAGGCGCGAGAGCAGCTCGCGGCTCTCGGAGAACGACATCACGAACTCCTCGACCGCGGGGTCGCGGCCGTCGAGGGCGCGGAGGCGATCCACGAAGTGCGGGTTGGGAAGGAAGCGGACGTCGAAGACCAGATCCGCGTCGTAGGGCACCCCGTGCTTGAAGCCGAAGGAGACGAGGGAGACGGTGAGGCCGCCGCCCTTGGCCGCCTGGGGGCCGTAGGAGTGCACCATCTGATCCTTGAGCTGGTGCACGGTCAGCGACGTGGTGTCGATGACCCGGTTGGCGATCTCGCGCAGGTGCGCGAGAGCCTTGCGTTCGGCCCGGATGCCGTCGAGCACGTTGCCCTCCCCGGCGAGGGGATGGCGCCGCCGCGTCTCGTGGTACCGGCGCACCAGCGTCTCGTCGGAGGCCTCCAGGAAGAGCACGTCGACCCGGTGCCCGCGGCTGCGCAGCTCCTGGATCGTCTCCACCATGTTGACAAGGTACTCCCCTTCCCGCACGTCGACCCCGAGCGCGATGGCCCGGATGCCGCGGCTCGAGTTGGCGCAGAGCTCCGCGAAGGTCGGGATCAGGGTGGTGGGCAGGTTGTCCACGCAGAAGTAGCCCAGGTCCTCGAGGCACTTGATCGCGTAGCTCTTCCCCGCCCCGGAGAGGCCGGTGATGATGACGAAGCGGATGGGCTCGGCGACGGGATCGGTCACGCCGGGCTCACGGGCGAGCCGGGCGACGGGGACGGCGCTTCGTCGTCTCGCGCACCTGGCGGCGGAGGGCGAGCACCGCCCGGTCCACCGCGACGGCCAGGTCGGGCGCGGTCTCGCGGCTGCGGAAGGCGCGGGACCGAGCCAGCAGGGTGAGGGCCGCGGTGCGCCGGTGCTTCTCGCGCGAGAGGATCGCGCGCGTCTCCACCACCGCCGGGAGCATCGGCTCGAGCTTGGCCAGCTTGCGGGTGAGCTCGTCCTTGTAGCTCTTGGAGACGGTCATCCCGCGGGTGCTGATGATCACCTGCACCGGACCCGACCTCAGCGCTTCTTCGACTGCAACCGCCGTTGGTGCGACGGCAGGATGCCCAGCTCCTCCCGGTACTTGGCCACCGTGCGTCGGGCGATGGTCAGGCCCTGTCCCTGGAGCGCCTGGGCGATCTCCTGGTCGGAGAGCGGCTTGCCGTTGTCCTCGCCGCTCACCATGTCGCGGATCGTCTTCTTCACCGACACCGACGAGACCATCGAGCCGTTCTCGGAGGCGATGCCGCTGTGGAAGAAGAACTTGAGCT
>DATJIR010000169.1:0-2975 GCA_035493135.1 Verrucomicrobiia bacterium
GCTGCCCACCATCGACGACGCCCCGTCGCCCGGGCTGCGCGCGCCGTGGGCCGCCCGCTGGCCCGCGCTCGCGCGCGTGCCGTGGCATCCCGCGCGCGGCGACGGCGCCTGCTCCAACGTGGGCTCCGACTGCTGGGGCCCGGGGCGCGTGGCGCTCAACGTGGGTACCTCCGCCGCGCTGCGCGTCACGCTGCCCGAGCCGCTGGGCCCGCATCCCGCAACGCCGTGGGGGCTCTGGCGATACCGGATCGACGCCGGGCGCGCGCTCGTCGGCGGCGCCACCTCGGAGGGCGGCAACGTGCCCGCGTGGTGCCGCAAGGCGCTCGCCCTGCCGGAGGGCGACGCGGCTCTCGAGCGGGCGCTCGCGGCGATCCCACCGGACGGCCACGGCCTGACCGCGCTGCCGTTCTTCGCGGGCGAGCGCAGCCCGGGCTGGCGGGCGGACGCGCGGGCCGCGATCGCCGGGCTCTCGCTCGGCACCAGCGCGGCCGAGGTCGCGCGGGCCCTGCTCGAGGCGGTGGCCTTCCGGCTGGCCGAG
The DNA here is from genome assembly GCA_035493135.1 of Verrucomicrobiia bacterium. GTDB lineage: Bacteria > Methylomirabilota > Methylomirabilia > Rokubacteriales > CSP1-6 > CAMLFJ01. The sequence continues at coordinate 539 of DATJIR010000169.1, forward strand.
ATCTACGACCGCCTGCGCCCGCTGGCCGGCGCGGGCCACGTGGTGGTGGGCTCGGGCGGCGCGCTGGGCCACTCCGCGGTGTGGGCCCAGATCATCACCGACGCCCTCGGGGTCCCGATCGCGCTAGAGACCGACGCGGAGGCCTCGGCCCGCGGCGCCGCGCTGCTCGCCCTGGAGGCCCTGGGGCAGCCCGCGCCCGCCGCGCCAGTGCCCGGGCGCGTGCTCCAGCCGGACCCCGCGGCCCACGCCCGGTACCGGAACGCCCGGAGCCGGCAATCGCGCCTCTACGACAACATTGTCGGGTATCGGGACTCCTGAGAGATGAAGCCTGCCTGGCCCAGCCTAGTCTCGCCCCGTCCCGTTCTGTTCGGCCAGACGGAGGCTCTATGGATCGACGTGCGTTCATCGGCACCTTTGCGGGCGGTCTCCTCGCCGCACCGCTCGCCGCCGAGACTTTCTCTGGTTCATGTCAAGCGATGGTTGTCTGATGCTGCCGCAGTTGCTGGCGCGTCATGGTGGCCAAGTGGTACTGCTCGTCGTACGGGACCTGGCGGTGCCACATGACGAAGATGATCTTCAACCATTTCGCCCCGAGCGCCCGGAGCGCCTGGTGATGCGCGTGGCCCCGCGCCCGCTGCTGGTCGTAGTATGCTCGGGCCCAGTCGCTGGAGAGCAGCGACAGAAAGGCCACCTGGTCGACCACGTGCCGCAACGACTTGTCGCAGGCGAAGCGAAAGGGGACGACCCGTTGCTTGCCGCTGCGTTTTGTCACGGGCACGGCGCCGGCCTGCGCCTGCAGATGTCGAAACGACTCCCACCGACCGGGGGCGTCCCCCAGGCGGGCCCAGAGGGTCGGCGCGGTGATCCCGTGCTTACCGATCGGGAGGGTCCGCGCCCACTGCGCCGCCGGCATGCGTGCGAAAAAATCGTCGATCGCGGTCCGGTACTGAGCGACGGCGACGACGACGAGGGTCAACTGCTCCACCAAGCTCTGCATCAACCGCGCCTTGGCGCGCACCACGTGGGCCGGCACGGGCACGCGCCATTCGTCCAGCTCCCGGCCCCACTCGCTGAAGCCCGCCGCCGTATGCGGCACGGTGCGCCCGGTGACCTTCGTCCCGCGCTCATCCACGACCCAGACGGCATGCGTCTGATCCGCCCAATCGACACCCACGTAGTAGCGCACTCGTCCACCTCCTTCGGGGCCCTGCACGCCGAGCCGAGGAGCGGGAACGGCCAGGTTGGCCTTATACCGGCCCTCCGGGGGGCCCCTTTCTCTTGAACCTGGGGCGCCGTTCGCTTGCCGACCGGGACAGTCTCGGCGTAAGCCTCCGGGGGCTCTGCGCAGCAAGGTCCTCTGGTCAGCAAGCCCCTGACCCTCGTGTGGGGCCGCCTCTCTCCGCTTCTCCCTCATGGTTCCCGTCGCCGGCCCTCGCCTGCGCGGCGCAGGATGCCCCGTGATCTCACGACGACGCTTTCTCACGAGTGTCGCCATCGGGTTGGCACCGATCGGCGCCGCGGCCCACGCGCAGGAGTATAAGGCGCAGCAGCCGGGGAAGGTGTACCGGATCGGGTTCCTCGGTAACTCCACCGAGGCTCTGGAGGCTAACCTCGTCGGGCCGTTCCGCGACGGGCTTCGCGAGCGTGGCTACGTCGAGGGCCGGGATCTCACTATCGAGTACCGCTGGGCCGAAGGAGCGTACGAGCGCTTCCCAGCGCTCATCGCGGAACTCATTGCCCTCAAGGTGGATGTCATCGTCACGGCTGGCACGCCCGCGGCCCTCGCGGTCAAGCGCACGACCACGACGATCCCCGTCGTCATGGCTGCGGTAGGCGACCCGATCGGCACGGGCTTGGTCAAGAGCCTCGCGCGACCCGACGGGAACTTGACCGGGTCGGTGGCGATCGCGCCGGACCTAGAGGGAAAGCGCCTGGAGCTGCTCACGCAGATCGTACCCAAGCTCTCGTCCGTGGCCTTCCTGGGGAATCCGGCCAACCCCCTCCACGTGACCTCGGAACGGCAGGCCAGCGCCGCCGCCAAGGCGCTGCACCTGAAGGTGGTGTTCTTTCCGGTGCGGGCCGAGGGCGAGTTCGACCACGCATTTCAGACGATCGTCGGCCAGCGGTCCGGGGCGCTCGTCATGCTGGCGGATCGGCTCTTCCTGCATCACCGGGCGCGAATCGTCGAGTTCACCGCCCGGCACCGGCTCCCGGCGGTGTACGCCTACAACGAGCTGGTGCAGGTCGGCGGGCTGATGTCCTTCGGACCGAGCTATCCCGAGATGCACCGGCGTGCCGCCTACTACGTGGACAGAATCCTCAAGGGCGCGAAGCCCGGCGACCTCCCCATCGAGCAGCCGACCAAGTTCGAGCTGGTGATCAACCTCAAGACCGCCCACGCCCTTGGCCTGACGATCCCGCCGTCGCTCCTACTGCG
>DATJIR010000170.1:0-10334 GCA_035493135.1 Verrucomicrobiia bacterium
CTGTTCGCGCGCTACTCCCGCTCTGCCAAGTCGTTGCGCCGGCTCTTCCTCGACGAGTTCCTGGAGCCGGCCGGGCGGCCGGCGGTGGCCGGCTCGGTCGGGACCACCCGCGCGGACCAGCTGTACGAGCGCGTCCTCAGCGAGTACGGCGACGACTCGGTCGCCCAGCTCGGCGGGGTCCACCTGGCCTGCGAGGGCGCGTCCAACGTCCTGACCAAGGTCCTCGAGTGGGGCCGGCTCATGGCCTACCTCGAGCAGTCGACCCGCTACGTGCCCTACGCGGATCGGCCGGGCGGCCGCTTCCGCTATCACGTGCCGGCCGAGCTCGACGGGCTCCCGCTGCGCGAGCGCTACGTCGCGGTGATGGACCGCGCGTTCGAGACCTACGCCGGCTGGATCGATCCGATGCGCGAGTACTGGGCGCGCCGCTTCCCCCGCCCGGAAGGGGAGAGCGACGCGGCCTACCGGATGACGATCCGCGCGAGGGCCCTCGACAGCCTCCGGGGCCTGCTCCCGGCGGCGACCCGGTCGAACGTGGGGATCTTCGGCACCGCCCAGGGCTACGAGGCGCTGCTGCTCCGCATGCGCGCGCACCCGCTGCGCGAGGTCCGCGACTACGCGGCCCTCATGCTGGTCGAGCTGCGCAAGGTGATCCCCGCGTTCCTCAAGCGGCTCGAACGTCCGGAGCGCGGCGGCGTCTGGTCCCGCTATCTCGAGGAGACGCGGGAGGCCACCCGGGCGGTGGCGACGCGCCTGCTCGACGGCGTCGAGCCGGAGCCGCGGCCCGAGGTCACGCTCACCGACTTCGATCCCGACGGCGAGGTGAAGGTGGTGGCGGCCGCGCTGTACTCCGTCTCCTCGCTGCCGGACGACCAGCTCCTGGCCCTCGCGCGCAAGCTCGACGGGGCCGCCCGCCACCAGGTGCTGGCCGCCTACGTCGGCCAGCGAGAGAACCGACGCCACAAGCCCGGCCGGGCCTTCGAGCGCACCGCCTATCGCTTCGACGTGCTCGCCGACTACGGGGCCTTCCGCGACCTGCAGCGCCACCGGCTGCTGACGCTCGAGTGGCAGCCCCTCACGACCCGCCACGGCCACGTGACCCCGGACGAGCTCGAGGAGGCCGGCGCGCTCGCGGACTGGACACGGGTCATGGAGGAGTCGGCCGCGCTCCACGACGCCCTCGCGGTCGCCGCGCCCGCCGCCGCGCCGTACGCGGTGGCGATGGCCTATCGCGTGCGGTTCTACATGGAGCTGAACGCGCGCGAGGCGATGCACATGATCGAGCTGCGCACCGCTCCGCAAGGACATCCCGCCTACCGCCGCATCTGCCAGGCGATGCACCGGTTGATCGCCGAGCAGGCCGGGCACCGGGCGCTGGCCCTGGCCATGCGCCACGTCGACCATTCCGGCGCCGAGGGTGGGCGCATGGACGCGGAGCGGGCCGCCGAGCGTCGACGCCTCGGGTCCTGAGCCGCGCCGACCCGCCCTATGGTGCCGTCCCCATGATCCTGGTGGTCGCGCCAGGGACCCGGCGCGGGGCCGCCTGCCGTGCCGAGGCCCACCCGACCGAGTAACTGCCGCCCACCATTGACCGGCCGGCTTCCTCCCGGGAATCGGCCGGGGATGGCATCGAGGTTGCCGTACCAGGACGGCATGGCGACGATAGTGCCCCGGGCGGTCCTGGCCGCCCTGTCCCTCGCGCTGACGACCGGGTGCGCGGCCCAGGGCGCCTATCTCAACGAAGGCCCCACCGCGCTCGGGAAGCCCCCGTACCAGGTGGGCCCGGTCACGGTGGTCATCCGCCCGCAGGCGGAGGTGGAGATGATCTGCCGGCTCCGCAGCTCGCCCGGCGCGCCGGAAGGCCGCATCCACGGCTGCTACGTGCCGGCGGATCACCTGATCGTCTCGACCGCCGACCCCTACGTCCTCATGCACGAGTTCAAGCACTACTTCGAGGGCCCCTCGCACAAGTAGCTCCGCCCGCCCGCGTCACCGCTTGACCCGCCCGCCGCTTCGTCGCATACTTCCCACCGCTGGATAATTGGTCGACCAATCAATAATCTCTTGGGAGGCGATCGTGACCCCGAAGCTCGGCATGGGGCCCCTGCGACGCGAGCAGATCGTGCGGGCCACCATCCGCTGCCTGGCCCGCGACGGCTACGCGGGGCTCACCATGAAGCGGGTAGCCGCGGAGGCCGGGGTGAGCCAGGGCATCCTCCACTACTACTTCCGCGACAAGGCGGCGATGCTGGCCGCGGCCGCGCTCCGGGTGACCGCCGACCTCGATCGCCGGGTGGCGGCCCAGGCGCGCGGGGCCCGCGACGCCCGCACGCGGCTCCGGGCGGTGATCCGCGCCTGTCTCGAGACCGCGGTCGAGAGCCGTGACTTCTGGACGGTGTTCATCGAGTTCTGGGGCGAGGCCCTCCACGATCGGCGGCTCGCCGCGGTCAACCGCCAGGCCTACGCGCGGGCTCGGCGCCTGATCGGGGCCGCGCTGGCCCGGGGGCGGGCGGCGGGCCATGTCCGTCAGGTGAACCTGGAGGAAGCCGCCGCGGTGGTCCTGGGGCTCCTCGACGGCCTCTCGCTCCAGCTCACCTTCGACCGCCGGCTCATGACGCTGTCGCGCGCGGCGCGGCTGGCGGAAACAGTCCTCGCGCGCTACCTCACACCCGGAGACCCGACATGACGATGCCCCCCGAGCAGGTGAAGGCCAAGGCGTACCTCCTGGAGAAGGGCACGCAGGCCCCGGTCGCGCAGATCCGTGAGCGCGTGGCCGAGGCCTTCGCCGCGATGGACGCCCTTCTCGACGGGGTCACGGAGGAGCAGGCCCGGCGGGCACCGGGCGGCGGCGAGTGGAGCGTGCACGAGATCCTGGATCACCTGGTGGAGACGCACCCGCGGGCGCTCGAGGAGATGCGCGCGCTGCTCGAGAACCGTCACTCGCCGGTGAGCCCGATCCCGGCCGGCCTGCAGTCCGCCGCGCCCATGGCCCGGCGATGGGACGACCTGCGCGGGGGGCTGCGCCGCATTCACGCCGAGGTGCTCGACGTCCTCGCCGCGGCACCCGACCGGCCGACCGAGGCCCGGGCCCCGGTCATCATGGTCATCAACACGCGCGGGGCCGACGGGAAGGTGACGGCGCTACACTGGAACGAGCCGTGTGACTGGAAGGCCTGTGCGGTGATCTTCCGTCTCCACGAGCTCGACCACCTGAGCCAGACTCGGAAGGTGCTCCGGGCGACTTGACGCGTCGAGTAAAATTAGACGTATGAGGCATCTGGGATGGCTCGGGCTGGTGGCTCTGCTCTTGGTCCTCCCCGGCGCCTGGTCGGGTGCCGCCCGGGCCGCGGACATCGAAGCTCCGACCGGGGTGGGCCGTCCGATCCCCGATCTGCACCTGTCGGTCAACGACACCCCGGGTGAGACCACGGTACGCCTGCCCCTGATGCTGGAGGGCTACCGGCTCTACGGCGTGCTGAGCCCATATCTCTCGCTGGGATCCACCGCCGCTCTCGGGGTGCCCTGGAACGCGAGCCTCCTGCCGGGCCTCCAGCGCAATACCGATGGGCTCGACGACGTTCGGCTGGGGGCCGGAATGGCGCTGCCCCTGTCGGGCCGGGCGCAGCTCTACGGCGAGTATCGCTTCCTGCGCGGCCGGATCGACGCGGGGACGGGCCGCGGCCTCCTCCAGCGGGAGCCGGATTCGAGCGACTTCCGGGCCGGCTTCTCGATCCGCCTCGACTAGCGCGCGGCCGGGTCCGCCCGGCTACGCTCCCGCGAACTCCCGCTTCGCCTTCTCGAGCTCCTCCGGCCGCGCCACCAGGTCCAGCGCGGTCATGGCCAGCGCTTTCGCGGCCGCCACCATGCCGGTGCGCGCGAGCGGCGACTTGGCCCACTCGGCGAACTCGCGCGAGTGGCCCGGCACGCCGTCCGGCGAGATCCGGATGTAGGGGTGAATGGTCGGGATCGCCTGGCTCACGTTGCCGCAATCGGTGGACCCGTACCCGGCCTCGCCGTCGTCGGGATCCACCGGGAAATCGATCCGCTCGAGGTTCTTGCCGAAGAGCTCGGCCATCGCGAAGTTGGCCTTCAGCGGGTCGTGGATGATCGCGTCCGCGGCGACCTTCACGGTGCAGCCGGTGGCGGTGGCCGCGCCCGCCGCGCAGCCCTCGAAGCGACGCAGCAGCTCGCGGCAGTAGTCCTTGGTGGGCGCCCGGAGGTAGAACTCCGCGGTGGCGTGCTCCGGGATGATGTTGGCCTGGTCGCCGCCCTTGGTGATGATGCCGTGCACGCGGGCGTCGGGGCGGAGCTGCTGGCGCATGGCGTCGAGCGAGACGAAGAGCTGGATCATCGCATTGAGGGCGTTGACCCCTCGCCACGGCCACGACGAGGCGTGTGAGGCGCGCCCGAAGAACTCGCACTTGACCTTGATGATGCCGAGACTCGGCCGCCACACCTGGGTCCCGCAGCGGCCGTGGATCATCATCGCCGCGTCCACGTCCTTGAAGACCCCCGCCTCCATCAACCGCACCTTGCCGGCGCCGCCCTCCTCGGCGGGCGTCCCGATGACCTGGTTGCGGCCCGGGAAGGGCAGCGTCCGGAGCGCGGCCGCGATGGCCGCGCCCGCGCCGGTGCCCGCGGTCGCGATCACGTTGTGCCCGCACGCGTGCCCGATGTTCGGCAGCGCGTCGTACTCGGCCATGATCGCGACGGTGGGGCCGGGGCCCGCGCCCGCGATCGTGGCCCGGAACGCGGTGGGAAGCCCGCCCACCCCGCGCTCGACCGCCGCGCCCTGCTTGGCGAGGAAGTCGGTGAGCCAGCCCGCCGCCTTGTGCTCCTCGAAGCACAGCTCCGGGTGGGCGTGGATCTGGAGGCTGATGTGCTCGAGCTCGTCGGCGAGCCGGTCGACCGTCTCGGCAACGCGGGTCTTGGCCTGGTCGAGGGGCGTCCCGGGGGCCATCGCGCTACTTGCTCCGGCCGAACTCGTCCTTGGCCGCCTTCACGCGGGCGGGCTCGGCGAGGAGATCGAAGGTGGTGAGGGCCATGGTCTTGGCCGCGGCCACCATGCCTGCGCGCGCCAGCGGCTTCACCGCCGCGTCCGCGAAGTCGCGCGTGTGGATGGCCATGCCGGTGGGTGCGATGGCGACCATCGGCTGGATGGCCGGGATCACCTGGCTCACGTTGCCGATGTCGGAGGAGCCGAGGCGATCCGGGATGGGGGCGCCCTCGGTGAGGCCCGCGGTCTTCATGTTGGCGGCGAAGAGGTCGAGCATCACGCGACTCGACTTCATCGGCTCGTAGACGCTGTCGTGCTGGGTGACCTTGAGGGTGCAGCCGGTCGCTTTCGCGGCGCCTTCCGCGGCCGCGGTCACCCGCTTGAAGAGATCCCACATCGTGTCGATGCGGGGCGCCCGCACGTAGAAGATCGCGGAGGCGTACTCCGGGATGATGTTGGCCGCCGCTCCGCCGTTGGTGATGATGCCGTGGATCCGGCAGTCGGGGCGCACCTGCTGTCGCAGCATGCTGACCGCGTTGTACATCTGGATGACCGCGTCGAGGGCGTTGACCCCTTCCCACGGATCGGCCGAGGCGTGGGAGGCCTTGCCGCTGAACTCGAAGGTGCCGCGCACGATGCCGAGCAGGTCCTGGTGGAGGAGCGTGCGATCGAAGCCGTGGATCATCATGGCGCAGTCCACGTCGCGGAAGACGCCGCTCTTGATCAACTTCACCTTCCCGCCGCCGCCCTCCTCGGCGGGCGTGCCGATGACCTGGATCCGGCCCTTCGGGAGCTGGGCCCGGACCGCGGCGAGCGCGGCGCCCGCGCCCACCCCGGAGGTCGCGATCACGTTGTGCCCGCACCCGTGGCCGATGCCGGGCAGGGCGTCGTACTCGCACAGGATCGCGATGGTGGGCCCCTCTCCGGTCTCGATCGTGCCCCGGAACGCGGTGTCCACGCCTCCCACACCCTTCTCCACCTTGAAGCCCTGCCGGGCCAGGAAGTCGCTCAGCCAGCCGCAGGCCTGGACCTCCTCGTACGCCAGCTCGGGATGATCGTGGATCTGACGGGAGAGAGCCTCGAGCTCGTCGGCGAGCCGGTCGACGGCCTGGGTGATGGATTCCTTGAGGGTGGTCATGGGTACCTCCGCGGTGGAATCAGATTCAGGGGCCGAGCCGGCGTGAGGATACCACGGCCGGCCCCGGCTCAGGGCGACTGGGCGCAGAAGACGAAGAAGAGCGGGCGGGACGAATCGGTCGACTGCCCGCGGCCCGGCTCGTTCACGCACCGCAGGCTCGGCGATTCCGACGAGCGCCGCGGGGTCGCGACGGCGGCGCAGCCGGCCAGGACGAGGGCGGTGGTGATGGCGATCAGGGCTCGGCGGGCGGACGGGGGGCGCACGAGGAAGCAGGGTAGCACGACGGCGGGGGAGAAGGCGGGCGGGGGATCAGAGAGACGGAGCGAGGGCCGGATCGGAGGCCGGGGTGCCCACCGGCAGCTCCATCACGAACATCGCGCCGCCGCCGGGCCGATTCTCCGCCCAGAGGCGTCCGTCGTGCTCGGCCACCACGCTGTGCGCGACCGAGAGGCCGAGGCCCCGGCCCTCGCCGGGCCCCTTCGTGGTGAAGAAGGGGTTGAAGACACGGGCCAGGTCGTCCTGCGGGACGCCGGGCCCGTCGTCGGCGACCTCGATGCGCACCCCGTCGGCGGCTGGCCGCACCCGGATCGAGAGTGTGCCCGCGCCGCGGGACGCCGACATGGCCTGCTCGGCGTTCTGCACCAGGTGGAAGAGCGCTTCCTGGAGCTGGTTGCTGTCGGCCCAGATCTCCGGGACCTCGCCGAAGTCGGTCTGGACCGTGATGCGGGCGCCCTCGAGGCGCGACTGGTGCAGGGACAGGACCTTGTAGATCTGATCGCTCACCTTGCAGCGCGCGCGCCGCAGGGGCGAGCGCTCCGCGAAGAGCACGAGCTCGCGCACGATGTTGGCCGCGCGCTTGGTGGCCCCGTCGATGACCTTGAGGCCGTTGAGGACCCCCTCGTGATCCTGGGACTGCAGCAGCAGGTGCACCTGGCCCAGGATGATCATGAGCGGGTTGTTGATCTCGTGGGCGACGCCGCCCGCCAACTCTCCCACCGCGGCGAGCCGCTCCGCCCGGATCACGTCGGTGTGCGAGCGACGCAAATTCTCGAGCTGCAGGCGGGTCTCCGAGTACAGCCGGGCGTTGTCGAGAGCCAAGCCGATCTGGTCGGCAGTGGACTCGAGCAGCGCCACCTCCTCGTTGGAGAACCGCTCCTCGGTCTGCCGCCCCAGGGACAGCGTGCCCAGGATGCGGTGACGCGCCCGGATCGGCACGCACACGAAGCCGCGGATGCCGTCGGCGGAGACCGCGGCGCGCGCGGCGGGCAGGAGATCGGGAGCGCGGCTCGCCTCGTCTACCCGGCGCACCCGCCCGGACGCGGCGACGCGGCCGATCAGGCCCTGACCCATCGGCAGCATCTGGTTGGTCTCGCGCAGCCGATCGGAGAGCCCGCGCTCACCGCGGAGCAGCAGGGTCTTGCCGTCGACCGACACGAGATGGAGGCTCGCGATCTCGTGTCCGGTCACATCGGTGAGCGCGCTGAGGGACTTCTGGATGACCTCGTTGAGGTCGAGCGAGCGGCTCACCGCTTCGGTGACGGTCCGGAGAATCTGCAGATGGCGGATGAGCGAAGTGGTGCCGCTCAAGCCTCGATTGTTGACTCGCGCCATTAGCTCGTGTTCGCTCCCCATGGCTGCTTTGCGTTGGATGTCCGGTCTCCCACCAAGCAAGCGAAATGCCACGGATTGCACTTGAATAATACCATGTATTCCAGCTAGTTACATTTGTAGATCCGAGGGCAGGCGGCCAGCAGCGGTGCTGCCGCGACACTCTGTCAGGTCAGACCGCGGTCAAATTGCCGCGCGTACGCGATCCGACGGCCGATCGGCGGGTGCGAGTAGAGGAAGAATTCCTCGATCGGGTGTGGCTCGCGCTCGGCCAGATTCAGCGTCGCGAGCCGCTCCATCGCGCCGATGAAGGGCTCGGGGTCGGGGAGCGTTTCGAGCGCGAACCGGTCGGCCGCGTGCTCGACGTGGCGCGACCAGCCGTTGGCCGCCGGCAGCGCGGCGAGGCCCACCGCGAGCACGACCAGGCCGAAGAGCGGTAGTCCGGCGACGTCCGCCGGCCCGGCCAAATGGAGCCACGCGCCGCCCGCGCGCAGCACGCCGGACGCCACCCAGAAGGTCGCGAGGGTGAGGACGCCCTGCACGAGCAGGCCCCGGCGGATGTCGCCGTGGAGCTGATGCGCCAGCTCGTGGGCGAGCACCGCTTCCACCTCGTCGGGCGTGAAGGTGTCGAGCAGCGTGTCGAACAGCAGGATGCGACGGGTCCGGCCCAGGCCGGTCACCGCCGCGTTCGCGGTGCGGCTCTTGCGAGACTGGTCCACGACCCAGACCCCGGTCACCGGCACGCCCACCCGGGCCGCCAGCGCGAGCAGGCGCCTCTTGAGCGGACCGTCGGGCAGCGGGGTCAGCCGGTAGAAGAGCGGCACGAGCCAGACCGGCACCACCGCGGTGAGCAGGGCGATCCCGAGCGCCAGGACGCCGCTCGCCCAGAGCCACCATCGGTCCGGGCTCCACCGGAGAAGACCGTAGACGACCTCGACCGAGAGCAACCCGAGGAGTCCGCCGATCGCGAGCCCCTTCGCGCGGTCGCCGAGCCAGCTCCCGAAGGTCTGGGTGAGCAGGCCGGCTCGGCGAGGGAGGACGAATCCGGCCACGATGTCCAGGGGGGAGGTCACCAGCGTCTGGGATGCGCCGAGAGCCAGCGTGATGGCCGCGACGACCGCCGCGGGCGAGCGGAGGCGCAGGTCGAGCGCCTTCGCCAGCCCCGCGGCGGCGCCGCTCCAGCTCCACCACACGAGGATGAGGACGCCGAGCAAGAGGTCGACGAGCGTCAGCGCGAACTGACGGCGGTGATATCGGCGGGCCTGGGCCTCGTCCGTGTCAACCGCGCGCATCGCATCCAGCGTAACGCCGGCAGCCGAGCGCGGCCAGTGACGGGCCGTGCCGCGAGCACGCCGCCGCGTTGCGCCCGCCCGCATCGCGCGGATGGTACGATGGCTCGCGTGACTCGACCGCCCCCCACCGAGCCTCGCGCGCCCGATGTCGTCGACGTGCTCCCATCGAGCGGCATCACTGCCGTCAGGGCACGCCCCAACACCCGCGTTCTGGGTCTGCTGGCTCTGGGCCACCTCGTCGTCGACATGAACCAGGGAGCGATCCCGCCCCTGCTGCCGTTCCTCAGGACGGCATTCGGTCTGTCCTACGCCGCGTCCGGCGCTGTCCTGCTCGTGGCGAGCGTGACCTCGTCTGTCGTCCAGCCGGTGTTCGGCTTTCTGGCGGACCGCGCGCCCCGTCGCTGGCTCTTGCCGTGGGCGGTGCTGTTCTCGGCGACGGGCGTGGCGCTGGCCGGACTCGCCTCGATCTACTGGGGACTGCTCGCCCTGGTCGTCGTGTCAGGCCTGGGCGTCGCGGCCTACCATCCGGAGGGCTACCGGACCGCGAACCAGGCGGCGGGCGATCGCAAGGCCACCGGGCTGTCGCTGTTCTCGATCGGCGGCAACATCGGCATCGCACTCGGGCCCCCGGCGGTGACCTTTCTCGTCCCCCGCTTCGGGCTGCCGGGGACCCTCGGACTGCTGGGGCCCGGCGTGCTCGTTGCGGCGCTGGTCGCGATGGTGCTGCCGACGCTCGTGTCCGCGCCGGCCCAGAGCGCGCGGAGCCGGACGGCGCGCGAAGACGGGCGGGACATGCGGGGCGCGATGGCGCTCCTGATCGGGGTCGTGACCGTGCGGTCGTGGACCCAGTACGGCCTCGTGACCTTCGTGCCCTTCCTCTACGTCGACCTTCTCGGAAAGGATCCGCGTACCGTCGGGCCGCTGCTGTTCCTCTTCCTCGGGGCCGGCGCGCTGGGTACGCTCGCCGGCGGGCCGCTGGCCGACCGCTGGGGACCACGGCGCTACATCGTCGCGAGCTTCCTCCTGTCGTCGCCGTTGATCGCCTTGTTCGTCTGGCGGCCGGGCGGCTGGGTCGCGACGGTGATCCTCACGGCGGTCGGCTTCGTCCTCGTGTCTTCCTTCTCGGTGACGGTCGCGCTCGGGCAGTCGTATCTGCCGCGACACCTCGGCATGGCGGCGGGCCTCATCGTGGGCCTGGCGATCGGCACGGGCGGACTCGGCGTCACGCTGCTCGGCTGGGTAGCGGACCACTGGGGGCTTCAGGCCGCCCTGCACCTGGTTGCGGTCTTGCCGGTCGCCG
>DATJIR010000171.1:0-3568 GCA_035493135.1 Verrucomicrobiia bacterium
CGTCGCCCTGCTGGGCATGATGCCGGAGGTGCTGCGGGACTCGGGCGACGCGGCCGTGTACGTGCTGCTGGGGTATCTGGCGGTGCATCTGGCCCAGCACGTCCTCACCCCCCACTTTCACTTCGGCGAGGAAACCCACCGGGTGAGCGCCACGGCCGGTGTCTCGGCGATGCTCGGGCTCACGCTGCACACGTTCTTCGACGGCGTGGCCATCGCGAGCGGCTTTCTGGTCTCGGGCGAGCTCGGCGTACTCCTCTTCCTGGCGGTGCTGCTGCACAAGCTTCCCGAGGGGGTGACCATCGCGAGCGTGATGGTGGCCGGTGGCCAGAGCCGCGGCCGCGCGCTCGCCGCGGCCACGGTGCTTGGCATCGCCACGGTGCTCGGCGTCGTATTGACCGAGCAGGTAGGCCCGCTCGCCCGGCACGGACTCGCGCTCTCCGCCGGCGTGACCCTGTACGTGGCGGCGTCGAACCTGGTACCTCACTTCCAGGCGCGGCGCGACTGGGTGACGGCGCTGGCATTCTTCGGCGGCGCGGCCGCCTTCTTCGCGGCGGAGCGGCTGCTGGAAGGATGGGTGCGGTGATGGTGCGCAAGCGGGCCGCCGAAGCGGCGGAGGAATCGCTGTTCGCGTCGCGCGCACGGGAGGCGCAGCCGCTCGCGGCGCGCATGCGGCCGCGGTCGCTGGACGAGTTCGCGGGGCAGGACGTGTTGCTCGCGCCAGGCAAGCCGCTGCGTGAGGTCGTCGAGCGCGGCATTCCCGGCTCGATGATCTTCTGGGGGCCGCCCGGGAGCGGCAAGACGACACTCGCCCACTTGATCGCGAGCGCGTCCCAGCGGGTGTTCGTGCCGTTCAGCGCGGTCACCGAGGGCGTGCCGCGAATCCGGGAAATCGTGGCCGCGGCGCGCGGCCGGCTCGAGTCCGGGGGAGCGCGGACCATTCTCTTCATCGACGAGATCCACCGGCTCAACAAGGCGCAACAGGACAGCCTGCTTCCACCGTCCGAGGACGGCACCATTACGCTGATCGGGGCCACCACCGAAAATCCGAGCTTCGAGATCAACGGGGCGCTGCTCTCGCGCACCCGCGTGTTCGTGCTGCAGCCACTGGCGCCCGAAGACATCGAGGGCATTCTCCGGCGGGCGCTGGCCGACGAGGAGCGCGGGCTCGGTGGCTCGCGGCTCGTGGTGGACGACGAGGCGCTGCGGTCGATCGCCGTCGAGGCGGATGGCGACGCCCGGCGGGCGCTCACGGTGCTCGAGGCGGCCGCGGCGCACGTGGGCGAGGGTGGCCACATTACGGTCGAGGTGGCGCGTGAGGCGATGCAGAAGCGCTTCGCGCGCTACGACAAGGCGGGGGAAGAGCACTTCAACCTGCTCTCCGCCTACCATAAGTCCCTGCGCGGCAGCGACCCCCAGGGCGCGCTCTACTGGATGGCGCGGATGCTGGATGGCGGGGAGGACCCGATGACGCTGTTCCGGCGGGCGATCGCCATGGCGGCGGAAGACATCGGTCTGGCCGATCCGAACGCGTTGCTGATCGCGGTCGCGGCGCGGGACGCGTTTCACATGCTGGGGCCGCCGGAAGGGTACCTGCCGCTCGCGGAGATGACGATCTACCTGGCTACGGCGCCCAAGTCGAACAGCGCGAAGGTGGCACTCGACGCCGCGTTGGCGGCCGCGCGCGAGACGCCCGCGGCAGCGGTGCCGCTCCACATCCGGAACGCCCCGACGGGGTTGATGAAGGAACTGGGGTATGGCAAAGGGTATCGCTACGCCCATGATTCGCCGGATGCCTATCTGCCCCAGGAATACCTGCCGGACGAGCTCCGTGGTACCACGCTGTACCGGCCGGGAGCCTTCGGGCACGAGAAGCGCGTGGCGGAGCGGATGGCATGGTGGGAGGAAAGGAAGCAGCGGGGGAGTGGTGCCGAGGGGGAGGGCAGGGAGAACGCGTAGCGGCGGCTCCTTCGGGAAGTCTCCCGGGACCTCCAGTTATATTCCGCGGGTGACCGAACGGACCCGCGCGGCGCTTCGCCTCACCGGTGCATGTCTGGCCGCCGCGCTGCTGGCCGGGTGCGCGGGCCTGCCGGATCTCTTCACTCCGCCCGCCCTCCACCTCGACCGGGTCGTCGTGCGGGGGCTGGGGGTCACCGGCGGCGCGATGGATCTGGTGCTGGGCGTATACAATCCCAATCAGTTCGCCCTCCGGGGCACGCGGCTGCAGGTTGGGTTCGACGTCGAGGGGTCGCATGTGGGCGACGTCGAGTACGACGACGACTTTCAGGTGCAGAAGGGCGACACCACGCAACTGACTCTCCCCCTCCGTTTCGAGTGGTCGGGCCTGGCCGGCGCGGCGAAAACCGTGCTGGCCTCCGGCGACATTCCCTACACGCTCAAGGGCCAGCTCACGGTCGCGACGCCGCTGGGCGATCGCGTGGTGCCATTCACCCGTGAGGGCCGCGCGCCGCTGTCCCGGGCCGCCGAGGAGCTGCCATCAAGACACTGATCCAGGTTCGCGATCCGATCGAACGCGCCGTGCTCGTCGCGGCGCCGCGCAAAGGATCGCCCGACGCGCGCCATGTCGAGGAACACCTCCAGGAGCTCACCCAGCTGGTCGATACGGCCGGCGCCGAGGTGGTCGGCAGGATGTCGCAGCAGATCGCCTCGCCCAGTCCGGCGACGCTCATCGGCGAGGGCAAGGTGGAGGAGGTGGCCGCGGCCGTCGCGGAGGCCGGCGCCACGCTGGTCATCTTCGACGAAGAGCTGAGCCCGGTGCAGGGAGCCAACCTCGAGCGCGAGCTCAACGCCCGCGTCATGGATCGGCCCGAAGTCATCCTGGACATCTTCTCCACCCGGGCCCGGAGCCACGAGGCCAGGCTCCAGGTCGAGCTGGCGCAACTCGAATACCTGCTGCCGCGGCTCACCCGCATGTGGACCCACCTCTCGCGCATCCGGGGCGGCATCGGTCTCCGGGGGCCGGGAGAGACGCAGCTCGAGACCGACCGGCGCATCATCCGCCAGCGCATCCAGGGGCTCAAGGCCAAGCTGAAGGGGGTGGAGCGCCACCGGGAAAATCTCCGCGCCGGCCGCGACCCGATGTTGAGCGTCTCCCTGGTGGGGTACACCAACGCCGGGAAGTCGAGCATCCTGCGGGCGCTCTCCGGACAGCACGAGATCGTCGTCGAGGACCGACTCTTCGCCACCCTGGACACCCTCACCCGCGAGGTGGACCTGGGCGAGGGGCAGCGGGCCCGGGTCACCGATACGGTGGGCTTCATCCGGAAGCTGCCCCACCACCTGGTGGCCAGCTTCCGCGCTACCCTCGAGGAGGCGCGCTCCGCCGACGCGCTGCTCCATGTGGTGGACGCGAGCCACCCGGATTGGGAGGGGCAGATGCGGGTAGTCGAGCGGGTGCTGGCCGAGCTCGACCTGGCCGACCGGCCCACGGTGCCGATCTTCAACAAGATGGACGCGGTGCCGGACCCATCGGCGTTCACCGCGCGCGCGCGCGAGCTCTATCCCGACGCCGTCATGGTGACGACGATGCGGACCGATGGCCTCGACGCCC
>DATJIR010000172.1:0-24368 GCA_035493135.1 Verrucomicrobiia bacterium
CCCGCCGACCCGCGCTCGAGCCAGGCGCCTCCCGACGACTACCTGGCCGCGCTCGCCGAGCCCGTGCCGCCCCGCATCGGGGTTCTCGGCTCGCTGGTGGCCCGTGCGACCCCGGAGATGGCCAAGCACCTGGAGGCGATCCTGCGCGGCCTCGAGGGCGCCGGCGCCCGGCTCGTCGACGTGGAGCTGCCCGCCTCTTTCCCGGCGCTGCGCGAGGCGGGGGAGACGGTGCTGGCCGTCGAGGCCGCCCACGCCCACGCGTCGCTCTACGCGACCCACGCCGCGGAGTACCCGCCGCGCATCAAGGAGCTGATCGAGCGCGGTCGCGCGGTGTCGGCGCCGCAGTACCTCGCGGCCCAGGAGACCCGCCGGAGCGCGACCGACGCCCTCAACGCGGTGGCGCGCCGCCACGATGTGCTCCTCGCGCCCACCATCGCGGCTCCGGCACCGCGCGGGCTCGCGTCCACCGGCGACCCGGGCTTCTGCGCGCCGTTCACCTTCGCGGGCCTGCCGACGATCTCCCTGCCGACCGGGGTGGACCCGGGCGGGCTCCCGCTCGCGGCCCAGCTCATCGGCGCGTCCTGGGGCGAGTCGCGGCTGCTCGCGGCGTCGGCCTGGTGCGAGCGCACGATCGGGTTCGACGCGGCGCCGCCGCTCTGAGGCCTCATCCATGAAGATCGGGCGGCTCTTTCCCGACCTGCTGGCCACGCTGGGAGACGCGGTCTCCTCGGAGGCGGGCTTCGCGCAGACGCTGAAGCGGCTGGTGGCGCTCTCCGGGGCCCGGGCCGGCGCGATGCGCTTTCGCCCGCGCGACGGCGTCCCGGTCGACGTCGTGGTGGGCGCGCGGCGGGGCTCGGCGCTCGATCGGTGGCTCCGGGCTCGTCTGGGGATCCCGGGGCGGGGCACGCGGCTCGAGAAGCCATCGGAGACGCCACCCGGCACGAAGGGCCGGGACCTGGTGGTGCTCTCGGCCGTCCTGGGCGACCAGCCCCGTCCCATGGGCGGCCTGGTGCTGCTCGGGCCCGGCGGCGCGCGCGGCCTCACCCGGGAGACGCTGCCGCCGAGCTTCCCGCGGGAGTTCGGCCATGCCCTCGAGCACGTCTGGCGGCTGCACCAGCGCACGACCCGGCTCGAGGTCATCAACCAGGTCACCGCCCTCACCGCGACGACGCTCTCGCTCCAGCGCATCTACGAGAAGGTCGCCGAGGCGGTGGGCCGGCTCATCCGGTTCGACGCGCTCGGGGTGACCCTGCTCGATCGGGAGCGCGGCGAGTTCCGCGTGCTCGACGTCGCGGCACGCACCGCGCTGCCGGAGGTCTTCGACTTCCGGATGACCACCGCGGGCACCCTGACCGCGTGGGTGGCGAGCCAGCAGGCGGCCCGCCGGATCGACGACGCCACCGCGGATCCGTCGATCCCGGCGGTGAGCCGCGAGCTGCTCTCGCGGCGTGGATTCCGGTCGGCCATCTTCGCTCCGCTCGTGTCGCAGGGGCAGGTGATCGGCACGCTGAACGTCACGCACCGGGAGCCCCGCGCCTTCACCGACGCCGACGTCGAGGTGCTCACCGACGTGGCCCGGCCGCTCGCCTCGGCGATCGAGCACTCGCGTCTGCACGCGGAGTCGGCGCAGCGCGCGGAGGAGCTGGCCGCGCTCAATCGCACGAGCCAGCTCATCACCGCGCGGCTCGACCTGCCCTCGGTGCTCGAGACGATCAGCCGCTCGGCCACCGCGCTCATGGGCAGCACCGGTTGCGGCATCGGCCTGCTGAGCCCGGACCGGACCCTGATCGAGCACGCAGCCGCGCACGGGTTCCGCACCCTCGAGTGGCGCAACCTCTCGGTCCGGGTCGGGGAGGGGATCATCGGGCTGGCCGTGTCCTCCGGCCGCGCGGTGCGCTCGGACGAGCTGCGCCAGGACCCGCGCTCGGCCCGTCGCGACGTCGACGAGAAGGAAGGGATCCGCTCGCTGCTGAGCGTGCCGCTGCGGGTGGGGGGGCAGATCATCGGAGTGATCTCGGCGTTCTCCACCGCGCCCGGGGCCTTCGGGGACCGCCACCAGACCCTGCTCGAGAGCTTCGCGGACCAGGCCGGCATCGCGATCCAGAACGCGCGGCTCTTCGAGGAGGCCCAGCGGCGAACCCGCGAGACGCAGGCCCTGCTGCGCGCCGGGCACGCGGTCAACCAGAGCCTCGACGTGGGCGAGACGGTGCGGCTCATCCTGAACCAGGCGCGCGCGGTGCTGGAGGTGCAGTCGTGCGGGCTCTTCACGCTCGACGCGGCGAGCGGCGAGCTAATCGCCACCGCCAGCCTCGACCTGCCCGCCGAGGACCTTCCCGCGATCCGCCTGCGGGTGGGCGAGGGCATCACCGGAGCCGCGGTGAAGGAGCGGCGCCCCACCCAGACCACCGATCTCTACCGCGACCCGCGCGTGCGCTACCCGCAGTCGGGCCTCCGCTCCATGCTGGCCGCCCCGCTCATCGTCGGCGACCAGGCCATCGGGGCCCTCACCGTCCTGCGCACCGACGTGCACCACTTCACCGCCGAGGAGGAGTCGCTGGTGTCGGCCTTCGCGGACCAGGCCGCGATGGCACTCGAGCACGCCCGGCTCTTCAGCTCGGTGCGCACGTACTCCGAGCGGCTCGAGGCCATGGTGGAGGCGCGCACCCACGAACTCGACGAGCAGAAGCGCTTCGTGGAGGTCGTGCTGGAGACACTGCCCCTGGGCCTCTTCGTGCTCGACGCGGAGCTGCGCGTGATCAGCGCGAACCGGGAGGGGGCGGCCCTGGTGCCGGTCGGACCTACCGCGCGGCGGCCGTTCGTGGAGCTGATGCCGGCGGCCAAGGCGGGGGTGGTGCGGACCTTTCTGGAGGGCGCGGTCGCGGCGCGCGAGGTGCGGCACGCCGAGCAGGATCTGCCCGCGGGCGGCGAGACCCTCACGGTGCGCCTGACCGCCACGCCGTTGCGGGCGCCGCAGGCGACCCACGTCCTGGTGCTGGTGGAGGACATCACGCTGCAGAAGCGGCTGGAGCGGCAGATGCTCCTGACCGAGCGGCTCACCACCGCGGGCCGGCTCGCCGCGGGGGTGGCGCACGAGCTGAACAATCCGCTGGCCACCATCGCGGGCTGCGCGGAGGCGCTCAAGGAGCGGGCCCAGGACTCGCACCTGCGCGACCTGGACGCGTTCAAGGACTTTCCCGCCTATCTGTCGCTGATCGAGGAGGAGTCCTACCGGTGCAAGGAGATCACCGGGAGCCTGCTCCACTTCGTGCGGGATCCGGGCAGCCGGCGGGCGCCCACCGATCTGAACGTGCTGGTCGACAAGGTGCTGGAGCTGATCGGCCACCAGTCGCGCTACGCCCAGAGCCGGCTCGCCCGGCGGCTGGACGCCGAGCTGCCCGACGTGGTGGCCAACGAGGGGCAGCTGCGCCAGGTCTTCCTCGGGCTCGCGAGCAACGCGCTCGACGCGATGGACGGAAAGGGTACGCTGACCGTGACGACTCGACGGCGCAACGCGCGCGAGGTGGAGATCGGTTTCGAGGACCAGGGCCCCGGCATTCCCGAGCACGTTCTGCCGCGGGTGTTCGATCCGTTCTTCACCACCAAGCCGCCGGGGCAGGGCACCGGGCTCGGGCTGGCCATCGCCCAGGGCATCGTGGCCGACCACGACGGGCGGATCGAGGTGGACACGCGCGTGGGCGCGGGCACCACCTTCCGGGTCATCCTGCCGCTGCGGCCCGGCGAGGCGTCCCGGCCATGACCGCGCCGATCCGGGTGCTGGTGGCCGACGACGAGAAGAACCTGCGCGAGCTCCTGGTGCTGGAGCTCGGCCGGAAGGGGCACGCGGTGGTCGGGGTCGCCGACGGCCGCGCCGCGCTCGAGCACCTGAAGGACGAGGTGCCCGACGTCCTCCTGCTCGACATGAAGATGCCGAACGTGGAGGGCATCGAGGTGCTGCGCGAGCTGCAGGACCTCCCGGAGGCCCCCCAGGTCATCGTGATGACCGGCTTCCAGGAGGTCTCCACCGCGGTCGAGGCCATGAAGCTGGGGGCCTACGACTACCTGACCAAGCCGGCCCGGATCGAGGAGCTCGATATCCTGATCCGCAAGGCGGCCGAGAAGGGCCGCCTCATGCGGCAGAACGTGGTGATGCGGGCCCAGCTCGAGGAGCCGGGCTACCAGGGGATCATCACCGGGAGCCCCCGGATGGAGGAGGTGCTCCGCCTCATCGACCGGGTGGCCCCCACCGACTCCTCGGTGCTGGTGCTGGGCGAGAGCGGCACCGGCAAGGAGCTGGTGGCCCGGGCCATCCACGATCGCTCTCCGCGCGCCCCGCAGGCGTTCGTGCCCATCCACTGCGGCGCGCTCGCGCGGGAGGTGCTGGAGAGCGAGCTGTTCGGTCACGAGAAGGGGGCATTCACCGGGGCGATCGCGACCAAGCCCGGCCTCATCGAGCTGGCCGACGGGGGCACCCTCTTCCTCGACGAGATCGGCGAGATGGAGCCGGAGAGCCAGGTGAAGCTGCTCCGGGTGCTCGAGTCGCACGCCTTCTTCCGGGTGGGTGGGACGCGACGACGCACCGTGGACATGCGGCTGGTCGCCGCGACCAACCGCGATCTCGCCGAGGCGATCAAGACCGGCGGGTTCCGCCAGGACCTGTTCTACCGCATCAACACGATCACGATCACGCTGCCGCCCTTGCGCGAGCGGCGCGAGGACGTCCGCCGCCTCGCCGAGCACTTTCTCGAGCAGAACGCGACCTACGGGCGCAAGCGGCTCTCCGACGCGGCGATGGACACCCTGGAGCGGTACGACTGGCCGGGGAACGTCCGCGAGCTGCAGCACGCGGTGCAGCGCGCGGTGATCCTGTCGCAGGGCGAGCAGATCCAGCCCAGCGACCTGCCCGACGAGCTTCGCGGCGGCCGGACCGCCAGCGCGACGCCGGGCGGAAGCCTCGAGGACATGGAGCGCCAGCACATCATCGCGACCCTGCGCAGCGTGGGCGGCCACCGGGCCAAGGCCGCCACCGTGCTCGGGATCGACCCCAAGACCCTCTACCGCAAGATCCAGGGGTACGGGATCGTCCCCGAGCTCTACAAGTAGGTCCGGTCACGCCGTCGGCCGCGATTCGAAGTCCTCCGGACGCGGGGGTCGGAACGCGAGGTCGAAGGCGAGCCAGCAGAGCTTGGAGAGCGGATAGAAGAAGATCGGGGCGAGGATCATGCCGGCTATGCCCCCGTAGTAGAGGGCATTCCACGGCGGGCTCGGATACGTCCACAGCAGCACCGCGATCAGGCCCAGCGCGAACAGCCCCTCCGCGAACCCCATGTTGAAGACGATCGCGCCGAGGAAGTAGTCCGGCTCGCCGCGATCGAAGCGCAGGCCGCAGCGCGGGCACGCGGGCCGTAGCCCGAGCCACCGTACCGTGACCGGCCCCGCGCCGCAGTGCGGGCATCGTCGTCGGAGGGCTCGCGCGAACCGGACGAGGAGAGATCCCATCCCGGGGAGTGTACTCATCCAGGCGGACGACCCGCGCGCCGGAAACTGTCATCTCGATCGGGCACAACGCCCGAGGGTCGTCGCCGCCCCCCCGAGCGGCGACGTCAAAGCCCTGCGAATACGACGCTTTATTGGAGCGATCCTCCTGGCACGTCGATTGAATCTATCCAACCGGTTCGAATCGTATTCACAAGGGGGAGACATGATTCGGGTATTGACGATCGACGGGAATCGCAGCCGGGCGCAGGACCTGGCCATGCAATGCCTCGAGCACGGCGTCGCCGTGCGCATGGCGGAGTCGCTGTGCGAGGGCGTGCGCTACATGCTGGACGCGCCGGTGTCCTTGGTGCTGGCCGAGGCGGGGACGCTGCGGATGGCCGGTCCGGACCAGACGCGTCTGTTCGACGCGGTGGCGCCGGGGGTGCCGGTGGTGCTCGCGGTGGATGCGGGCACGCGGGTGGAGGATCGGGTGGATCTCGAGCTGCAGGGCTTTCACGTGGTGAGTCGTCCCTTCACGCTCCGCGATCTGCTCGCCAAGATCGAGCGGCCGGCCAAGGCCGCGCCGGCGCGCGGTGGTGCGCGGGCGCAGGTCGAGGCACTGTGCCGATAGGACGCGAGCCATGATGGGCAAGCGCTGGGTGTTCGGAGTCCTGACCTTTACCATGGTGGCCTGCCTGATCGGGCTGCTCGCCTTCACGGGAGAGCCCGTTCATCGCACGCCGCCGCGCGCGGAGATCGGCCGCGTGATCTTCGACGCGCGATCCGAGCGACCGTCCGGCCCCGCCGAGCCGGAGATGGGGCCGACCTACCAGGGCAACGGTCTGATGCTGACCTACTGAGGGACCGCCGTGGCGGAGGCAGAGGTCCTGGTGTACACTCTGGACCGATGCGCCGCCGCCGGCGGCGCCCTCGCCTCCGATATTGGCTCTTCCGAGTATTGGGGCGCGTACGAAGCGGAAGAGTGACCGGAAGGAGAAACCACTATGGCTTCGAAACTGTACGTGGGTGGTCTGTCCTATTCCACGACCAGCGAGACGCTGAGGGAATACTTCGCCCAGTGCGGCACCGTGGAGTCGGCTTCCGTGATCACCGACAAGTTCTCGGGCCAGTCCCGCGGGTTCGGGTTCGTCGAGATGGCTACCGCCGAGGAAGCGCAGCGCGCCATCTCCGAGCTCAACGGTAAGGATCTCGACGGCCGGAAGATCACCGTCAACGTCTCGAACCCGCGTACGCCGGGCTCGGGCGGCGGACGCGGCCCCGGCGGGCCTCGTGGTGGTGGGCGCGGACCGGGTGGACCGCGCGGCGGCGGCGGAGACCGCGGCGCCTACGGCGTCCCCCCCTCCAAGAAGCCCTTCCGCTGGTAACCGCCTAGACCCAGCCGCTGTAAAGTCAAGGGGCGCGGTGATCATCACCGCGCCCTTTGTCTGTCCCTCTCGAGCGCCGGCTTCGCCGGCGCAATCCGGGGGGAGGCATCGAAGGGGGCCGTCGAGGCCCCCTCCGACTACAATATCCGCTCGTAGCGGCCGTAGTCGTGCGCCGCGTCCATGAACCACTTCACGATCTCGGGATTCGACCGCGGCGGGATCTCACACGAGGTGGACAGGATGAAGCCGGAGTGCCGGGCCGCGGTGTCGATACAGCGCCGCACCTCTCCGTCGATCTGCGGCTTGGTGGCCTTCTCGAACATGGTCGCGTCGACGTTGCCGATCGCCACCGCCCGGCCCCTGGCCACCTGCACGAACCGCTCGAGCTGGTCGACGTGCAGGGTCGGGTCCGACTGCTGGTCCAGATCGAACGAGACGGTGGTGAAGCCGCAGCCGATCAGGTCCTCGAAGATCGGGTAGGTGACGCCGCAGATGTGGGTGGTGACGCCCACCTTCTTGGCCTTGAAGTGGTCGACCAACTCCTTGTGATAGGGCGCGATGAACTCCCGATAGTTGTCCGGGGAGACGAGGCTGATGGAGGCGGTGGGCTCCGAGTAGGAGAGCCCGATCTTGGTCTTGACGATCGCGTCGCCCCAGAGCTTGCAGAAGTCGGTGGTCAGCCGCATGAGATCGTGAATGAACTGCGGGTCCTCGAACGTGTCGAGCAGCATCATCTCCGGGTTGCGCAGCAGCATCGCGACCGTCCACGGTCCCACCGCCACCGCGCCGGTGGCCGCGGGCGGCGCCGCCTTCACGAGGGCCTCGCACTGCTCGAGGAAGCCGGGGAGCCGCGCGGTCTTGTACGGATCGGGCATCGAGAGCTTCGCCAAGTCCGCCTTGTCCTCCAGCACGTGGGTCTCGATCGACGGGACCACGTAGTCGGAGTACTTCACCCCGCAGCCGAAGGCTTCCGCCTCCTTGGCCAGGTCGTTGTAGGCGAGCACCACGTCCGGCTGGTAGCGCTCGTAATAGTTCATCATCGCGCTGATGGCCCGGGTCGGGTTCGTGCAGTACTCCTCGATGCTGAGCCCGTCGAGCGTCCCCGCGAACGAGGCCACGATCGGGTAGACTGGCACCCGGTCCGAGAAGGAGCGCTTGTAGGCGGCCACCACCCGGTCGCGGTTGGTCAGCGCGGTCTTTCCCTTCTCCGCGTCCCAGAGCTTGTTCACCTCCATGTAGCGGGGCGGCAGCTTCGCCTCGTACTCCATGAACTGGGTGATCGGATAGCGGATGCCCCCGTTGTGGGTGCCGCGCAGCCCCTCGACCATCTCCTCCATCCGCGCCCACGGAATCGAGAACGCCATCTCGTGGTCCTGGGTCTGGCCGAAGATGCGGTCGCCCGAGCAGGGGAGGATCACCTGGGGCTCACCGGTCTTCATGGTGGTCACGATGATGTCGGCGCACACCGCCCGGCCCTCGAACGAGGAGGTGAGCCGGCCGCCCCGCTTCCAGAGCGCGGCCTGGGTCAGGCGCATGACCTGGGCCGGGTTGGCGTACACGCAGACCACGTGCGGCTCGAAGGTGGCGCGATCGAGGGGCGCGACGAGCACGCAGTGGTACTCGCCGGGTGCGAACTTGTCGATGGCCGCCTCGGAGCGCTGACCCGCCTCCTTGGTCTCGGTGTACATGCCCTCGCACAGCGTGCCCACGTTGTAGATCGGCAGCGGCTTGTCGAAGCCGATCGCGGTGATGCCGAGCGAGCAGATGTGGTCCTCGCGGGTGAGCGCGATCATCCAGCCGTAGCGACGGGCCATGTCGATGACCTGGCAGCTCATGCTGAGCTTCTTGAAGTCCCGGGCCGGGCGCCGGGCCCGCTCGGGGATCGGCTCGTCGGCCCGCAGCATGCGGATGGCGACCGGGAAGGTCTGCGGCCTCAGATAGGTCTGCAGCTCGCGATCCGCCGTCTTCACATCGATCATGAAATGGTCTCCTCAGTGACGGAGGCTACGGGGGGCCCTCTGGCTTGTCAAGCGAGCGTGCCCCGTTCCGCTACAATATGCGGCGTCATGGCCCGCGTTCGGATCATCCAGTGGCGCGACCTGCCGGCCCTCGTGGAGGCGGAGGAGGGCGGGGAGACGGTGCGGGTCCCGCTGTCGCAGCGGTTCCAGGACCTCATCGACGCGGTCGCGATGCGGGAAGGCGGCGTGGAGAGCGAGGCCTACCTAGCGGGCTGGGCCCCGGGCCCGGAGACCGAGCGGCCGGGTGGCGCGGAAGCGGTGGCGCAGGCGGTCGCGGCCGAGCTCGAAGCCGGCTTCCAGGACCTGGTCGTGCGCCGCTTCCTCGGCCCGCCCCCCTAGGCGCCGATGCCGCGCAGGGGGCCGGCCGGGCCCGGGAGGTCGCGGCGGCGCGGGCTCCGGCGCTATAATCCGCGCAGCCAATGAAGGCCGCGGAGCTGGTCGTCGCCTGCTTCCTCCTGTTCGGGGCCTGTCTCGTCTGGCCCCTGCTTGCCATCGCCAACCGGCCGGTGCTCGTGGCCGGCGTGCCCGCCCTGGTGCTGTACCTGTTCGTGGTGTGGACCGGCATGGTGGTGGTCCTGATCGCCCTGGCCCGCCGGATCCGGCCGCCCGAGGACGAGACGTGAGCGGTCTCTCGCCGACCGCTCTGCTCAGCATCGTCCTCGGCTACCTGGCCTTCCTGTTCCTGGTCGCATCGGTCGCGGAGGCATTCGCCCCGCGCCTGGGCCGCGGCCGGCTGCAGACCCTGACCTACGTGCTCGCGGCCTCGGTGTACTGCACCGCGTGGACCTTCTACGGCAGCGTCGGCCTCGCGGCCAACCGCGGGCTCGAGTTCCTCACCATCTACCTGGGCCCCGCCTGCGTGGCGCTGCTCTGGCCGCTGCTGCTCCGGAAGCTGGTCCGGGTCTCCAAGGAGCAGCGCATCACCTCGGTCTCCGACTTCATCTCGAGCCGCTACGGCAAGTCGGCCGCGCTCGGCACCCTCGTGGCGGCGCTGGTGGTCTGCGGGATGATCCCCTACATCGCGCTGCAGCTGAAGGCGGTGTCGGCCTCGTTCCGCATGATCCTGCGCGAGGAGGCGGTGCTCGAGGTCTTCGACCCGACGCTGGTGGTGGCGGTGACCCTCGCGCTCTTCGGCATCCTGTTCGGGGCGCGGAACCTCGACTTCACCAAGCGCCAGACCGGCCTCATGACCGCGGTGGCGGTCGAGTCGGTGGTGAAGCTGGTGGCGTTCCTCCTGGTGGGCGCCTACGTGACCTGGGGGCTCTTCGGCGGCTTCGCGGATCTCTTCGGGCAGGTGGCCCGGCATCCGGAGTGGTCCAAGCTCCTGACCCTCGACCAGGCCGGCACCGCGTCCTACCCGCGCTGGACCGCCATGCTGCTGATCTCGATGCTGGCGGTGATGTTCCTGCCGCGGCAGTTCCACGTGCTGGTGGTGCAGAACCCACGCGAGCGCGACGTGAACGCGGTGTCCTGGTCCTTTCCGCTCTACCTGCTCCTGATCAACGTGTTCGTGCTGCCCATCGCCTTCGCCGGCCTGCTCGTCTTCCCCGACGCGCGCACCCAGGCGGACGGCTTCATCCTCCGACTGCCCCTCTTCTTCGACAGCCAGCTCATCTCGGTGCTCGTGTTCCTGGGCGGGTTCTCGGCCGCCACCGCGATGATCGTGGTCGACTCCCTGGCCCTGTCCAAGATGATCACCAACGACATCATCCTGCCCATGCTGCTGCGCCAGCGCCGCATGGAGGACATCTACTGGACCACTCTCTTCTACACCCGCCTCGCCATGCTGGCGGTGGTGGCCCTCGGCTTCCTGTGGGCGCGCATGGAGCACGGACAGCTGCTGCTGGTCGAGATGGGGCTGCTCTCGTTCATCGCGGTGGCCCAGTGCGGCCCCGCCATCCTGCTCGGGCTGTACTGGCGGCGGGGCAACCGGGCCGGCGCCTTCACCGGCATCTCGGCCGGCTTCTTCGTGTGGTTCTACACCCTGATCATCCCCGCGCTCGGCCAGGAGGGCGTCTTCGGGCCCTCGTTCCTCGCCGACGGCCCCTTCGGGCTGGGCCTGCTGCGGCCCACCGCGTTCCTGGGCCTGGAGGGGCTCGACACCATCAGCCACGGGGTCTTCTGGTCGCTCTTCTTCAACGTCGGGCTGTTCGTGATGGTGTCGCTGCTCACCGAGCAGGACGCCGACGACCGGGCCCAGGCCGCGGCCTTCGTGGGGGTCGCCGGCGAGGACAAGCCGGCCCCGGGCGCGCCCGCCATCCTGTCCGCGCCCGAGATCGAGCGTCTCGTGCACCACTACGTGGGCGACGAGGACGCCGAGGCCATCGTCCGCGAGCTGTTCGGGGCCAAGACTCCCGCCGAGCTCTCGGTCCCCGAGCTCCTGGAGATGCGCATCCGGTTCGAGCGGCTCCTCGCCGCCTCGCTCGGCGCGGCGGCCGCGCGCATGATCGTCGAAGACCACTTCACGATCTCGAAGGAGGAGGCCCAGCAGCTCGTCACCTCTTTTCAGAGGATGCAGGAGTCGCTGCGGGTCACCGAGGAGGAGGTCAAGCGCGGGGAGCGCCTGCTCGCCTCGGTCGTGGAGAGCGTCGACGACTGCATTTTCACCGCCGACACCACCGGGCGGCTCGTGACCATGAACCCGGCCGGCCGCCGCCTTCTCGGCTACGAGGCGTGGGAGGTCAGCCGCCTCCGCTACCCGGACCTCCTCGCCGGCGAGGAGCGGCGCGGCGGCGGCGCCATCGTGTCCGCGCTCGAGACGGGCCGCGGCTGGGGCGGGCAGGTGATGGGCCGGACGGCGCAGGGCCGGGCCTTTCCGGCTCACGTCGCGCTGACGTCGCTGTTCGACGACCGCGGCCACCGGATGGGCACGGTGGGCGTGCTGCGCGATCTGACCGAGCAGGTGGAGACGCAGCGGCGACTCATCCACCGCGAGAAGCTCGCCTCCCTGGGCGAGATGGCGGCGGGGGTCGCCCACGAGATCCGCAATCCGCTGGGCGGCATCAAGATGGCCACCAACCTTCTTTCCTCGCCGGAGGTGGACGGCAGCCCGCTCTCCCAGGAGATGACCCGCTCCATCCTGTCCGGTATCGCGGAGATCGAGGCCATCATCAACAACCTGCTGGACTGGACGCGCGACGCCCGGCTCGAGCGTGCCGACTACGAGCTGCACCGCATCCTGGATCCGGTGGTGGAGGCGGTGGCGTCCGAAGGGCGCGGCCGGGGCGTGCGGGTGGGCTACGGACGCCTCGAGCGCGAGGTCACCGCCGCGGTCGACGGCCAGAAGCTTCGCCAGGTCTTCACCAACGTGATGAAGAACGCGCTGGAGGCCATCGAGCCGCGGCGGGAGGCCGGGCGGGTGACGGTCGACCTGTTCGTCGACGGCGAGCGGGCGGTGGTGGAGATCGCCGACGACGGGGTGGGCATCTCCCCGGAGGATCGCGACCGGATCTTCCTGCCCTTCTTCACCACGAAGCCGTCGGGTACCGGGCTCGGCATGTCCATCGTCAAGAAGATCGTCGACCTCCACGGGGGCGACATCGCGATCGAGAGCGCGCCGGGCTCCGGCACGCGCGTCCGCATCTCACTGCCGGCGGTGCTCGCTCCGCACCCCCTGGCCGGAGGCACACCATGAAGCGACGGCTCCTGCTGGTCGAGGACGACGAGGTATTCCTGCGGCCGCTGCTCCGCACGCTGGAGCTGAAGGGCTACGAGGTCCTGCCGGTCCAGAGTGGGGAGGAGGCCCTGGAGACCATCAAGGCCGAGGACGTGGACCTGGTGCTGACCGATCGTCGCCTGCCCGGGATGGATGGGGTGGAGCTGGTCCGGCAGATCAAGGCCGAGCATCCCGACCTCGCCGTGGTGGTCATGACCGCCTACGGCACCATCGAGTCCGCGGTGGAGGCCATGCGCCTCGGCGCGGAGGACTATCTGGTGAAGCCGTTCGAGGCGGCCGAGCTGCTCCTAGTGCTCCGCCGGGCCATCGAGTTCCAGGAGCTCAAGTCGGCGAACCGCCGGACGATCCGACGCAACCAGGAGCGGTTCACGTTCGGCAACATCGTGGCGGCCAGCGCCGGGATGCAGGCAGTGTTCGATCTGCTCCGCTCGGTGGTGGACCTCGACACGACGGTGCTCATCTACGGGGAGACCGGCACCGGCAAGGAGCTCCTGGCTCGCTCGATCCACTTCTCGGGGGCCCGCCGCGAGCGGCCCTTCGTCGCGGTGAACTGCGCGGCAATCCCGGCCGAGTTATTCGAGTCCGAGCTCTTCGGCTCGCGGCGCGGGGCCTTCACCGGGGCCGTCGAGCATCGCCGGGGCCACTTCCAGATGGCGAGCAGCGGCACCCTGCTGCTCGACGAGATCGGGGAGATGCCGCTGCACCTGCAAAGCAAGCTGCTGCGTGCCATCGAGGAGCGGAAGGTCACCTCGGTCGGGGCCGACCGGCCGGTCGACATCGACGTGCGGTTCATCGCCACCACCAACAAGGACCTGCAGGCCGAGGTCGAGCGCGGCACCTTCCGGCGCGACCTCTTCTACCGGCTGTCGGTCATGCCGGTCCGCGTGCCCGCTCTGCGCGAGCGGCCGGAGGACATCCCGCTGCTGGCCCGCCACTTCGTCGAGCAGGCCGGGCGGCGGCTGAAGAAGCCGGTGCGCGGCATCTCACCGGAGAGCCTCGGCGCGCTGTTGCACTACCCGTGGCCGGGGAACGTGCGGGAGCTCGAGAACGTCATCGAGCGCGCGGTGATCGTGGCCGCGGGGGACACTCTCGCGGACGTGGAGCGGTTCCTGGCTCCCACCGGCGCCCACGCGCCGGTCGATCTCTCGCTGCCGTTTCGCGACGCCAAGGCCCGGGTGGTGGAGGATTTCGAGCGGGCCTACATCGAGGGGCTGCTCAAAAGCCACGGGGGCAAACTCACCGTCGCCGCGAAGCACGCGGACATGGATCCGAAGAACTTCTCGGACAAGATGCAGCGCTACGGCCTGCGCCGGGTCGCGCCCACCGAGCCTCCGTCCACCTAGAGAAAGAGGAGCGTCACCAGCCCGAAGAGCGGGAGCAGCACCGTGCCGGCGTAGAGCATGTAGCCGAGAAAGCTCGGCATGCGCACCCCGGCCGCCTCCGCGATGGCCTTGACCATGAAGTTGGGCGCGTTGCCGATGTAGCTGTTGGCTCCCATCGCGACCGAGCCCAGGCTGATCGCGGCCAGGATCGAGTGGGGGACTCCGACCACTTCGCCTGGGAGTCCGAGGCCCTGAGCCAGGGCGAGGAACGTGAGATAGGTGGGCGCGTTGTCGAGGAACGAGGAGAGCAGTCCCGCCGCCCAGAAGAACTGCCAAGGCTCGCGGACCCCCAGCTCCGCGCCCCGGAGGTGGAGCAGCTCGAGCGCGGGGATCATGGTCAAGAAGATGCCGAGGAAGAGCACGGCCACCTCGATCATCGGGTACACGGTGAACTGGTTGGCCCGGCGAATCTCGCCGGGTGTCTGCCAGAGGGAGATCGCGGCCAGGCCCATGATCGCGACCTCGCGGACCGGCGCGTGCAGGAGCGCCACCGCGGCCACCACGCCGGCGAGCCAGATCCCGTTGAGCCCGCCGTGGATCCGCAGAGGCTCGATCCGGGTATGGTCGCGTCGGAGAGCCGCCCGCGACTCGCGGCGGTGCTGGATCGTGTCCCAGACGAAGTAGGTGGCGAGCAGGACCAAGGTCATGGTGAGCCACGGCAGCCACAGCCGCAGGGTCCAGGTGAAGGGCACGCCGGCCAGGTAGCCGAGAAAGAGCGGAGGGTCGCCCAGCGGGGTCAGCATCCCCCCGATGTTGGAGACCAGGAAGATGAAGAAGACCACGGTGTGGGTCACGCGGGCCCGCTCGCGGTTCGTCTGCAGGAGGGCGCGGATCACGAGCATCGAGGCGCCGGTGGTGCCGACGAGGGAGGCGAGGACGGCGCCTGCCCCCAGGAACGCGCTGTTCACCGCCGGGGTAGCCTCGAGATCCCCCCGCAGGAGGATCCCGCCCGCGATCACGTAGAGGCCGGTCAGCAGGGCGATGAACGATACGTAGTCGCCCGCGGTGTGCACGAGCGTCCGTGGCTCGCGGGCCAGGTAGAGGAGCAGGACCGGCAGGCCGAGTCCGGCCGAGATGACGAGCTTGTTCCGGTTGGACTCCCACCAGTGCGGCAGAGTCAGCGGCAGAAAAGCGATCGCGAGGAGCACCGCCACGAAGGGCAGCACGGAATAGAGCGGGAGCGGCGCCGGCATGCCGCGAGCTTACTCCCTTGCAGTTCGCCGACGGATGGTTTAGAAGTGGGGCGGCGCGCCGAGGCGCCGATCTCACCCCCACGACGAGGTTCCCCATGGCCAGCGAGACCAAAGGCAGCAGCGCCGTCGAAGCCCTCCTGAAGGAGAAGCGGAAGTTCGCTCCGCCCAAGGAGTTCGTCAAGCGCGCCAACGTCAACCGCGCCTCGATCTACGCGGAGGCGGCGAGGAACCCGGCCCGCTTCTGGGAGCGCTTCGCGCGTGAGCTCGACTGGTTCAAGCCCTGGAAGACGACCCTGCAGTGGAAGGCGCCCAACGCGAAGTGGTTCGTCGGAGGCAAGCTCAACGTCTCCTACAACTGTCTCGACCGGCACGTGGTCACGCCGCGGAAGACCAAGGCCGCCATCATCTGGGAGGGCGAGCCGGGGGATTCGCGGGTCCTGACCTACTGGGATCTCTACCGCGAGGTGAATCGCTTCGCGGCCGCCCTGAAGCGCCGCGGCGTCAAGAAGGGCGACCGGGTCACGATCTACATGCCGATGGTGCCCGAGCTGCCGATCGCGATGCTGGCCTGCACCCGCCTCGGGGCGCCGCACAGCGTGGTCTTCGGGGGCTTCGCCCCGGAAGCCCTGCGCGACCGCATCCACGACGCGGAGTCCCGCATCCTGATCACCGCCGACGGGGGCTTCCGGCGCGGCGGCACGGTCGCGCTCAAGAAGAACGCCGACGAGGCCCTGCGCGAGTGCCCGGACGTCCACACCGTGGTCGTCCTCAAGCGGACCCGGCAGGAGATCTCCATGCAGGGCGGCCGCGATATCTGGTGGGACGACTTCCTCAAGGACGCCCCCGCCTACTGTGCCCCCGAGAAGATGGATTCCGAGGACATGCTCTACCTGCTCTACACCTCGGGCTCCACCGGCAAGCCCAAGGGGATCGTGCACACCACCGGCGGGTACCTGACCGGCGTCTACGCGACCACCAAGTGGGTGTTCGACCTCCACGATACCGACGTGTACTGGTGCACCGCCGACATCGGCTGGGTCACCGGCCACTCCTACATCGTGTACGGGCCGCTCGCCAACGGCACCACGACCGTGATGTACGAGGGCACCCCCGACTATCCGGACAAGGACCGCTTCTGGCGCATCGTGGAGAAGTACGGAGTGACCATCTGCTACACCGCGCCGACCGCGATCCGGACCTTCATGCGCTGGGGCGAGGAGTATCCGAAGCGCTGCGACCTCTCGACCCTGCGGCTGCTCGGCTCGGTCGGGGAGCCGATCAACCCGGAGGCGTGGGTCTGGTACTGGAAGGTCATCGGCGGCGGGCGCTGCCCGGTCGTCGATACCTGGTGGCAGACCGAGACCGGCCACATCCTGATCACCCCGTTGCCGGGCATCACCACGCTGAAGCCGGGCTCCGCCACGCGCGCGTTCCCCGGGATCGAGGCCGAGGTGGTCAACGACCGGGGAGAGCCGGCCAAGGCCGGCTACCTGGTGCTGAAGAAGCCGTGGCCGGGGATGCTGCGGGGCATCTACCGGGACCCGCAGCGATTCGTCGCGCAGTACTGGAGCAAGTACCCCGGGATCTACTTCACCGGCGACGGGGCCAAGGTCGACGAGGAAGGCTACTTCTGGCTCCTGGGGCGGGTGGACGACGTCATGAACATCTCGGGCCACCGGGTCTCCACCATGGAGGTGGAGTCGGCCCTGGTGGACCACCCTCACGTGGCCGAGGCCGCGGTGATCGGACGCCCGCATGAGATCAAGGGACAGGCGATCGCGGCCTTCGTGACCATCAAGGATGGGACCCCGACCAGCAAGGAGCTGATCGAGGAGCTCAAGGCCCACGTGGCCAAGAAGATCGGTGCCCTCGCCCGGCCCGACGACCTGATCTTCGCCTCCGACCTGCCGAAGACGCGCTCCGGCAAGATCATGCGCCGCCTCCTGCGGGACATCGCGGAGGGCAAGGCGCTCGGGGACACCACCACGCTGGCCGATCCGAGCGTGGTGGCCGCCCTGAAGGAGAAATACGGCGAGGAGGAGTAGGGGGTCGCCACGACCAAGCGGGCGCAGGCGATGTCGGCGTCGAGCTTCGCGTAGTCTGGCTTGCCTTGGCCTGGCGCGTCAGGGTATCTCTACCAAGCATTCTTGGCTTTGTTGCCAGAGACTGTCCGGTCGGCGCGGCGATGATGTGGTTTGTAATCAGTAGGTTACGTCGTCCAGTATTCTGGCACCCTTCATGCGTGGCGACGCCGCGATGCACTATCGACGCGTGTCCCTGGTTGAGGGCCGCCTATCAGGAGGCGTGACGGGAATCGTGGGCGAAGTCAGCGAGAGGCCCCGGTCCGCCCGGGGCAGAGCTGCATGGACGAGTACCGAACGTCGAGATAGACCAACCTCAGCCAAGGGGGAACACTATGGCCGGTAAGGATCAGGTCCCCAAAGACTTTCGCCGCGTGGTGGTGGCCGCCGCGGTGGGGAACATCATCGAATGGTACGATTTCTACATCTTCGGCAGCTTGGCCGCGATCTTGTCGGTGAAGTTCTTCGACAAGACCCACCCGGTGGCGGCGCTACTGAGCACGATCGCCCTGTTCACCGCGGGCTTCCTGATTCGCCCCTTGGGGGCTTTCTTGTTTGGATGGCTAGGTGATCGGGTGGGCCGCAAGTACACGTTCATCGTGACGCTGACCGGCATGGGCCTGGCGACCGCCGCCATCGGTTTGATACCGACTTTTGCCTCCATTGGCCTTGCTGCTGCCTTCATTCTGTTCGGCCTGAGAATGGTCCAGGGACTGTGCCTGGGCGGGGAATACGGCGGCGCGATCACCTATGTTGCCGAGCACGTTTCGGACGAGCGCCGAGGATACTATACCGGCTGGCTGCAGACGTCCCCGACGCTGGGGATCGTGGTTTCCCTCGCGGTGATCGTCGGCACCCGGAGCTACTTGGGGAACGACGCCTTCAATGAATGGGGCTGGCGGATTCCGTTCCTTATCTCGTTCCTGCTGGTGATGATGGCCATTTACATCCGGCTGCAGCTGGGAGAGACGCCGATCTTCCAGCAGATGAAGGCCAAGGGTGGGATGGTGACGAACCCGTGGAGAGAGGCGTTCCTGAGCGCCAACATCAAGTACATCCTGGTCGCCATCGTGGTGTTGATCGGGCAGGGCGTCGTGTGGTATAGCGGCCAGTTCTGGGCCCTCTACTTCCTGCAGACGGTGAAGAAGCTCGACGTGCTCACTTCCAGCTATCTTGTCGGCGCGGCGTTGCTCATCGCGACGCCGACGCTCATTCTCTTCGGATGGCTTTCCGACATCATCGGCCGGAAGCCGGTCATTCTGGGGGGAATGTTCTTGGCAGCCGTGACCTACTATCCACTCTATGCGTGGCTGGGTCAGGTCACCAATCCCGGCGCCGTCAACTATCCGGTCGCCATCTTCATCATCTTCATCCTAGTGTCCTACGTGGGCATGGTGTACGGCCCGGTGGGGGCGTTCCTGGCTGAGTATTTCCCGAGTCGGATCCGCTACACGTCCGTCTCCGTGCCCTACCACATCGGCAACGGCTGGGGCGGAGGTCTCGTGCCATTCATTACCTCAGCCGCCTTCCTGTCCAGCGGCAGCGTTGGCAAAGCCCTGATCTACCCCATCGTGGTGCCGGCGGTCTGTTTCATCATCTGCCTGTTCATCATGCCGGAAACGCGCCGTATCAGCATCTGGGAGCCCGAGAAGACCCAAGCCGTTCGCTCGTAGTTCGGTTCAGTCCGGGCGGGGCCATCCTGGCCCCGCCCGGAGGCTGGCCGACAGTGAGCCCCCCCAGAAGTGACACACCGGTGACGAATTTTCCCAGTCGATGCCGGGCAATTTGCCGTAGAAGCTCCGGGCCACCCTTCATGTCCCGCGAATATTGGGCGTTTTCCTCCGTCTCTTCCAGGCAGAGCCCGGGCATGGGCTTTGCACCAAGCTGCGCCAACCGGGCGAGCCGGGTCGCAGCGATCCGGTACCCATGGAGGGAGACGATGGACGAGATCAAGAAGCGCCTTGAGAGAGAGCTCAGCCACACGGTGCAGCGGATCCGGCACATGGGTGGCGTGATGACCTTCGAAGAGCTCGGGGGCGGCCGGGGTGACTCGCCGCTTGCCGACGAGGTAGATGTGATCCGGGTGAACGAGGACCGGGAGATGAGCTTCGCCACGCGAAGCCTGCTCGTGGAGCGCGCCAACAAGCTGGCCGAGGCGCTGGAGCGGCTGCGGGGTGGAGAGTACGGGGTCTGCGAGGAGTGCAGCGAGGCCATCGCGCCCGCCCGGCTCCGCGCCATGCCCGAGGTGACGACGTGCGTACGCTGCCAGGATCGGCTCGAGCGCATGATGCCGCGCCTGGAGACGGTGGCCGCCGCGGCGGACGCCGACGAGTCCGAGGACGAGTAGCCGCTGAACCTTCCTACCGATCGAGCCGGGCGCGCGTGGTGCCCGGCCGGTCGGTGATGATGCCGCTGACGCCCCACCCAACGAGCCGGTCCACCTGGGCCGGCTCGTTGACCGTCCAGACGTAGCAATCGAGCCCCGCCGCCCGGACGTCGCCGATGAGGCCCTCCGAGCACATGTCGAGCGCCGGGCAGATCGCGTCCACCGCGCCCGGCCGCAGCAGGGTCCGATCCAGCGGGGCCTTGGCCGTGACGATCCCGACGCGGATCGCCCGGTTCAGGGCCCGGACCTCCCCGACGGCCGCCGGATCGAACGACTGCACCAGGACGCGGTCGACGACGTCATAGATCTCGACCGTCGACACCACGCGCTCCTCCAGCCCGGGATAGAGCGCGGGGCCTCCCTTGAGCTCCAGCCAGAAGCGGGCGCGGTCGCGGAAGCGCTCCAGGATTTCCTGGAGCGTCTGGACGCGCTGGCCCTGGAATCGGTGGTCGCACCAGCCCCCGGCGTCCAGTCGCTTGAGCTCACGGACGGACAGCGCGCTCACCGGGCCCGCGCCGTCGGTGGTGCGCTCCAGGGTGAAGTCGTGGATCACGACCGGGTGCCCGTCCGCGGAGAGGTGGATGTCCAGCTCAAGCCCGTCGGCGCCCTGGTCGAGCGCCAGCTCGAAGGCGGCGATGGTGTTCTCGGGGGCATCGGCCGATGCGCCCCGATGGGCGATGAGGAGGGGCCGGGCGGGTGCGGGCATGGCGCGCTCAGGCCGCGCGTGGCACTATCGGGCCGTGCGCACGCCCGTGGTCGACGCGTTCCGCCCGCTCGTGTGGCTCGGAGCGCGGCTCTATTTCCGGATCCAGTTCGAAGGTGTCCATCACATTCCCCGCTCCGGTCCCCTGCTGATCGTGCCGAACCACGTCACGTACGCCGATCCCGTGCTCGCAACCATCCCGGTCCGCCGGCCCGTCCACTACATGGCGTGGAACGCCCTGTTCCGCGTTCCCGGGCTGGCCTGGCTGATCCGGCGGCTCCGGGCCTTTCCGGTGGACATCGAGGCGGCGGATGCCGGGGCTGCGCGCACCGCGGTGCGGCTTCTCAGCGCCGGCGAAGTCGTCATGATCTTTCCGGAAGCCGGGCGTAGCCAGGACGGGCGGGTTCAGCGCTTCCGACCCGGCGCGTTTCGCATGGCCTGCTGGCTCGGGGTCCCCGTGATGCCCGTCACCATCATCGGCGGTCACGAGTGCTGGCCGCCCGCCAGGCGGCTGCCGCGGCCCGGCCGGCTGACGATCATCTACCATCCGCTGATCGCGCCTCCGTCGGACCTCGACGTGAAGGCGGCCGCGCGCGAGCTAGCCCGGCGCGTGCACGCGGTCGTGGCCTCCGGCCTGCCGGACCATCAGCGCCCGGACGCCACCCGCGACGCCCCGGTCTGAGCCCCGAAGCATTATACGGGGGGAGGGAAGTCGGTATTTGGTGCTGTCGGCGGCGCGGTGTATTCTCTCCCACCAATGGCACGCCGCGTCGTATCGGCTCTCCTCGTCCTCCACGGCCCGAACCTCAACCTGCTCGGCACCCGCGAGCCGGCGGTGTACGGCCGGGTCTCGCTCACCGAGCTGAACCGGGCGGTCCAGCGACACGCCGAGAGCCGCGGTGCGCGGGCGGTATGTCGGCAGTCCAACCACGAGGGCGAGCTCGTGGACTGGATCCAGTCGGCGGCCCGGGAGGGATTCCAGGGCATCGTCTTCAACCCGGGCGCGCTCTCGCACTACTCGATCGCCCTGCGCGACGCGGTCGCCTCGGTGCGGGTTCCCGTCGTCGAGGTGCATCTCTCGAACATCCACGCCCGCGAGGAGTTCCGCCATCGTTCGGTGGTCGCCGCCGCGGCGGTCGGTCAGATCTCGGGCTTCGGGCCCGGCAGCTACCTGCTCGGCGTGGATGCCCTGCTGGGCGGATCGCCGGCGTCCTCCGGCCGCCGCGCCGCCTCGCGCCGCCGGTGAATGCGGGCGCGCTGCCTGACGTCGAACCCTCTGTCGGATAAGAGGGGCGAGGGCCACGATCGGGTCCGGGCGTGATGGGCCCCGAGACGCCGTCCGGCTCGGCCGGTAGCGCGGGGACTCCCGGGTCTCCGGAGATCGACGAGCGTGCGCTCATCCAGCGGTGTATCGCCGGAGACGCGGCGGCGTTCGAGCCGCTCGTCGAGAAGTACCGTCAGCGCGTGTGGCGTCTGGCCTACCAGGTGCTGCACGATCGCGAGGAGGCGTGGGACGTGGCCCAGGAGGCGTTCGTGCGGGCGTTTCACTCGTTGCCGTCGTTCCGAGGCCAGTCGGCATTCTACACTTGGCTCTTCCGGATCACCGTCAACGTCGCCACCGACCGGCACCGCCAGCGCGGTGCCCAGGCGCGCGCGTTTGGACCGGAGCGGGTGACCGAGGAAGAGTGGGCCCGCACCACGCCGGATCCGGGCGGCGGACCGGAGCAGCAGGCGGCCCGGAAGGAGCAGCGAGAGCGCATCCGGAGCGCGCTGGATGCCTTGCCGCCCAAGGCCCGAACGATTATCATGCTCAGTGACGTCGAGGGTCTATCGTATCGCGAGATCGCCGAGGTGCTCAACTGTCCGATCGGGACCGTCATGTCCAGGCTGCATAACGCGCGCAAGCGACTGAAGGTCCTCCTCGGACCGATGCTCGCGTTGATCTTTTGGCTGGGCCTGGCGATGGTGCTCGCGGCGTCCGCCGAGGCCCAGCCGGTGATTCGCTTCGGGGTCCGCATCCTCGAGGCTTCCAGCGCTCCCCGCAGTCCCTCCGCTCGGCCCGAGCCCGGGGCGGAGGCCGAGGCCGACGAGCGGCTGCGAAAGATCATCCCGCGTCTGCAGACCCTGTTCCGGTACACCGACTACACGACGCTCGACCGCCAGCGCGTGGACGGCCCGCTGGGCACTCAGCAGCGATTCGCGGTGCCGGGCGAGCGCTGGCTCGAGGTCACGCCCGACCAGATGCAGGGCACGTCGGTCCGGATGCGGGTGCGTCTGCTCCACGGCGAGCGGCTCGAGATGAACGCCAACATCCTCGCGGCGCCCGGCGCCCCCGCGGTGCTCGGTGGCCCGCCGTACGGCAACGGGGTGCTGATCATCATCCTGTGGGCCAATCCCAACCCCCGTCCCTGACCCGATGAGCGAGCAGCGCTACCGCCAGGAACGCAGCCGCATCGAGCAGGGCCACCTGAAGTATCGCGACAAGCTCAAGGAAGAGGGCAAGCTCTTCGTCCGCGACCGCCTGAAGCTCCTGCTCGATCCCGGGACCGAGTTCCAGGAGGACTTTCTCTTCGCGCGCAACCTGGAGGCCGACACGCCCGCCGACGGCGTGGTCACCGGCGTGGGCACGGTCGGCGGCCGCCCCGTGTGCGTGATGGCCAACGACTACACGGTGAAGGCGGGCTCGTGGGGCGAGAAGACCGTCCAGAAGATCGTGCGCATCCAGGAGCGCGCCCAGCGATTGCAGGTCCCGCTGCTCTACCTGGTCGACGCGGCGGGAGGTCGCATCTCGGAGCAGATCAAGATCTTCCCCGGCCGCTTCCACGCCGGCCGCATCTTCTACAACGAGGTGCAGCTGTCGGGGGTGGTGCCGCAGGTCTGCGTCCTGTTCGGGCCGTCGCCCGCGGGCTCGGCCTATCTTCCGGCTCTCACCGACTGCGTCATCATGGTCGACGGCAAGGCGAGCCTCTACGTAGGATCGCCCCGGATGGTCGAGATGGCGATCGGGGAGAAGACCTCGCTCGAGGAGCTCGGCGGGGCCCGCATGCACTGCACGGTCTCGGGCTGCGGCGACGTGCTCGCGGCCTCGGACGAGGAGGCGATCGAGCTCTGCCGTCGGTACCTCGGCTACATGCCGGGCTCGTTCCGGGAGCGCCCCGCCGCGGTGGAGGCGGTGGCCCCCAAGCCGGGGCGGTCGATCGAGGAGATCGTCCCCTACGACCAGCGGAAGTGGTTCGACATGTACGAGGTCATCGACCGGGTGGTCGACGCGGGGTCCTTCTTCGAGATCAAGCGTCTCTTTGCCCAGGAGATCATCGTCGGCCTCGCGCGGCTGGGCGGCCGGACGGTGGGCCTGGTGGCGAACCAGCCCAAGGTCAAGGGCGGCGTCCTGATGGTGGACTCGTCCGACAAGGCGGCGCGGTTCATCAACCTCTGCAACGCGTACGGCATTCCGCTCGTCTACCTGGCCGACGTCTCGGGCTTCATGGTGGGAACTAAGGTCGAGCGGGCCGGGATCATCCGCCACGGAGCCAAGATGGTCTTCGCGACGTCTCAGGCCACCGTGCCGAAGATCTGCGTGGTCGTCCGCAAGTGCTACGGGGCCGGGCTCTACGCGATGTGCGGGCCCGCCTTCGAGCCGGACGCAGCGCTGGCGCTGCCGCAGGGACAGGTCGCCATCATGGGGCCCGAGCCCGCGGTCAACGCGGTGTACTACAACAAGATCATGGAGCTGCCGGAGCCCGAGCGGGCCGCCTACGTCCAGAAGAAGCGTGACGAGTACGCCCGGGACGTCGACATCTACAAGCTGGCTTCCGAGATGCTCGTGGACGGCATCGTGGGCGGCTCGGAGCTGCGCGACGAGCTCATCCGGCGTCTCGCCTTCGCTCAGTCCAAGCAGCTCGAGTTTCCCCCGCGACGCAATCCGGTCCTGCCCGTCTGAGCGGCGTGGTCGCCGCCACTCCCCGCGCATGGGGTCGCTGATCCTGGCGGTTCGCTTCCTGACCCTGGTGCCGGTGCCGGGACGCGAGAACCAGGGCGCCTCCGCGCTCGGCCGTGCCGCGTGGTGGTT
>DATJIR010000173.1:0-12258 GCA_035493135.1 Verrucomicrobiia bacterium
AGCTCGCGTCTGCCGCCGAGCGGGGAGAGGAGGCGCGAGGCGAGGACCTCCTTGGCGCTGCTGGTGGGCCGTCCAAGGGCGTCGAGGCCCCAGCCCTCCGGGATGGGCTTGCCCCAGCGGGAGGCGATCGCGGGTTGGTCCCCATCATCGGCTTCCGGGCGAAGGTCGGCACCATGGCCACGAACGGGGAGTTGGTCACCGCGAGGCCGATCATCCCGCGCTCGTGCGCCATCATCGAGTAGTTGGCGCAGGCCCCGAAGTGCCGCCACGACCCCACCCCATAGGTGGCGGCCTTCGTGATGGCGAGCTCCATGGCCATGACCGAGGCCGGGTGGCCGAGGCCCTTCTGTCCGTCGACCAGCGCCGTGGCGAGATCGTCGCGCGCCACCTGCGGCTCGGCCCACGGGTGCACGAAGCCGGCGCGGGTCCACTCCACGTAGCGGGGCAGCATGCCGATGCCGTGCGAGTCCACCCCCCGCAGGTCGGTGCGGACCATGAGGTCGGCGGTGAGCGCCGCGTTGCGGGAGGACATCTTCAGCTCCTCGAGCATCGAGACGATGAAGGCGGTGAGCGAATCGACGGAGACGGTGACGGCGGTGTCGGTCTCGGCCATGGCCCGCGCCTCAGGGCAGCCCGGTGATCTTGATGCCCGAGTTCTTCAGCTTGTAGCGCCGGTTGATCGTGGCGAGCACCGCGGTGATGCCCTCGATGGGGCCCGCGTTGGTCAGGGCCCCCACGTCGATCGCGCGCAGGCCCATCGACGCGCCCAGGTCGGCGACGAGCTTCTTGGCGTCCGCGTCGCCGCCGCAGAGGAGCAGGTCGCACTCGATGGCATGATCGCCGGCGGAGAGCTCGTGGGCCGCGATGTGGTGGAAGGCCGCGACCACGCGGGCCTCGGCCCCGAGGATCTCCTGCGCCTCCTCGGCGGCGGAGCCCTGAGCGGGCGGGGTGAAGAGGCGGCCGCCCCCGAAGGTGAGCGGCACCACCGTGCTCACCACCACCTTGCCGCGGCAGGCCTCGCGCAGCTCGGGCAAGGTGGCCGAGAGGCCGGTGGCCGGTACGGTGAGCACGACGACCTCCGCGGTCGTGGCGGCGTCGCGGTTGGACTGGCCGCCCACCCGGCGGCCCGGCCCGGCCAGCTCCGCGGCCTTGGCGCGGGCCCGCTCCGCGTCCCGAGATCCGATGATCACCTCGTGCCCGGCCTGCGCCCAACGGAGACCGAGCCCCACCCCCTCCTTGCCGGTGCCACCGACGATGCCGATGCGCATGCGCTCTCCTTGCTTGGGATTAACGGAACAGGTCGCGAGCCGGATCGCGCAGCAGCGCGCGGCTCGAGCCGTCGCCGCGCGGCCAGTCGAGCCCGCGGATGATCGCGACCGGTACCCGGTCGAGCTTGCCCATGACCGGCTCGGCCGCGCCGGCCAGCTCGTCGGCGAGGGCCAGGATGGTGGCCTGCAGCACGTGGCCGGCCGGATCCTCCTGGCCGAGGTAGCTGACGATGGGCTCGAGCCCGGCCAGGCCGACCGCGACGTTGACGAGGCCCTCCCGCCACGGTCGGCCGAAGGTGTCCGCGACGATGACCGCGACCTCGTGGCCGGTGAGGGCCTGCAGGCGCTCGCGTAGCGCGGCGGCCGAGCGATCGGAGTCCACCGGCAGGAGACACGCGGTGTCGGCGTCCACGTTGGACTGGTCCACGCCGGCGTTCGCGCAGACGAAGCCGTGGTGCGTTTCCACGATCAGCACGCCCTTGTCCTTGCGGACGATCCGGCGGCTCTCGCCGAGGATGACCGCGACCAGATGCGGGTCCCGGCCGATCTCGTCGGCGACCGCCTGGGCCTCCGGCGAGACCGGGATCTGGGACAGGCGCACGATCCGCCCCTCGGCCTTGGAGACGATCTTCTGGCTCACGACCAGGAGGTCACGGTCCTGGATCGCGGCCGCCTCGCGGCGCGCGGCC
The DNA here is from genome assembly GCA_035493135.1 of Verrucomicrobiia bacterium. GTDB lineage: Bacteria > Methylomirabilota > Methylomirabilia > Rokubacteriales > CSP1-6 > CAMLFJ01. Next base: position 1,958 of record DATJIR010000173.1, read on the forward strand.
TCGACGATGAGCGGCGCGAGCTCGTCGCCGCGGCGGATCTCGGGGAGCCCCCCGATCCCGATCACCTCGTAGCGGGCGGCCACGGCTAGCGGGTGCTCGCCGGCTGCGCGCCGGAGCGGAATCCCCGCAGGAGCCGCGCGCTGCGGGTGTGAGGGCCGCGCTCGAGCAGGACCGGCAGATCCTCGGGCGCGTCGACGTCGAGGCCGATCCCGGGGAGCTGGAGCACCCGCGGGGTGAGCCCCGTCGCGCGGGCGGCGGCGAGGTGATTGGCGAACGAGGGCTCGCCGAAGGTGAGCGGCATCACGCCCGGCGGGGTGAGGAGCACGGCGTTCGTGCCGAGGCCGGACCGGGAGGGCACGAACACGACGCCGGTGGGCTCGTCGAGGGCGGCGCAGAGGGCGGCCACCTCGTCCGCGGTGACGCACGGCACGTCGCCCGGGATCGTGAGGAAGCGGGTGGCCCCCCGCGCGACGGCCTGCTCCTGCGCGAAGGCCACCGCCGCGGTGTGGCCGCGATTGGCGCTCTCGACCCAGCACTGCGCGCCGGCGGCGCGGGCGAGCGCCTGCACCTCGGGGTCGGTCGTGACGACCACCACCGAGCCCGGGAGTGCGGCCACGGTCGCCTCGAGCACGTCGCCCAGCATGGCCCGCGCCAGCTCGCGCCGCTCCACCGGCGAGAGCGCGGGCACCAGCCGCTGCTTGGCGTTGACGAGGTCCTTGACCGGCACCGCCGCGATGATCGTCATCGCGCCGCGTCGATGGCCGCGAGGACGTGCCGGGCCAGCGTCACCTCGGCCTCGCGGCTCGACATGATCGTCGAGGCCGGGACCGCGGCGGCGCCGGCGGTCTGGATCTCCGGAGCGAGAGCTCGGTCGCGCTCGTCGAAGATCAGCACGTCGAGCCAGCCGCCGTATGCTCGGGCCACGCCGGTGGCGGAGACCGGGAGGCCGGCCCCCGCCATGAGGCGCCCGGCGGGTCCCGACACCGCGTCGCCTCCCACGATCGGGCTGACCGCGACCACGACGGCCTCCGTCGCCTGGAGCCCCTCGACCAGCCCGGGCACCGCGAGGATCGGCCCGATCGAGGTGATCGGATTGGAGGGGCAGACGAGCACCGCATCCGCGGTTCGCAGGGCGTCCAGCACGCCGGGCGCCGGGCGCGCCGCCGGCGCACCCGCGTAGTTCACGGCGCGCACGTCGACCTGCGTCTTCTCGCGCACGAAATATTCCTGGAAGGCGAGCCAGCCGTCGGGGCCCAGGATCCGGGTGCGCACCGCCTGATCGGACATGGGGAGCACGGTCGCGGTGACGTGCAGGGCCTGGGCGATCGCTCGGGTCACCTCGGTGAGGGTGCGACCCTCGCGGAGGAGCCGGGTCCGGTGGAGGTGGGTCGCCAGGTCGCGATCGCCGAGGTTGAACCACACCGGCTCGCCGAACCGCGCGATCTGGTCGAGGGCGTGGAAGGTCTCGTCGGGGAGGCCCCAGCCTTTGCGCTCGTCGATGACCCCGGCCAGGGTGTAGCAGACGGTGTCGAGATCCGGCGAGACGTGCAGGCCCCAGATCTCCGCGTCGTCTCCGGTATTGACGACGACGGTGAGATCGCGCGGGTCGAGCACGCGGCCGAGACCGCGGAGCAGCTTGGCGGCGCCGGTGCCGCCCGCGAGCGCGGTGATCTTCATGCCGCGGTGGGGCCCGTCAGTGTTCGCCGCGGGCGAGGGCGGAGCGGGAGCGGCCGCGCCCGGCGGTGCTCCACAGCGCGGTGCCGCCCCGCCAGCCGAAGAGGCCGAGGCCGGGCCGGCCGCGGAGCGGGCGGGGCAGCTCCGCCTCCGGAACGGGGATGAAGCCGGCGCGGACCCACACCCGGTCGAGGCTCTGGGGCCGCGCGAAGACGGTTTCGATGCCGACCGAGGCGGCGTGGGTCAGGGCCTCGGCGGTCAAGCGGCCGGCCACCCCGAGGACGTCCTCGGCGGGGGTGGCGGGCGGGGCGACGACGACGGGACCGTGCAGCATCGCCGTGGCGCCCGCCCGCTCCATCAGGAGGGCTCCCACGAGCCGGTCCTCTTCCCAGGCGCCCCAGCCGGCGACCACGTCGGCCGGCGGTGGACTCCATGCGCCTGCGAAGCGGAACAGCTCGAGGGCCGCCTCCCACGGTGCGGCGAGCGGCCGGTAAGCGGGCGCGTCGCCCGTGCTACTTCTTGCCAAGCACCGCGTCCTTCAGGGACTTGGCGAGCCGGAACTTCACCACGCGCTTGGCGGGGATCTTGATGGGCTCTCCGGTCTGCGGGTTGCGCCCCATCCGCGCCTTGCGATTCGCCAGCACGAGGCGGCCGAAGTTCGGCACCACGAACACGTTCTTGGCTTCCTTCTGCGCGAGCGAGAGGAGCTGGTCCATCACGTCGGTGATCTGCTTCTTGCTGAGCTCCGTCTTCTGGGCCAGGTGAGCGATGATGGCGGACTTCGTCATCGATTTCGCCATGTGCATTCCTCCATGTCTGGGTGTGAGAGTGAACGGCCGCCGGAAAGGCCGACCGCCGAGGCCAACCGTCTCAGGCCAACCGGTTCAGGATGGTCGCGTCCTGCGTGAAACCAAGGCCCAATTCTACTCAACGCACCCCGCGCGCTCAACAGCCGAATGCGCCTCGAGGCTCGCTCAGTCCTGCTGTGCGCGCGTGGGATGGAGGAAGCGGAACTTGCCGGACGCGGCCAGGAGCCGGTAGGAGCCGAACCGGGCTTCCGCGTTCTCGACGTGGTCCAGCGGGGAGTCGTCGGCGGCGTCCTCCACCTCGTAGACCCGGAGCAGGTCGTAGGTGGTAGAGCGCTGAGCGGGTAGCCGCCCCGCGTCTCGGATGAGCCGGCGCAGCTCCGCCGGGGGCACCAGCTGCCCGTAGGAGGCCCCGGCGGACGTGGAGATCGACTCGTTGATCAGGGTGCCACCCACGTCGTTGGCCCCGGACGCCAGCAGGAGCTGGGCGAGCTTGGGCCCCTCCTTCACCCAGGAGCACTGGATGTTACGGAAGAGCGGCCCGAGGAACAGCCGGGCGAGCGCGTGCATCTTCACGACCTCGAAGCCGGTCGCGCCCTGGCGTACCCCCGGCACGAGCCCGCGCCGGTACATCGGGGCCTCCTGGTGGATCAGCGACAGGGGCACGAACTCGGTGAAGCCGCCGGTCTCCTTCTGGATACGGCGCAGGAGATCCATGTGTCGGATCCAGTGGGCGGGCTGCTCCACGTGGCCGTACATGATCGTGGAGGTGGTTCGGATCCCCTGGGCGTGGGCGGACGTGATCACCTCGATCCACTGCTCGACCGTGATGCGGCCGCGGGCGATGAGATCGCGCATGTCCTGGTCCAGCACCTCGGCGGAGGTCCCGGGAAGCGTGCCGAGGCCGGCCTTCTTGAGCTCGGCGAGGTACTCCGGGATGGGCAGGCCGGAGCGGGTCGAGCCGTAGAGAATCTCCTCGGGAGAGAAGGCGTGCAGGTGCATCTCGGGCAAGGCGGCCTTGATGGCGCGGCAGAGATCGATGTAGTAGGTCCCGTCGAGCTTCGGGGGCAGGCCGGCCTGGATGCAGACCTCGGTCGCGCCCATCTCCCACGCCTCGATGGCCCGCCGGACCACCTCGTCCATCGGCAGGAAGTAGCCTTCCTCTTCACGGTGGTCGCGGCTGAACGCGCAGAAGGTGCAGTGCTTGATGCACACGTTGGTGAAGTTGATGTTGCGGTTGACGACGTAGGTGACCACGTCGCCCGCCTGGCGACGGCGCATCTCGTCGGCGACCAGGGTGAGGGCCTGGAAGTCGCGCCCATGGGTCTCGGTCAGGCGGATGCCGTCGTCGACCGACAGCTCTCCGCCGTCGAGGAGGTGGCCGAGGATGCCGCGGACGTCGGAGGAAGCCCAGTCGAGCGTGATGGGGGTCGGGTCGTCGGTGCGCATCACCAGTGTCTCCATACCTCGAGGTGGGGTCTCACGAAGCCATCGGAGTCGACCAGGCGCGCCACGCGCTCGCCGAGCCGCGGATCGAGGAACGCGCCCCGGGTCGCGTACTCCGGGTACACCGCCAGCCGCTCGCGCAGCTCGTGACCGGCGGACTCGGTGCGGCGCCGTAGCTCGGCCAGGCCGGGCCAGGGGCGCTCCGGATTGATGTGATCGGGGGTGAGCGGCGACACTCCGCCCCAGTCGTTGAGGCCGGCGGCGGCGAGGCGCTCGTACCCGTCGGCGGACAGATTCGGCGGCGCCTGGATGTTCATCATCGGGCCCAGCAGCAGGCGGGCCACCGCCACCGTGCGAAGCAGGTCCTCCGCGCCGGGCTCGGGCCAGCCGCGCATGGGAATGGTCGGCTTGACGCGGAAGTTTTGGACGATGACCTCCTGGATGTGCCCGTGACGCTCGTGGAGGTCGCGGATGGCCAGAAGCGCGTCGACCCGCTCGGCGTGCGTCTCTCCGATACCGATCAGGATCCCGGTGGTGAAGGGAATCCCGAGCGCGCCGGCGCGGGCGATCGTCTTGAGTCGTCGCCCCGGGACCTTGTCCGGCGCGCGATCGTGGGCCGCGCCGGGGGCGAGCAGCCGGGACGACGTGCTCTCCAGCATGATGCCCATGCTGACGTTGACCTCGCGCAGAGCGGCCAAGTCGCGCTCGGTCATCAGGCCCGGGTTGGCGTGCGGCAGGAGACCGGTCTCCTCGAGCACCCGCTCGCAGACCGCCCGTAGATAGCCGAGCGTCGTCCGGTACCCCATGCGGCGCAGGAAGGCGCGGTGCTCCGGGAACAGCGCCTCGGGCTTGTCGCCCAGGGAGAAGAGCGCTTCCTTGGCCCCCAGCCGGGCTCCCGCCTGCGCCAGCGCCAGCACCTGCTCGGGCGTCATGGTGAAGGCGCCCGGCTCGCCGGGATCCTTCCGGAACGTGCAGTAGCCGCAGTAGTCGCGGCACAGCGTGGTGAGCGGGATGAAGACCTTGGCCGAGAACGTGATGCGCCGACCGCGGCCTCGATCGCGCAGGGCCGCCGCCGCGGCCAGGAGATCCGGCAGCCGCGCGGCGGGAGTATCGAGCAGGGCGGTCGCCTCCGCGGCGGAAGGCACGCGGCCCTCCGCCACGCGGTCGAGGGCCCGATCGACCGGGCTCAGCTCGAGTACTGCCACGACGATACCCGGCTCGGCGTGACGCGGATCATCAGGCCGCGCTCGCGGCCGAGCCCGAGCGTGCGGTACTGATCGTACTTGGCGATCAGCAGGTCGACCCCGTGGGAGAACTGGGGGCCGTCGGTCAGGAGATCGGCGCGGCCCTGGATGATCACGTAGCGGAGCTTCGTCCAGTCCTCCTGGTAGTCATCGATCACGATTGAGACGCGGGGGTTCTCGCGAAGGTTGCGGATGCGCCGGAGGCCCTCCGGGGGCGCCTGTTTGGGCTTGGCGTCGACCGCGGAGTATAGCGCGGTGCCGTCGAAGGCGTAGCAGATGGGCACCACCATCGGCTGTCCGCCCGCGTCGGCGGTGGCGAGGCGGCCCACGCGTGCGCTCGTGATGAAGCCGGCGACAGGGCCCGGCAGCGGAGCGGCCAGCGTCGACGGCATGGGGGCACTCAGCGGGGAGCCCGCAGGACCTTCGGACGGACCTCTTCGGCGAAGCGCTCCATGAGGCTCAGCTGTCCCCGGAGATCGGCCGGAGCCAGGTCGAACACGAAGTGCGAGACGCCGAGGGTCTGGTAGGCCTTGATGTGCCCGATCACCTCGGCGGCGGTGCCGCGGAAGCCGGGCTGGTCGCTACCGGTCCAGGTCCCACGGCGGGGCGCGAGCTCCAGGGGCACCCGGAGCGACAGTGTGATGTCCTTCGGGTCACGGCCAGCCTTGCGCGCCCAGCCGTGGATGACCTTCACCTTCTCCGCGTACTCCGGCGGGTGCAGCATCGCGGGTGGGCGCAGGCCGATGGGGTGCCAGGCGTCGGCGAGCTCGCCGACGCGGCGGAGCGCGGCGTCGGTGTGGCCGCCTACCCAGATCGGGATGCCACCGGCCTGCCGGGGCTTCGGCAGCGCGCTGGCGGACGGCAGCCGGTAGTACTTGCCGGTGAACTCGGCGGGCTCCTTCGTCCACATCACACGCATCAGGCGGAGGTACTCGTCGGTGACCCGCCCGCGCTCGTCGAACGGCGGCGCCTGCACGGCCTCGAACTCCTCGCGCATCCATCCCACCCCGGCCCCGAGGATCAGTCGTCCGCCCGACATGACGTCGAGGGTCGCGAGCATCTTGGCGGTCACCACCGGGTTCCGGTAGGGCACCACCAGCACGCTGGTCCCGAGCCTGATCCGCGAGGTCAGGCCGGCCAGGACCCCCATCAGCGCGATCGGCTCGAGGTAGCCGTTGGTCCAGTCGCTCGCGAAGCGGCCGGTCGGGGAATAGGGATAGGTCGAGTTGTTGGAGGTCGGGATCACCACGTGGTCGGTCACGAACAGCGAAGTATAGCGGAGCGTGTCCGCCTTCTCGGCGAGCTTGGTGAGGGCATCGGGAGTAGCGAGCGGACCACGGCCCGGCAGCGAGACGCCGAAATGCATGCCCCGCATATTGCTCGCGAGCTTTCGGCCTGTCAAGGCGCGGGCTTTTCGTGCGGTGCCGGGTGAGGGAAGGCGGAGTCCCGCGTGGAGTGTCACGTGGGTAACAGGGAAAAATCGGCCTGTGCTAGGCTGAAACGCATGAAGCCTCGCATCCTCGTCGTCGATGACGAGACGGTCATCGCCGAGAATCTCCGCCTGACCCTCGAGCGCGAGGGGCACGACGTCGAGACCGCGGCCAACACGGTGGGTGCCATGCTCCGCATGGAGACCCGCGAGTTCGCCCTCGCCATCGTGGACCTGATCCTGCCCGACGGCGACGGCCTGCACCTGCTCCGGCTGCTGAAGGCGAAGGACCCGTCGATCGAGGTCATCATCATGACCGGGCATGGGTCCATCTCGAAGGCGGTGGAAGCCACCAAGCAAGGCGCGTTCTATTTCGTGGCCAAGCCGTTCGACGCCGACGAGATGCTGATGCTGGTGAGCAAGGCGCTCGAGCGCCGCCGGCTCCTCGCCGAGACCTCCGACCTGCGGCGCAAGCTCGCCGAGCAGGCCGCCTACGGGGAGATGCTCGGCTCCTCCCCGGCGATCAAGCGGGTCTTCGAGATGCTGGAGTCGGTGGCCTCCTCCGACGCCAACGTCCTGATCGTGGGCGAGAGCGGCACCGGCAAGGAGCTGGCCGCCAACGCGGTCCACGCCAAGAGCACCCGGGTGGATGGCCCGATGGTGAAGATCAACTGCGCGGCGCTCCCGAAGGACCTGATCGAGTCGGAGCTGTTCGGCCACGTCAAGGGGGCGTTCACCGGGGCGTCCACCGACAAGCCCGGTCTCCTCGAGGAGGCGCACCGGGGCTCCCTCCTCCTCGACGAGATCACCGAGATGCCGCTCGATCTGCAGGCCAAGCTGCTCCGCGTCCTCGAGGACCGGACGGTCCGCCGGCTGGGCGGGGCCAAGACGGTCCCGGTCGACTTCCGCCTGATCTGCTCGACGAACCGGGAGCCGGAGGCGGCCCTCCGTGACGGGCGTCTGCGCCAGGATCTCTACTTTCGGATCAACACGGTGACGGTGACCCTGCCCTCGCTTCGCGAGCGCTCCGGAGACATCCCGCTCCTGGCGAAGTCCTTCCTGGAGCGCTTCCGGCTCAAGCATAGCCGCGAGGTCGACACGATCGACCCCGAGGCCTACCGGCGGCTGCTTTCGTATTCCTGGCCCGGCAACATCCGCGAGCTGGAGCACGCGATCGAGCGGGCCGTGCTCGTCGCCCGGGGTAAGGAGATCACCCTGGCCGACCTGCCGGAGTCTCTCCAGGCCAACGCCGCCTCCGAAGGGTCTGCCCCTCCGCCCGGATCGCTCGAAGAGATTGAGCGGGTTTCCATCGTCCGGGCGCTCGAGTCCACCGGCTGGAACAAGCAGGCCGCAGCCCAGGTGCTCGGCCTCCGGCGCCCCACGCTGTACTCGAAGATGCGGCGGCACGGCATACCCCAGCGCCGCGCCTGACGTTCGTCAGGGGACGTCCTGTCCGGCCCTTCCGTCAGCCCCCTGCCGCGGCCTATAAGGGCTGAAGGCGCAAGCAGTTGAAATACTGTGTGATCTAGCTTGGCAGCGGTCTTGCGTCTGCGATGCGCCCGGAGGTGGCACCATGTCGCGCATACTGCTCGTCGACGACGATCCCGCCTGGCGCAAGCTGTACCGGATGGCCCTCGAAAGGCAGTTCGAGCTGTTCGAGGCCACCGACGGGTATCAGGCGCTCTCGGTCCTGGGAGCCGTGCGCCCCGACGTCATCGTCCTGGACCTGCGTATGCCCCGGATGGACGGGATGGACTTTCTCCAGCGGCTCAGCCGCCGCAGCCCCCGGCCCAAGGTCATCGTGTGCTCGGGATCGTTCACCGAGTTCGAGCGGCCCCAGATTCCTGGCGTGCTCCTGGCCGCCAAGACAGCCGACCTGAAGGAGCTCTGGGCCGCTCTCCGCACCGCTGTCCCTACTCCGGTCGAGGCGATGGCGCCCGCGAAGCACGCCGTCGCGGTCGAGGATGGGGTCTGGCGGGATTGACCTATCGGCCCCTCGGGGCCGATATGCCTAGTCGAAAGGCACTCCTAGGCATCCTGCCTAATTAGTGGTCAGACTCCCCTCCAGTCGCGAGGGGACCCCTCCCGTAATGATCTAATTTCGCTACGCTCTACGTCCGCACGGCCCCGGCATGGCGAGTGCAGAGCAGCCCGCCCGGGAGGCCCACATGAAAAAGATCGAAGCCATCATCAAGCCCTTCAAGCTCGACGACGTGAAGGAAGCCCTGACCGGCATCGGGGTCATCGGCATGACCGTGTCGGAGGTCCGCGGCTTCGGTCGGCAGAAGGGGCACACCGAGCTGTACCGGGGTGGTGAATACACGGTCGACTTCCTGCCGAAGATCAAGGTGGAGGTGGTGGTCCCCGACAACCTCGTCGACAAGGTGGCGGGCGTCCTGGCGGGAGCCGCCAAGACCGGCAACATCGGTGACGGCAAGATCTTCATCCAGCCGGTCGATACTGCAGTGCGTATCCGGACGGGTGAGCGGGACGAGAGCGCGCTCTGAGCGGTCGCCATCCGAACGTCACTGGACCACATCCGATCTGGACCACATCCGATAGGGAGGTCATGGCTGGAATGAGAAGGACACGATCAACCACGATCGCGCTGTTGCTGTGCGTTCTCGCGCTGGTGAGTGCGCCGGCCGCGTTCGCGCAGTCCACGACGCCGGCCCAGACGGCGCCCGTGCCGGCGGCCCCCGGCGCTCCTCCGGCGCCCGCGCCGGCGGCACCGAAGATAGACAGCGGTGACACCGCCTGGGTGCTCGTGTCCTCCGCGCTTGTCTTGCTCATGACCGCCCCCGGGCTCGCCCTGTTCTACGGCGGAATGGTCCGGCAGAAGAACGCCCTCGGCACGCTGATGCAGAGCTTCATCATTCTGGCCCTGATCTCGGTGCAGTGGGTGCTGTGGGGATATAGCCTGGCGTTTGGACCGGACAAGGGCGGAGTCATCGGCGGCCTCGAGTGGCTCGGTCTCAGCGGGGTGGGGGCGACGCCCAACGCGGACTACGCGGCGACGATTCCCCATACCGCCTTCATGCTGTTCCAGATGATGTTCGCGGTGATCACCCCCGCCCTCATCACGGGGGCGTTCGCGGAGCGCAAGAAGTTCTCCACCTTCCTCGTGTTCATCCTGGTGTGGGCCACCGTGGTCTACGACCCGCTGGCCCACTGGGTCTGGGGAGTCGGAGGGTGGCTGCGCAACCTGGGCGCGCTGGACTTCGCGGGCGGGACGGTGGTGCACATCTCATCCGGCGTCTCCGCCCTGGCCGCGGCGCTGATCATCGGCAAGCGCAAGGGCTACGGGCACCAGCCAATGCCACCCCACAACCTCCCGTTCACGGTGATGGGGGCGAGCCTGCTCTGGTTCGGCTGGTTCGGATTCAATGCGGGGAGCGCCCTGGCCGCCAACGGCCTCGCCGCGCACGCGTTCATGACCACCAACACCGCCACCGCGGCGGCCGCGCTGGGGTGGATGTTCACCGAGTGGTCGTCGCGGGGCAAACCCACCGTCCTGGGGGCGGCCTCGGGCGCGGTGGCGGGCTTGGTGGCCATAACCCCCGCCGCGGGCTTCGTGACCCCCATGGCCTCGATCGTGATCGGGGCGGTGGCCGGTCTTATCTGCTACTCGGCCTGCAACCTGAAGTCGAAACTCGGCTACGACGACTCCCTCGACGTGGTCGGCGTGCACGGGGTGGGCGG
>DATJIR010000174.1:0-4805 GCA_035493135.1 Verrucomicrobiia bacterium
TTCGCGCGCCAGCGCCACTGTCTTGTCGGTGGACTCGCCGTCGACGACCACGATCTCGTCGGCCCACGCCACGCTCTCGAGGCAGGCCCGCAGCCGCTCCTCCTCGTTCCACGCGATGACGGTCACGCTGAGACGGCTCACGGGGCGCTCCGCGCGGCCAGGAGCGCCCGGGCGGCCTCGACCGCGACCTCTGGCCGGAGCCCGACCATGGTGCCGTCGGGACTCTGCACGCCGCGGCAGTGCGGGCCGTAGGGGCCGTTGCGCTCGGCCCGGGTGGGGCCGAAGAGGCCGAGACTCGGCGTCCCGAGAGCGGCGGCCAGGTGCAGCGGGCCGGTATCGTTGGCCACCATCAGCGAGGACCGGCGCAGCAGGGCGCCGAGCTCGTGCAGGTCGGTGGGCGGCGCCAGGATCGCGCGGGCCGGGAGGCCGTCCCGGATCTGCCGGGCCATGTGGATCTCGTCCGGGCCCCACAGCAGCAGGATGCGCGCGCTGGGCTCCTGGGCGAGCCGATCGGCCAGCGCCCGGAAGTGCTCCACCGGCCACTGCTTGTCGGCGCGCCCGGCCCCCGGGTTGATGGCGACCAGGCAGTCGCGGCTCTTCACGCCCTGCTCGCCCAGGAAGTCCTCCATCCGCCGCTCGGCCGCGGCCGGGATCGGCACGTGGAACTCGACCGGGCCCGCGGCGACGCCGAGTGGCTCGAGCAGCGAGAGGTACTGGTCCACCACGTGCACCGCGCTCGCGGGTGGCCGCACGCGCCGGTTGGTGAAGAGACAGTTGAGGCGCTCGCGGCAGCGATCGGCGGTGAAGCCGATGCGGAGCGGCGCGCCGGTGTAGGCGGTGAGCAGCCCGCTCTTCATCAGTCCCTGCAGGTCGATGGCCACGTCGAAGCGGGCCGCGCGGATCCGATGCTTGAGCCGCCGCACCTTGCCCAGGACCTGGCGCGCCCCGGCCGGCCGCCAGATGAGCCGCCGCCAGAGCCGCGTGTCGACCGGCACCACCACGTCGAGGTCCGGGTGGCCGTTGAGCAGCGCGTACTCGCGCGCCTCCACGATCCAGGTGAGGTGCAGACCGGACCGGGCCCGGCGCAGCGCGTGCGCCACCGGCAGCGCGTGGATCACGTCGCCCAGCGATGACAGCTTCACGATCGCGATCTTCATGAGCGCGGGGCCCGAGATCCGTCCCGGCTCCCCCCGACTCTCCCCCGTCGTCGTCATCGTGCCCCGCTCACCGCGGCGTCTGGCCGAAGCGGGTCAGGATGGTGGCGATGAGGTCCCGGGTCGAGTGGCTCTTGGGATCGCCCGCGATGGCCACCGCGGCGCCGACCGCGGCCACGGTGGCCCGCTCGGGCACGCTCTGCGGGGTGTAGTCGGTGCCCTTGGCGTGCACGTCGGGCCGGAGACGCGTGATGAGAGCGTCCGCGGTGTCCTCCTCGAACACCACGACGAGGTCGACGCCGCGCACCGCGGCCACCAGCTCCGCGCGCTCCGCCGCTGGCATCACCGGGCGGCCCGCGCCCTTGAGGCGCCGCACCGAGGTGTCCGAGTTGAGCCCGACCACGAGCGCGTCGCCGAGGGCGCGGGCGCCCTGCAGGTAGCGCACGTGTCCCACGTGGAGGAGATCGAAGCAGCCGTTGGCCAGGACCACCCGCTTGCCCTGGGCGCGCCAGGCGGCGGCGAGCCGGCCCGCCTCGTCAACGCCGACGACGGCCGCCATCGCTCGCGAGCGCGGCCGCCAGCTCCGAGACGCTCACGGTCGCGGTGCCGCGCTTCATGACCACCACGCCTCCCGCCACGTTGGCGAGCCACGCCGCCTCGCCGGGCGCGGTCCCGGCGGCCAGGGCCACCGTGAACGTGCTGATCACGGTGTCACCCGCCCCGGTGACGTCCGCGATCTCGTCGCTGCCGTGGATCGGCATGAACGTGACCGGGCCTTCCCGCTCGAAGAGGGCCATGCCCCGGCTGCCGCGCGTGAGCAGGAGGAGCCGCGCGTCGAGCCGCTCGAGCACCACACGCCCCGCCTTCTCGACCGCGGCGTCGTCGGTCAGCTCCTGGCCGGTGAGCGCTTCCACCTCGGGCTCGTTCGGGGTGGCCGCGGTGGCGCCCCGGAAGCGCGGCAGCTCGTAGCGGCTGTCGACCGTCACCGGGGCCCCGCGCGCGCGGGCGAGCTCCAGCACGGTCTCGTAGACGCGCGGGGTGACGACGCCGTAGCCGTAGTCGGAGACGAGGAACCCGTCGGCGCGGGCGCCCGCCGCGCGGAGCGCCTCGATCAGGTGCGCCTCGGCCGGGCCCGCGATGCCGCCCTCCGGCTCGCGGTCGAGGCGTACCACCTGCTGCCGGGTGGCCTGGTAGCCGCCGGCCATGATGCGCGTCTTGACCGGCGTCGGGCGCCCCGCCTCGCGCGAGATGCCGTCCGTGCTCATGCCCGCCTGGCGGAAGAGCGCGTGGACCTCGTCGCCCGCCGCGTCCCGTCCGAGCAGACCCACCGGCAGCACGCTGGCGCCGAGCGCGTGGACGTTGTGGGCCGCGTTGGCCGCGCCGCCCAGCCGCACCTCGCGATCCGTGAAGCGCAGGATGAGGACCGGCGCCTCGCGGGAGATGCGGGCCGGCTTGCCGTAGAGGTACTCGTCGGCGATGAGGTCGCCGACCACCACCACGCGGCGCCCCGCAAGCCGCGCCAGCGCCTCCTGGAGTCGCTTGAGCGGGAACACGTCAGGCCCCGGCCGCCGTCGCGGCGCGGGCGAGCGCCCACTCCACCGCGTCGAGCAGATCCTCGGCCACGTGGTCCGGCTTCACGCTTCGTCCGCCGCTCTGCCCTCCGCTCAGGTCATCGCGCCGGTACTCCCACTCGCCGAGGCCGTAGCCGGTGAGCACGAGCACGCCCGCGGCGCCGACCGCGTGCCCCGCGGTGACGTCGGAGAGCTTGTCGCCGATCATCACCGAGCCGGGCAGGTCGAGGCCGAGCTCGGCGGCCGCCCGGTGCAGCAGCCCCGGGCGCGGCTTGCGGCAGTCGCAGTCGGCGCGGTACGGCGGTAGGCCCTCGCTCGGATGGTGCATGCACACGTACAGGCCGTCGAGCCGCGCCCCCGCCGCGCGGAGCTGCTCTTGCATTCGCGTGTTGGTGGCGTGCAGGGTCTCTTCCGAGAAGTAGCCGCGCGCGATGCCGGTCTGGTTGGTGATCATCACCGCCGGAACGCCCGCCTGGTTCAGGCGGCGCACCGCTTCCGCGGTGCGCGGCAGGAGGCGGATCCGGGTCGGGTGGTTGACGTACCCCACCTCCTCGGTGAGGCAGCCGTCCCGGTCCATGAAGACGGCGGGGCGTGGCGCGCGGCGATCGACCGGCATTGACTCGCAGTGTAATGCCCGTCCCCCCGAATGATCAATGAAAATCGGGGGTTTGGCCCGACACGCGCGGGGCCCGTCAGCGGCGCAGACGCTCGTAGACCGCAGTGAAGGCCAGGGCCTGCGCCGCGTAGGTGAAGCCCTCGACGCCCGCGCGGGCGGGCGCGCTCCACCCGCCGGCCGGCGCGTCGCGGAGGGCGGCGAGCCCGCGGGCGATGGGATCGGCCGCGACCTCGTCGACGACGTAGCCGTTCTCGCCCGGGCGTACGATCTCCGAGCCCCCGGCCCGCGCGCTGGTGAGGACGGGCACTCCCGCCGCGAGCGCTTCCAGGTGCACGTTGCCGAACGGCTCGTAGAGCGCGGGCAGCGCCACCACGTCCGCCGCCGCGTAGAGGCGCTCCACCTCGGGCAAGGGGCCGGTCCAGACGACGCGATCACCGATCCCGAGCGCCGCGGCCGTGCGCCGGTAGCGCGCGACGTCGCCCTTGCCGGCCACCACGAGGCGCCGCCCGGGATCGGGCAGGCGCGCGAAGCCTTCCAGCAGCGGGCCCAGGCCCTTGCGCTCGAAGCCCGATCCCACGAAGAGCACGGACCATGCGTCGTCGGGGATGCCGAGCGCCTCGCGCGTGCCCTTGCGGTGCCGCGGGCGGTTGTCGGGATGGAAGCGCTCGAGGTCCACGCCGTTGTAGACGAGCGTCACCGCGGACGGCTCGGTACGGTACAGGCGCTCGATCTCGGCCTTGCCCTGCCGCGAGATCGCCACCACGTGCCGCGCGGCGCGCAGCCGGAAGATGCGGCGCTCGAGCGCGCAGACCAGGTGATGGTACGGATTGCCGCCCGGCCGCCGGCCCATCGCGGCCAGGTACGCGCGGTGGCATCCCTCCCCCGCCCGGTAGAGATCCTGCCGGAGCGCGCGCTCGTGGCTCTGCACGAGATCGTAGCCGTGGCGGGCCGCCTCCCGCTGCGCGGCGAGCGCGAACGAGAGCAGCCGCAGGGTGGACGGATGGCGCAGGATCGGCACCCGCCGCACCGGCACCCCCGGCACGTCGGGCTGGCGCCGCGTGCTGATCAGCTCGACGGCGTGGCCCTGCCGCCGGAGTGCGCCGAGCAGGCCGGCGGTGGCGGTCTCGATACCGCCGTGGAAGGAGAACGGCCGGCAGATGAGGCCGAGCTTCATCGGCGGGCCCGCGAGCGCTGCGTGCGGACGCGCTCCACGAGGGGGAACAGCACGCGGCGGGCCGCCTCGAAGCTGTAGCGCTCCACCGCGCGCCGGCGGGCCGCCGCGCCGAGGGCGCGCGCCTCCTCGGGCCGATCGAGCAGGCGCGCGATCGCCGCCCCGAGCCCGGCCACGTCGCCGGGTTCGACGAGGAGCCCGCAGCCCTCGAGGATCTCGGGGATCATCGACACGCGCGTCGAGACCACCGGGCGGCCGAGGGCCATGGCGTCGAAGAGCTTGGCCGGGACCTG
>DATJIR010000175.1:0-8367 GCA_035493135.1 Verrucomicrobiia bacterium
AGGTCATCAAGGCGCTGCTCGAGCTGGGCGTGATGGCCACCGTGAACGAGGTGCTCGACCCGACCGCGGCGAAGCTCGTCGCGGACAAGTTCCACTTCGACGTGGAGGTCCGCTCGCTCGAGGGCGATCTGCTGGAGGAGGAAGAGTCCGACCCGGCGCAGCTGCGCACGCGGCCGCCGGTGGTCACGGTCATGGGCCACGTCGACCACGGCAAGACGTCGCTGCTCGACGCGATCCGCACCACCAAGGTGGCGGAGCGCGAGTTCGGCGGCATCACCCAGCACATCGGGGCGTACCAGGTCGACACGAGCCACGGCAAGGTCACCTTCCTCGACACCCCGGGCCACGAGGCTTTCACCGCGATGCGCGCGCGCGGCGCCCAGGCCACCGACATGGTGATCCTGGTGGTCGCGGCCGACGACGGGGTGATGCCGCAGACGGTGGAGGCGATCAACCACGCCAAGGCGGCCAACGTGCCGATCCTGGTGGCGGTGAACAAGATCGACAAGCCCGGCTCGGAGCCGGATCGCGTCAAGCGCGAGCTGGCCAACCAGGGCCTGGTGCCCGAAGACTGGGGCGGGCAGACCATCTTCATCCACACGTCCGCCAAGCGCGGCGACGGCATCCCGCAGCTCCTCGAGATGACCGCGCTCCAGGCCGAGATCCTCGAGCTGCGCGCGAACCCCGGGCGGTCCGGGCGCGGGGTGATCGTGGAAGGCCGGCTCGATCGCGGCCGCGGTCCGGTGGCCACCGCCCTCATCCAGTCGGGCACGCTGCGGGAAGGCGACGCGGTGGTGGTCGGCTCGCACGCCGGGCGCGTGCGCGCGATGTTCAACGACCGCGGCAAGAAGGTCACGAGCGCGGGGCCGTCGGACCCGGTCGAGATCCTGGGCCTCTCGGGCGTCCCGCAGGCGGGCGACACCATGCTGGTCGTCGCCGACGAGCGCAAGGCGCGCCAGATCGCCACCGTGCGCAGCGAGCGCGACCGGCTGAAGGGCAAGGGCGCGACGCGGATCACCCTCGAGGACCTGCACAAGCAGATCGCGGCGGGCGAGGTCAAGGAGCTGCGCCTCGTGATCAAGGCGGACGTGCAGGGCTCGGTGGAGGCGCTCACCGAGTCGCTCGAGCGGCTGTCGACGGACGAGGTCAAGCTCAAGGTCATCCACAGCTCGGTGGGCGGGGTGACCGAGTCGGACGTGATGCTCGCCTCCGCCTCCAACGCCATCGTCCTCGGCTTCAACGTCAAGGCGGACCCCAAGGCCGCGAGCCAGGCCCAGGCCAACGGCGTGGACATGCGCAACTACAACGTCATCTACGACGCGATCAACGACGTGAAGGCGGCCCTGTCCGGCATGCTCGCCCCGGAGATCCGCGAGGTGGTGCTGGGCCGGGCCCAGGTGCGCCAGCTCTTCCCCATCTCCAAGATCGGCACGATCTATGGCTCCTCGGTCAGCGACGGCAAGATCGTCCGCGGGGCCCGCGCCCGCATCAAGCGCGGCGAGGCGGTGCTGGGCGAGAGCACCATCAACTCGCTCAAGCGGTTCAAGGACGACGTGCGCGAGGTGCTGCAGGGGCTCGAGTGCGGCATCGGCATCGAGGGGATCAAGGGGGTGCAGCCCAACGACGTCATCGAGGCCTTCACCACCGAGGAGGTCGCCCGTACCCTGTAGGGGCGTCGACCAGTGTCGGGAGCGCGGGTGGCGGTCGGCACCGTCGAGCTGCACCTGCCGGACATCGGATCGCTCAAGGGCAAGCGCCACGCCCTGAAGGGTCTCAAGGACACCCTGCGGCGCCGGTTCGAGATCTCGGTCGCGGAGGTGGACCATCACGACGTCTGGCAGCGCGCGACCCTGGCGCTGGCCTGTGTCTCCGGCGACTCCCGCCACGCCAACGAGGTGATCTCCAAGGCCATGGACTACATCGAGGACCACGTCGACGGCTGGGTGACCGACGTCCAGGTCGAGATTCTCTAGTGGCCAGGCGAGCTGCAGCCGAAGGCGAGGCGAGCGGATAAATAATGCAGGCCAAGCGGCTCGAGCGGGTGAACCAGCTCATCAAGGAAGAGATCTCGATGCTCGTCCAGCGTCAGCTCAAGGACCCCCGGCTCGGGTTCGTCACCGTCACCGAGGTGGACACGAGCCCCGACCTCAAGCACGCGAAGGTGTACGTGTCGGTCCTCGGCCCCGAGGAGCAGTGGGCGTCCTCGTTCA
This sequence comes from Verrucomicrobiia bacterium, assembly GCA_035493135.1. Taxonomy (GTDB): domain Bacteria; phylum Methylomirabilota; class Methylomirabilia; order Rokubacteriales; family CSP1-6; genus CAMLFJ01. The sequence continues at coordinate 2,211 of DATJIR010000175.1, forward strand.
AGGCCCTCGAGAGCGCGCGCGGCTTCGTGTGGAGCTGGCTCCGGCGCCATCTCGATCTGCGCACGACGCCGGAGCTGCTCTTCCGCCCGGATCGCTCCATGGAGCACGCCGCGCACATCCAGTCCCTCCTGGCCGCGCTGCGCGCCAATGGGCCGGCCGCGCCGGAGGACGAGTGAGGTGAGTGGCCACCCGTCCGGCACCACGGTGGTCTCCGAGCAGCCGCCCGCGGAGCTGCTCGATGCGCTCCGCCGGCCCCGCGGCGCGGCCCTCATGCTGGGCCACGTCCATCCCGACGGCGACGTGCTCGGCACCCTGCTGGGGCTCGGGCTCGCGATGGAGGCGGCCGGGTGGACGGTGAGCTACGCGGGGCCCGACCCGGTGCCGGCCGTCCTCGACTTCATCCCGGGCGGCGATCGCTGGCAGGTGTGGCGAGCCGCGCCGCGACGGTTCGACACCGTCGTGCTCACCGATTGCCCGAACGACGGCCGCACCGAGGGGCTGCTCGCGGGCGTGCGCGGCCCGGACAGCCGGGTGTTGAACATCGATCATCACCCGGACAACCGCCGGTACGGCACCATCAACTGGATCGACCCCTCCGCCGCCGCGACCGGCGAGATGATCCACGACCTGCTGGTCGCGCTCGGCTGGCCGATCGGGCGCGACACCGCGCTCGGCCTCTACACCGCGGTTCACACCGACACCGGCTCGTTCCGCTACTCGAACACCACGCCGCGCACCTTCCGGATCGCCGCCGCGCTCACCGCGGCGGGCGCCGAGCCCGCGCTCGTCACCGACCGCCTATACCAGCGCCGTCCCAAGGACGCGCTCGCGGTCCTGGGGAGCCTGCTCGGCCGCGTGGAGCTCTCCGAGGACGGTCGGATCGCCACGCTCACCGTGCCCGAGGGTGCGGCGTCCGAGGAGTTCATGGCCGCCGAGGATCTCGTGACCTACCCGCGCTCGATCGCGGGGGTCAAGGTGGCCGTCCTGCTGCGGGCCGAGTCGGCCGGGCGGGTGAAGGCGAGCCTCCGGGGCAAGGGCGACGTGCCGGTGAACCGGATCGCACATCGCTTCGGCGGGGGCGGGCACGAGAATGCGGCCGGGTGCACCCTGCCGGGCCCGCTCGCCGACGCGAAGGCCGCGCTGCTGGCCGCGGTCCGCCAGGCCCTGGACGGCCCCGCGTCGTGAGCGATCGGCACCGCTCCGGCATCCTGCCGGTCGAGAAGGGGCCGGACGTCACGTCGTTCCAGGTGGTGGCCCACCTCCGCCGCATCCTGCGCGCGTCGCGTATCGGTCACGGCGGCACACTGGACCCGACCGCGACCGGAGTCCTGCCCATCCTGGTCGGGGAGGCCACCAAGCTGACGCCGTACCTCGTCGACCTCGACAAGGAGTACGTGGCCACGGTGCGCCTCGGGGTGACCACCGAGACCCAGGATCTCTCCGGCGCGGTGCTCGAGACCCGGCCGGTGCCGCCGCTCGACGCCGCCGCGATCGAGGCCACGCTCGCGCCGTTCGTGGGGGTGATTCGCCAGGTGCCCCCGATGTTCTCGGCCCTGCGGCGGGGCGGCAAGCGGCTCTACGAGCTCGCCCGGCAGGGCGTCGAGGTCGAGCGCGAGCCGCGCGAGGTCACCGTCCACTCGATCCGTCTGGTCTCGGTGAGCCTGCCCGACTTCGTCGTCCACGTCCGCTGCGGCAAGGGTACGTACGTGCGCACGCTCGCCGCCGACCTGGGCGCGGCCCTCGGCTGCGGGGCCGCCCTCGCCGGCCTCGTGCGGACGCGGGTGGGCCCCTACGCGCTCGAGAGCGCCGTCTCCTGGGACGAGGTGCGCCTGGCCCGGAGTGGCGAGGCCCTGTGGGCCCGGCTGTTGCCGCCCGATTCCGCGCTGGCCGCGCTTGCCCCGGTGCGCCTGGACGCCGACGGAGCGCGGGCCTTCGCGCACGGGCAGGCGGTGGCCACGGACGGGCGGGTGACGGGCTGGCTGCGGGTGTACGGCCCCGACGACGTGCTGCTCGGGGTGGGGCAGGGACTCGGCGACCGGGTGAAGCCTGAACGACTGCTCCATGCGGATCCTCACGGGTCTTCCGTCCTTCCCGCCTGAGCTGCGGCCCTCGGTGGTCGCGCTGGGCGCGTTCGACGGGATCCATCTCGCCCACGCCAAGATCCTCGACACCGCGGTGGCGCGCGCGCGCGTCCTCGGGGTGTCCGCGGTGGCCTGCACGTTCGATCCGCATCCGGCCGCGGTGCTGCGGCCCGCGCTCGCGCCGGCCCCCATCGCGACCCTCGAGGAGAATCTCTCCCGCATCGCCTTGCACGGGCTCGACGCGTCGCTGGTCATCCCGTTCACCCGCGAGTTCTCCCTGATCGAGGCCGAGGCCTTCGTGGACCTGGTCCTGGTGCGCACCCTCGGCGTGCGCGAGGTGGTGGTGGGCTTCAACCACACCTTCGGGGCCGGTGCCCGTGGCACCGCGGCCCTGCTGCTCGAGCTGGGCGGTCGCCGCGGCTTCGTCACCCACGTGCTGCCGCCGCTGCAGGTCGACGGGCTCACCGTGTCGTCGAGCGCCATCCGCGAGGCGCTGCGGGAGGGCGGCGTGGAGCTCGCCCGCGCGCTGCTCGGCCGCCCCTACTCGGTCTCCGGTACCGTGCAGCGCGGGGCCGGCCGCGGCCGCACCCTGGGGTTCCCCTCCGCCAACCTCCGGCCGGATCGCCCCCTGGTGCTGGCCGCCGGGGTGTACGCGGCCCGGGCGCGCTGGGATGGGCACGTGGCCGACGCGGTGGTCAACCTGGGTTACCGGCCGACCTTCGACGAGTCGCAGTACTGGATCGAGGCCTACCTGTTCGACTTCTCCGGCGACCTCTACGACCGCCCGCTGACGCTCGACTTCCTGCGACGGATCCGGCCCGAGCGGAAGTTCCCGGGTGTCGAGGAGCTCCGCGCCCAGGTTTTCGCCGACATGGAGGAGGCGCGGCGGCTCCTCCGCGCCCAGGCGGGTTGAAAGGCCTGGGGTCGCGTGATACACTCCGCTCTGTCTTGACGCGGGTTTGAGCGGTTCACGAACCCGTCCCAACGGAGCCGCGGCCGGGGCCCTGGGGACGTGGCGATTGGGGGGGGAACCCCCGGGAGGATCTCCGTATGCGGCTGTCCCAGGACAAGAAGAAGAGCCTGATCGAGCAGTTCAAGGTGCACGAGGGCGACACCGGATCGCCCGAGGTGCAGATCGCGCTCCTCTCCGAGCGGATCAACGGGCTGACCGACCACTTCAAGCTGCACCAGAAGGACCACCACTCCCGCCGCGGTCTCCTGATGCTGATCGGCAAGCGCCGGGGTCTCCTCGAATACCTCCGGAAGAAGGACACGGAACGCTACCGAGCCGTCACGGAAAAGCTCGGAATTCGCAAGTGACCGCGGATTCCGATTGGATCGATCTACCATTCGCCCGGCCCGGCCGGGCCCCCCTCGAAGTCGCACCTACCCAAGCTGGAGGACGCTGACCGTATGACACCTCACTCTGTGCAGATCAAGATCAACGACGCATCCCTGTCCATCGAGACCGGCAAGGTCGCCAAGCAGGCCGACGGGTCCGTTGTCGTCCGCTGCGGCGGCACCGTGGTGCTGTCCACCGCGGTCGCGTCCCGGACCGCCATGGAAGGTCGCGACTTCCTGCCCCTGACCGTGGAGTACCGCGAGCGGGCCTACGCCGGGGGCCGCATCCCGGGCGGCTTCTTCAAGCGGGAAGGACGACCAGACGAGAAGGAGACGCTGACCTGTCGCCTGATCGATCGGCCGCTGCGGCCGCTCTTTCCCAAGGGGTTCCGCAACGAGATCCAGATCATCAACCTGGTGATCTCGGCGGACAGCGAGAACGACCCCGACGTGCTCGCCATGATCGGCTCCTCGGCCGCGATGGCGCTCTCCGGGATCCCGTTCGCGGGTCCGGTGGGGGCGGTGCGGGTGGCGCTGGTCGACGGCAAGCTGGTCGCCAACCCCACCTACAAGCAGGTGGCCGCCTCCCCGATCGAGCTGGTGATGGCGGGCAACGAGGACGCCATCCTGATGGTGGAGTCGGGCGGCAAGGAGATCAGCGAGGAGCAGATGCTGGAGGCGCTGGCCTTCGGCCACGAGCGCTGCAAGGAGCTGGCCCGCATCCAGAAGGACCTGGTGGCGCGGGCCGCCAAGCCACGCTGGGCCTTCGAGGCCGCGGGGGTCGACCCCGCGCTCCAGACGCGCGTCAAGGAGCTGGCCTCGGCCAAGGTGGTGCAGGCCCTCTCGGTGCACGAGAAGCAGGCCCGGGCGAAGGCCCTCGAGGCGATCTTCGAGGAGATCTTCTCTGCCGTCGGTGGTGACGAGACCCAGCGCGCCAAGGTGCGCGAGGCCTTCGAGAAGGTGGAGAAGAGCGAGGTGCGCCGGCTGATCGTGGAGAAGGGCATCCGGGTGGACGGCCGCAGCGTCAAGGAGGTGCGGCCGATCTGGAGCGAGGTGGAGTACCTGCCCCGCGCCCACGGCTCCGCGCTCTTCACCCGCGGCGAGACCCAGGCCCTGGTGTCGGCCACGCTCGGCACCAAGGACGACGAGCAGAAGATCGAGTCGTTCGAGGGCAACGGCTATCGCCGCTTCATGCTCCACCACAACTTCCCCTCGTTCTCGACCGGTGAGGTCAAGCGGTTCGGGACCGCGGGCCGGCGCGAGATCGGCCACGGCGCGCTCGCCCAGCGGGCGGTGGAGGCGGTGCTGCCCACCCGCGAGGAGTTCCCGTACACGATCCGGGTGGTGTCGGACATCCTCGAGTCCAACGGCTCGTCCTCGATGGCCACCGTCTGCGGTGCGTCGATGGCGCTGATGGACGCGGGGGCGCCGCTCAAGGCCCCGGTGGCGGGCATCGCGATGGGCCTGGTCAAGGAAGGCGACAAGGTCGGGATCCTCACCGACATCATGGGGAGCGAGGATCACTACGGCGACATGGACTTCAAGGTCGCCGGCACCGAGAAGGGTATCACCGCGCTGCAGATGGACATCAAGATCGGCGGGGTGTCGATCGACATCATGCGCCAGGCCCTGGCCCAGGCCAAGGAGGCCCGCCTGCACGTGCTGGGCAAGATGGCCGAGACCATCAAGGGGCCCCGCGCCGAGCTCTCCCCGAACGCGCCCCGCTTCCTCACCATCAAGATCCGCCCCGAGAAGATCCGGGAGATCATCGGACCCGGCGGCAAGGTCATCCGCGGCATCCAGGAGAAGACCGGGGCCAAGATCGACGTCGAGGACGACGGCAAGGTGACCGTGTTCTCACCGAGCGCCGACGCGGCCCAGATGGCGATCGGGATCATCCAGGACATCTGCCGCGAGGCCGAGCTCGACCGCATCTACGTGGGCAAGGTCAAGTCCATCAAGGAGTTCGGCGCCTTCGTGGAGATCATCCCCGGCAACGAGGGGCTGCTCCACATCTCCCAGATCGCGGAGAACCGCATCCGCTCGGTGGGCGACGTGCTCTCCGAGGGTGACATCGTCGCGGTCAAAGTGATCGAGATCGACGGCAACGGCAAGATGCGGCTCTCGCGCAAGGCGGCCCATCGGGACCAGCCCGGGATCACCGAGCAGGAGAAGCTCAAGATCGCCCCCGGCGCGGGGGGCTCTGCCTAGTGCCCTATCGCAAGAGCGCGCTGCCCAACGGCGTGCGCCTCGTCACCGAGACGATGCCGCACGTGCGCTCGGTGGCGGTCGGCATCTGGGTGGAGACGGGCTCGCGGGTGGAACCCGAAGCGCTCGGCGGCATCTCCCACCTGATCGAGCACTTGGTGTTCAAGGGCACCGCGTCCCGCTCCGCCGAGGAGATCGCCCGCGCGATCGACTCGGTGGGCGGGCACATGGACGCGTTCACCGCCAAGGAGCACACCTGTTTCTACGTGAGCGTGCTCGACGAGCACCTGCCGCTCGCGGTGGAGCTGCTGACCGACATCCTGCGCCACCCGCTCTTCGCGGCGGGCGACATCGAGAAGGAAAAGGCGGTGGTCCTCCAGGAGATCAAGATGGTGGAGGACACTCCGGACGACCTGATCCACGACCTGTTCGCGGAGCGGGTGTGGGCCGGCCATCCGCTCGGGCGGCCGATCCTCGGGCAGTGGGACGTGGTGAAGGGCTTCGACCGGGACACCGTGCTGGGCTAC